>NC_007761.1:3580000-3880000 GCF_000092045.1 Rhizobium etli CFN 42 | reverse complement strand
GCGAGATTGCCTCGCGGCCGAAGAATTTCGTCTGGCTGACGGCAGCTGCACAGAGTGTGCCGAGGATGAGCGCGATCGCGGTGGCGATGATGGCGACCTGCACGGAAAGGCCGAGCGCCGACCAGACATCCGGCCGGTTCCAGGCAACGGCGAACCATTGCAGCGTCAGGCCAGGTGGCGGCCACTGATAGCTCTTCTCCTCCGTGGTGAAGGCATAGACGAAGATCAGCAGGATCGGCAGGTGCAGGAAGAGGAGCCCGCCTGCGGCGGCGATCTTCAGGGGCAGCGGCGATGTCTTGAGGTCAGAGCGCATCGAAGGCCCCCAGTCTTTTGGCGAGCGACAGATAAAGCGCCATGATGACGATCGGCACGACCGAGAAGGCGGCCGCCAGCGGCACGTTGCCGGCGGTTCCCTGCTGCGCATAGACGGCCTGGCCGATGAAGAGCCTGGAAGAGCCGATGATCTGCGGGATGATGTAATCGCCCAGGGTCAGCGAAAAGGTGAAAATCGAACCGGCGACGATGCCCGGGAGCGCCAGGGGCAGCAGCACGGTGCGGAAGGTCTGGCGCGGGGTGGCGCCGAGATCCGCCGAGGCCTCGATCAGGTTGCCGGGCACACGCTCGAGGGCCGCCTGCGTCGGCAGGATCATGTAGGGCAGCCAGATATAGACGAAGACGATGAAGGTGCCGAGGTAGCTGACCGAAAGCGAATTTCCGCCGACGACGGGCAGGTTCAGGACGCCCTCGAGAAGCCAGGAGAGATGGAGCTGTTCGAAAATCCAGGTCAGGATGCCTTCTTTGGCGAGCATCAGCTTCCAGGCGTAGATCTTGACGAGATAGCTCGACCAGAGTGGCAGCATGACGCCAAGATAGAACAGCACCTTCCATTTGCCCTGCGCATAACGCGCCGCGTAGTAGGCGATCGGGAAGGCGATCAATGCAGAAGCGCTGGTGACGAGCGCGGCCATCATGACGGTGCGGGTGATGATGTCGAAATTCGTTGGGCTCAGAAGCTGGGCGTAGGTCGCAAGGGTGAATTCGTAATTCACCAATCCGGAAAAATCGTCGATCGAGAAGAAACTCTGCAGAAGCAAGGCGATCAGCGAGCCGATATAGATGATGCCGAGCCAGAGCAGGGGCGGTGTCAGCATCAGGAACAGCAAGAGCTTCGGGTGTCGCCAGAAGGCATCCGACAGCCGGCCGAAGACGCCGCTGCGTCCCGGAAGGATCGATGTCTTTCCGTCGGAGATGATGAGTGCCGTCATGCCGCATCGTCCATGTAGTGAATATCGGCGGGCTGCCAGGTGAGCCGGATGCCGGCGCCGATATCCGGCACAGGCGTGCCTGCCGGCAGCGTGACATGCAGCCGGCTGCCCCTCAGATCGACGCTGAGACGGGTGGCGGCGCCGAGGAAGCTCGCATGCTCGACCTTCGCCTCGATGCCGTCGCTTGCCAGCCGGATCGCCTCGGGGCGCAGGCTCGCCCAGCGTTTCTCGCCGCCGAGCGCGGCCATCAGATCAGGCGCGATCACATTGGACGAGCCGACGAAATCGGCGACGAAGCGGGTCTTCGGGCAGCGGTAGATATCCCGCGGCGTGCCGTGCTGGACGATATTGCCATTGTTGAAGACCGCGACGCGATCGGCCATCGACAGCGCCTCGCCCTGATCGTGGGTGACGAAGACAAAGGTGATGCCGAGCGCGCGCTGCAGGCTCTTCAATTCCTCCTGCATCTGCTCGCGCAGCTTCAGGTCCAGCGCACCGAGCGGCTCATCGAGCAGCAGCACTTTCGGCTTATTGACGAGGGCGCGGGCGAGCGCCACGCGCTGCCGCTGGCCGCCGGAGAGCTGGTTAGGGCGGCGGCTGCCATAACCCGGCAGTTTGACGAGCTCGAGGGCATCGCCCGCCGCCTTCGTCCGCTCCACCTTGCCGACGCCTTTGACCATCAGCCCGTAAGCGACATTGTCGAGAATATTGAGGTGCGGGAAGAGCGCGTAATCCTGGAATACGGTGTTGACGTTGCGGCGGTAGGGCGGAACGCCGTCGGCCGTCTCGCCGAAGATCTGGATGTGGCCTGATGTCGGCTGCTCGAAACCGGCGATCAATCTGAGGCACGTCGTCTTGCCGGAGCCGGAGGGCCCGAGCATGGCGAAGAACTCGCCCGGCGCGATTTCCAGATCGACGCCGTCGACGGCGCGGACCTGGCCGAAATGGCGCGATACCTGTTGGAAACGGACGGCTGACGTCATGGAGGGCTCCGGGTCTTGCATGTTTAGAGAGGGCTTTGGTCCTGGTTGACGAAGACCCCGCCCCAAACCCCTCCCCACAACGGGGAGGGGCTTAACCTGCCGCGCTCCAGGATACACATCACTGCAGGATGCAGCCGGATTAGGCGCTGCCTCTTAAGCCCCTCCCCTTGTGGGGAGGGGTTGGGGAGGGGATTTACCCTCCAGGGCGAATCGGCTCACCGCCCCCCGATCACGCCGATGTAATCGGACACCCAGCGGTGATAGGGCACGCATTCGCCCTGCGTTGCGCATTTGGCGACCGGGGTCTTCCAGAACTTGATCTTGTCAAAGTGATCGAAGCCGTTGGTGGCGCAGCCGGTATCGCCCATCAGTTCATTGCCCTTGCAGGCAGCGGGAACGGAGGGCACGGCGCCGAACCAGGCGGCGGCGTCGCCCTGGACCTTGGCCTGAAGGGAATGTTCCATCCACATGTAGGCGCAGTTCGGATGTTCGCTGTCGGCGTGCAGCATTGTCGTGTCGGCCCAGCCGGTGACGCCTTCATCCGGGAAGGTGGAGGCGATCTTCTGCTTGTCGGCCTGCAGCAGGTTGACCTGGAAGGGCCAGGAGCCGGAGGCGACGACGCCTTCGTTCTTGAAGTCGTCGATCTGGATCATCGCGTCGTGCCAGTAGCGCGAGACGAGTTTGCGCTGGCCGCGCAGCAGGTCGAGGGCGGCCTTGTATTGGTCTTCGGTCAGTTCGTACGGGTCCTTGATGCCGAGATCCGGCTTGTGGGCCATCAGATACATGGCAGCATCGGCGATATAGATCGCGCCGTCGTAGGCCTGGACGCGGCCCTTGTTCGACTTGCCGTCCGGCAGGGTCTGCTCCTCGAAGACGACGCCCCAGCTGGTCGGCGCCTTGTCTTTGAAGGCATCGGTATTGTACATCAGCACATTCGGTCCCCAGAGATAGGGCACGCCGTAATGCACGCCGCCGACCGTGTACCATGGGCCGTCCTGCAGGCGCTTGTCGACATTCTTGAAGCTCGGGATCAGATCGGTATTGATCGGCTGGACACGCTTGCCGGCAATGAGGCGGAGCGACGCGTCGCCCGATGCGGTGACGAGATCGAAGCCGCCCTCGTTCATCAGCGACACCATTTCATCGGACGTGGCGGCGGTCTTGACGGAAACCTTGCAGCCGGTTTCTTTTTCGAAGTCGGTAACCCAATCGTAATTCTTGTCGGTTTCGCCGCGCTCGATATAGCCGGCCCAGGCGACGATGCTGACCGCACCCTCGCCCTTGCCCAGCGCCTTCAATGGCTCGGCGGCGATCCCCTGCGTCGCGAAGCCCAGGCAGGCGAGCGCTGCCGTGCAGGATTTCAAGAGATTCGTCATCATCCGTCTCCCGGTTTGCTGCCACTTTTTATGGCGGTTCGTTCCCTGAGAAGAAGGTGATCCCAAAAAGCCGCTTTCGCAAATTCATTTATCAGAAAGGCGATATCGGAAATTCCGATATCAGCGCATACGGCCGGAGCGCATGCTTTCGGCAATACCGACGAAGTCGCGCGCCGCCTGCGGCAGGCTGGAGCCCTTGCGCCAGACCATGCCGACCTGGACGACCGGCAGCGAGCCGGAGACATCGCGACTCTCGATGCGGTCGCCCTCGAGCGACCACGGGCGGTAGACGAGATCGGGAAGCAGCGCCACGCCGGCGCCCGTGGCCACCAGGCTGCGCACCGCTTCCACCGAACGGGTGCGGAAGGCGACATGCGGGCGGGCGCCGAGTGCGGAGAGCAGCTTACCGGTGTTCTCCTCGATTTCGTCGACCGTCAGCATGATCAACGGTTCGCGGGCGATATCGGCGACCGAGATGATATCGGCCGACACCAGCGGATGGCCCATCGGCAGCCAGAGACGATAGGGCGAGGTTTCGAGGATTTCCGCCTGCAGCGCCATACGGTCACGCAGATTGGATATCACCATCACCGCCACGTCGAGTTCGCCGCCGACCAAGAGATGTTCGAGGTAGCCGCCATTGTCCTCGATGGCGCTGACTTCGATGCCCGGGCAGGCGCGCCGGTATCGCGCCAGCAGATCGGAGAGCACGTAGCCGGCGACAAGCGAGGTGACGCCGATATTCAACGTGCCGGAGAGGGGGCTCTGCTGGCCGGAGAAGCTGGTCCGCGCATCGGAGACGGAGGCGAGAATTTTAGTCGCGTGACGGAGAAACTGATGTCCGTTGTGGGTGATCGTCAGGCCGCGCGGATGGCGTTCGAACAGTTCGACGCCAAGATCGGTTTCGAGCTCCTTCAGCGCTTCCGTCACCGAGGATTGCGAGATCGACAGGTTCTGAGCGGCTCGTGTCACTGAACCTTGTTCAGCGACGGCAACGAAATATTGGATCTGGCGGAGCGTGAAGGCCATGCGCGTTTAGAGCATGGCCGGATGCGCCGTGGCAAGCGGCTGAAAAAGGTGGACCTTTTTTGGACTTTTTCAAAATGGGGCGGCCTTGGCTTGTTCACTTAAACTTTCGGAAACGTCATTTCCCTAGCATTCTCAGCACCTGTCCTGCGTTGGAGTTTGAGATGGCGGAGCAGTTGGGGTGAAGGCCTTACTGCACATATTCCGGCCTTCCCGGAAATTGGCAATCATGATCGGCGGAGTCGCGCTTCTGGCGGGCGTTTCCGGCGGTGCTGCGCTTTATGTCGGCAAGGACAGGCTGGTCGGCGTCTCCGGTGGCGGTCATGGGCTCGAATGCAGCGACGTCAACCTTGTGACGATCAGGAAGCAGGACCATCTCTGGGTGCGGAAATATATCAAGACCGAGCCGACCGATGGCATGACGCGTGTCAGGACCGCACTTCGTGTCGCCCAGGCCGTCTATGCCGCGCAGAAACCGGATCTGGTACAGGTGGTCGTGCTTGATGAGAATGGCCCGTCGCTGCGCGCCGATATACGCGGCCGGGCGATCGGAGCCGATGTCGTCTTCATCCCGCATCCCGACAATACCGTTCCCGGCCTCGACGACAAGCGCTACACGGCGCGCTACTATGACGGCAAGGCCAGCGAAAACGGATTGTTCTTCGGCGAGCGCATCGAACTGCCGGCCGATGAGATCGCCTTGATTAGCGCTGGCTTCAAGGATCCGGAGGATTGCGTCGATCCGGTCGCCGTCGCCTCGACCAAGGGCGAGGATACGGGCAACAAGGCCGAGGAGAAGAAGGCCGAAGGCGGTGGTCATGGCGCCGCACCGGCGGCCGAAAGCGAAGCGGCGCCTGCCGCCGAAAGTGAGGGCGCCGACGTGGTGGCCGAGGCGCCGGCCGAAGAGCAGCCAGCGGAAGCCGCCAAGGCCCACTGAACAGACATATGAAAAAGCGGAGCGCCGGCCGGCATTCCGCTTTGGTCAACTTCCTGTTAGTCAGCCTTGCTGCGGCGGGCCGGGAAGAGAATGACGTCGCGGATCGACGGAGCGTTGGTCAGCAGCATGATCAGACGGTCGACGCCGATGCCGAGGCCGCCGGCCGGCGGCATGCCCTGGTCGATTGCGTCGAGGAATTCCTCGTCCAGCTGCTTTTCCTTTTCGCCGCGGGCATGCGCCTGTTCGAGCTGCTCGACCATGCGGCGCCGCTGCTCCTCGGGATCGTTGAGTTCCGAGAAGGCGTTGCCGAGTTCCCAGGCGTTGCAATAGGTCTCGAAGCGCTCGACGAGGCGCGGCTCGCCCGGCACTTCCTTGGCGAAGGGCGAAATGTCCTTCGGGAAATGGGTGACGTGAGACGGCTGAATCAGCGTGGCTTCGACCTTTTCCTCGAAGATGAAGGCGAGGCACTCGCCCCAGGTCCAATCCTTCTCGACTGCAAAGCCGGCAGCCTTGGCCGCGGCGCGCGCTTCCTCATCGGTCTTGATGGCGAGGAAATCGATGCCGGTTACTTCCTTGACGGCGTCGGGCATCGGCACGCGCTTGAATGGTCCCTTGAAGGACAGCCGCTTGTCGCCGAAGTCGAATTCCGTCGTGCCGTGAATGGAGAGAGCCAAGGTCTCGAACAGACGCTCGACGAGGTCCATCATGTCCTCGTAATCCGCATAGGCCCAGTAGCACTCCATCATGGTGAATTCCGGATTGTGCCGGGTGGAGACGCCTTCGTTGCGGAAGTTGCGGTTGATTTCAAACACCTTGTCGGTGAGGCCGGAGACCAGCGTGCGCTTCAAGAACAGTTCCGGCGCAATGCGCAGGTACATGTCGAGCTTCAGCGTGTTGTGATGCGTCTTGAACGGCTCGGCGGTGGCGCCGCCATAGATCGACTGCAGCATCGGCGTCTCGACTTCCATGAAGCCGTCATTTTCCATGAAGCGGCGGATGCCGGAGACGATCTTCGAGCGCTGCTGGAAGCGCAGCTTCGAATCCTCGTTGGTCAAAATATCGAGATGGCGCTTGCGGTAGCGCAGCTCGATGTCGGAAAGGCCGTGCCACTTCTCCGGCATCGGCAGCAGCGACTTGGTCAGCATCTCGATCTTCTGGGCGTTGATCGTCAGTTCACCGCGCTTGGTGCGGCGCACGATGCCGGTGACGCCGATGATGTCGCCAATGTCGATCATCGGCAGCAGGGCGCGGGCTTCCTCGCCTGTCACGTCCTTATGCGAAAAGATCTGGATCTTGCCGGAGGCGTCATGAATATCCATGAACATGCCCGAGTTGCGCGAGGAATAGACCCGGCCAGCGACGGTGACGATGTCCTGCGTCTCGACATCGGGGTCCAGACCCTCGTATCTCGTCGCAAGCTCGGCATTGGTCAGGCTCCGGTGAAAATGCGCCGGATAGACATCGCCGATCTGCTCGCGCAGCAGCTTCAGCTTCTGGGCGCGCACCTCGGTCGCGTCGGAGGAAAGGGTGTTTTCGGTCTTGTTGTCAGCCACTGTCGAAATCCTCTGACTATTCTTACTTCGAGCCGACGAGGGCGGCGACCGCCTGGGCCGCGAGCTTCAGGCGCTGGCGCACGACAGAGCGGCCGAGGAGCGCCATGGAATCGAAGAGCGGCAGCGAACGCGACGAGCCGGAGACGGCGACGAAGAGCGGTGCCACCACGACCTTCAGCTTCTTGCCCAAGCGATCAGCCACGGCGCGCAGCTCCGCCTCGATCGTTTCGACATTCCATTCCAGGATCTTTTCGAGGTCCGGCTGGACAGTGTTGAGGATCTCCAGGATCTCTTCCGGCGGTGATTTGATCTTGGCGAAGTCGGAGGGCTGCAGGCCGAGATCTGACTTCAGCAGGAAGCTGGCGAGATCGGGTAGCTCGCCGAGCTTGGAAATGCGCGTTTGCGACAGGCGTAGACCCGCCATCAGGCGGTCGTTTTCCATCGCCCAAGTCAGTACGCGCGCGCGGAATTCCTCTTCGGAGAGCTTTTCACGGATCCAGCGGCCGTTCAGCCAATCGAGCTTCTGGATATCGAAGATCGCGCCTGCTTTGGAGAGATTGTCCGGATCGAACTTTTCGGACAGTTCTTCCATCGTCAGAAGCTCTTCGCCCTCGGCGATCTGCATGAAGAACAGGCCGAGGAAATTCATCAGCGCTTCGGGGATATAACCAAGCGCGGAATAGTACGAGATTGAGGTTGGGTTCTTGCGCTTCGACAGCTTCGATTTGTCGGCGTTGCGCATCAGCGACAAATGCATGAAGACCGGCTGCTCCCAGCCGAAATAGCGATAGAGCAGGATGTGCTTGGGCACAGAAGCCAGCCATTCCTCGCCGCGCGCCACATGGGTGATCTTCATCAGATGGTCGTCGATGACGTTGGCCATGTGATAGGTCGGCATGCCGTCGGCCTTGATCAGCACCTGCATGTCGACGGAATCCCACGGGATGGAGACATCGCCATAGACGCCGTCAGTAAAGTCGCAGGAGCCTTCGGCAGGGATCTTCATGCGGATGACGGTCGTCTCGCCGGCTGCCATGCGCGCGGTGACTTCCTCGGCCGTCAGATTGAGGCAGAGGCCGTCGTATTTCGGCGGCTTGCCGGCGGCGCGCTGCGTCTCGCGCATCTGTTCGAGGCGCGCTGGCGTGCAGAAACAGCGGAAGGCATGACCCTTGTCCAGCAGTTCCTGAGCATAGGGCTGGTACATCGGCTTGCGGTCGGACTGGCGATAGGGGCCGTAGGGACCGCCGATATCGGGGCCTTCCTTCCATTCCAGCCCGCACCATTTCAGCGCATCCAGGACCTTCGTCTCGAATTCCGGCGTCGAGCGCGTCGCATCGGTGTCCTCGATGCGCAGAATGAACTCGCCGCCGTGCTTCTTGGCAAAGAGATAGTTGAAGAGAGCGATGTAAGCGGTGCCGACATGCGGCTCGCCGGTCGGCGAGGGAGCGATGCGGACGCGGACGCCGGAAGCTGTCCCGGAATTTGTCATTGTATGTGCCCATCAATGAATGCCGGACTGCTTTCACGGGAAAGCGAGGTTCGGCCGGAAGGATGCAGATATCTTCATCGGCAAACCGGCCGAAAAAGGGCATTCGCCCGCACCATCCGCCGATCGTCCGTTCGGCTGGCCTTAGGCCATATTCAACCGGGCGCGTCAAGAAAAACCGCGTCGGCAACGGCTTGCCGGCGCTGAGAGGGTGCGCCAATGCGACGCGCCCTCCCGTATCAGCCTCAATGCGCGCCTTCGCGTTTCCGCTTGCGGGCGTTGCGTGCGAACATGTTCAGCACCTCGACCAGCGCCGAGAAGGCCATGGCGGCGTAGACGTAACCCTTCGGCACATGGAAACCCATGCCTTCGGCGATCAGCGTCGTGCCGATCATCAGCAGGAAGGCTAGCGCCAGCATGACGATCGTCGGATTTCTCTCGATGAAGTTGGCGAGCGGGGTCGCGGCAACCAGCATGACGGTCACCGCGGCGACGACGGCGATCACCATGATCGGCAGATGCGGCGTCATGCCGACGGCGGTGATGATGCTGTCGACGGAGAAGACCAGGTCAAGCAGCAGGATCTGGCCGATGGCCGATGCAAAGCCCGTCGTGACGGACTTCGCGATGAAATCCTCCTGATGATCCACCGGGTCGACCGTGTGGTGAATTTCCTTGGTGGCTTTCCAGACGAGGAACAGGCCGCCGGCGATCAGGATCAGGTCCTTCCAGGAGAAGCCGTGTCCGAAGGCCGTAAACAGCGGTTCGGTCAGCTGCACGATCCAGGCGACGGTGCCGAGCAGCGCCAGGCGCATGACGAGGGCAAGGCCGATGCCGATCCGGCGGGCTTTCTCGCGATGCTCGGGCGGCAGTTTGTTGGTGAGAATGGAAATGAAGATCAGGTTGTCGATACCGAGAACGACCTCCATCACCACCAGTGTGATGAGCGCCACCCAGGCGGCCGGGTCCTGAATAAGCGTCATGATTTCCTGCATCAGCCTATACCCTCTTTGCGTCACATGATGAAACGACGCGCGCAATGTAATGGCGCCTGCCTGCCAGACAAGCGCCACAAGCCGGTATACGAAACTGATATGACTTTTATTCCCTAGAACAGGATGATTTAAGGCCGGTCGAGCTTAAGTTTGAATCCCGTTCTAAATTAAAGAGTTGGAGCATGATGTTGTCCGAAAACCGCTCACACCTTTCGGCATCATGCTCTAATCGGCAGCCAGATTTCGGTGATGCCCATGCCGGTATAAGGATCGAAGCGCTCGTCGTAACGTTCGAGCATGTCAGGTGTCTCGCCATGTTCCAGGCCTGACGTTGGCCACCATGTGCCGAAAATCCGGTGCATGGTCAGCGAAATGCCGGAGATATGGCCGCGATGGGTGAAGACGGCGTAGCGCTGTCCCGCAATCTTAAGCGTCGTAAAATCCGCGGGCAGGTCGCTGGCATCGGAAATTTCGGCTGCGGCCATGTAGCGGAATTTCTCCTCCTCGCCGATATGCCTGCAGATGCCATAGGCGACATTGCCTTTCTGGCCGGGAATATGTCCGAAGTGGGTATTGAACTTCTGCCAAAGCGAGGGAATGGCGGCGTTGTCGCCATAAGGGTAGGTCTCCTGCAGGCCGGCAAAGAGCATTGGTTGAAGGGTCTCGAAACGGGGTGGTTCGAGGTCGTTGAGGTGGTCGGTATCCATTCGGATCGGCTCCAGTAAAACAAGGTTGCGGGCGTGTGCCTGTCTGCGCACCGCATCCGGCGTCATGCCGAACTGGTCGCGGAAGGCACGGGTGAAAGCTTCGTGCGAGCCGTAGCCCGCGCAAAGCGCAACCTCGAGGATGGTGGATGAGCCGCTGACCAATGCAGGCACGGCGCGGCTGAGGCGCCGTCCTCTCACGTAGCTGCTGATAGAGTGGCCGGTGACGAGCCCGAAGACGCGCGACAGATGATAGCGCGACAATCCGGCTGCTTCCGATATCTCTTCCAGCGATATATCGCTTTCGAAATGGCTCTCTATGAACCAGATCGCCCGTGCGATGGCGTTCATCTTCATTCCCCTGGTTGCGGCTTCTTCTTAGAGAAAAGCCGGCAGCCGGGTTTGATCGTTCTTGCGGAGTTTTGGCCGAAGGAGAACGGCAGTCAAGGATGCGGGGTTAGGCGGTCTCGTGCCGGCGCACGCCGTAGGCTGCCATGAAGACCTTGATCGCACCGCGGATGACGCGGTCGATTTCCTCGCGAGTCGGCGGTTCTTCCATGCTGCCGAATAGGCGGAGCTTGAAGAAACTGCCGCTGGCAAGATCGAGAAACTGGCCGGCGGCAAGATCGATGTCGTCGATCTCGAGCCGGCCTTCGGCGACATGCTGTTCCAAAAAGTCGCGCATGATGGTGCGCAGGTTTACCGGGCCTTTGAAGAAGCGTTGACAGAGCGCCGGCATGCGGTCGCGAACGCCGAGAACGGTGCGCATTGCGCTGATGACCTTTTCATCGGTCATGTGGGTGACGAAGCTCATGCCGAATTCGTACAGGCCGGATTCGGGGTTGTCATGCTCGGCAAGCGCCGTGCGCACCGCTGCCATGAAAGCGGCGCGCTCGGTTTCGATCATCGCCGAAAACAGCTCTTCCTTGTTGGTGAAATAGACGTAGAGCGTTCCCTTGGAGACTCCGGCCTCGCGCGTCACGTCGTTCATGCTGGCGGCGTCGAAGCCCATCTTCATGAAGACGCGCTTGGCGCCGGCGAGAATTTGCTGGCGCTTGGCCGGATCTTCGCCCGCAGCAAATCGGCCCCCGGCGGCGGGAGGACTGAACACGGCGGCGTGGTCGGGTTTTAACGTCATGTCTCCTTAACCGTGTTTACGGTTTCGCATTTTCCTTAAAAGAAATCGAACCGATTGGTTCTATACATCTTGATATGACGATAAAACAGGTTTATGTCAACTGAACCGAACCGTTCAGTTCGATTATTACTCCAAGATCGGTAAAGTGGCCATGTCGAGCAATCAGAAGAGCAACGTCGCGCGTATCGTCAGCGAAAACGCCGAGGCCGAAGAGGCAAAGGTCGCAGTCGTTGCCGAGGCGCCGACGGCGGAAGTCCTGGAAAAGCCGGCTGCTCCCGCACAGGCGGCGCCGGCCCAAGCCCCGCTTGCTCCTCCTGCGGCGAAGAAGCGCCGCAGCCCGGTGCTGCCGATCGTCGTGCTTGCCCTGCTTGCGGGCGGCGGCTGGTATGGATACGAATGGTGGACGAACGGCCGGTTCATGGTGTCGACCGACGACGCCTATATCGAAGGCGATATCGCGACCATCTCGCCGAAGGTTACCGGCTATGTCGCGAAGGTGAATGTTGTCGCCAACCAGGAAGTCAAGGCGGGCGACGTTCTCGCTACCCTTGATAACGGCGACTACCAGAATGCCCTCGATCAGGCGAATGCCCAGATCGCGACCGAGCAGCTTTCGCTAAGCCGCATTGATGCGCAGATTGAAGGCGCCAAGGCGAGCCTCGTGCAGGCCCAGGCCCAGAAGACTGCCCTCGAAGCCACGGTTCGTGGCGCGGAAATCAAGCAGAAGCGCCAGAGCGACCTGCAGGCAAAGTCGGTCGGCACCACCGCGGACCTCGATGATGCCAATACCGCACTCGATCAGGCCAAGGCCAATCTTGCCGGCGGCGACGCCAATATCGTGGCGGCGCAGGCCAATATCGCCATTCTCGAAGCCCAGCGCAGGGAAGCGGAAGGTTCCGTTCGCACGCTGGAAATCCAGCGCGACAAGGCCGCCCGCGACCTCTCCTTCACCGTGCTCAAGGCGCCCTATGACGGCATCGTCGGCAATCGTTCCGTCCAGGAAGGCGATCTGGTCTCGCCCGGCCAGCGCCTGATGGCGCTCGTTCCGGTGCGCCAGCTCTATATCGACGCCAATTTCAAGGAAACGCAGATTCAGCATCTCGTTGCCGGCTCGAAGGTCAACGTCCATGTTGATGCCTATGACGATCATCCGATCGTCGGTACCGTCGAATCGATCTCGCCGGCCTCGGGCTCGGTCTTTTCGCTGCTGCCGCCGGAAAATGCCACGGGCAACTTCACCAAGGTGATCCAGCGCGTGCCAGTGCGCATCGCGCTGCCGCAGGATGCGCTCGACAGCGGGCGTCTGCGCGCGGGCCTCAGCGTCGTCGTCGACGTCGATACCCGCACGGCGCCGAACAAGTAAGCCTTTAAAAGGCGGAGGTGGTCCGATGGCCGGGAGCGCGACAGCAACAGGGGTAACAATTCCGGCAGCGCCCGCCCACGCCGGTGATCGCATGGATCCGAGGAAGCTCATCGCCTTCTTCGCGATGGTGCTCGGCATGTTCATGTCGATCCTCGACATCCAGATCGTCTCTGCTTCGCTTGCCGAAATTCAGGCTGGCCTGTCGGCCGGTTCCGACGAGATTGGCTGGGTGCAGACGGCCTATCTGATCGCCGAAGTGATCATGATCCCGCTTTCGGGCACGCTGGCGCGTATCATCTCGACGCGCTACCTTTTCGCGATCTCGGCCGCCGGCTTCACCATGGCGAGTGCGCTTGCGGCGACGGCGACGAATATCGACCAGATGATCGTCTACCGCGCCGTCCAGGGGTTCATCGGCGGCGGCATGATCCCGTCGGTGTTCGCGGCCGCCTTCACCATTTTCCCGCCGTCGAAGCGCAGCATCGTCTCGCCGATCATCGGCCTGATCGCGACACTGGCGCCGACCATCGGCCCGACCGTCGGCGGCTATCTCAGCCACGCCTTCTCCTGGCACTGGCTGTTCCTCGTCAATATCGTTCCGGGCATCATCGTCACGCTGGTTACCTGGAACTTCATCGACTTCGACAAGCCGGAACTGTCGCTCTTCAAGAAGTTCGACTGGTGGGGGCTGATCTCGATGGGCGTCTTCCTCGGCGCGCTGGAATATGTGCTCGAAGAGGGCAACTCGAACGATTGGTTCAACGACAATTCCATCGCGCTGGCTGCCGTCGCCTCCGGAGCCGCGGCCATCGTCTTCTTCTATCGCGCCTTCACGGTGGAGTTCCCCGTTGTCGACTTGAAGGCCTTTGCGAACCGGAATTTCTCCTTCGGCTCGGTCTTTTCCTTCGTCATGGGCATCGGCCTCTACGGCCTTACCTATATCTACCCAGTCTATCTGGGGCGTATCCGCGGCTATGATTCGCTGATGATCGGCGAGACGATGTTCGTCTCCGGGCTTGCGATGTTCTTCACCGCGCCGATCGCCGGGCGGCTGTCGACCAAGATGGACCTGCGCCTGATGATGGTGATCGGTTTCATCAGCTTCGCCGCCGGCACATACATCATGATCCACCTGACGGCGGATTGGGATTTCTACGAACTTTTCATCCCGCAGATCCTGCGCGGTTTCGGCCTGATGATGTGCATGGTGCCGATCAACAACATCGCGCTTGGCACGATGCCGCCGTCGCGCATCCGCGGCGCGTCCGGTCTGTTCAACCTGACCAGAAACCTCGGCGGCGCCGTCGGTCTCGCGGTCATCAACACCGTGCTCACCAGCCGGCAAGATGTGCATTACGAGCGGCTGCGGGAGAACGTGGACTGGGGCAATCCGGCGGCGCTCGAGCAGATGAACAACATGGCCGCCAATTTCAACAGTTATGGCATGGACGGCACTTCAGTCGCGATCAAACAGATGGTTGGCCTCGCCACCAAGCAGGCAGTCATCCTTTCCTTCAGCGATGTGTTCCTGATCCTGACCGCGCTTTTTGTTGCGATGATCCTCGGTGTCGCCATGATCAAGAAACCCGCGCCGCAAGGCGGCGGAGGAGGTGGCGGCGGCCACTGACCTCCGGCCCCGTCCCTCGAAAAGGCCCTCTCCGGAGGGCCTTTTTGTTGTGGTTTTCCAGCCTCCGTGTCATCAGATGGGTGATCGCTCATCGAATCCGCGTCAGCGGACCAATGGGGGAAAAATAATGCCGCGATCGCCCCGCTGGTTTTTTTTGATTTACGTACATCAAATTTGGCGCTAATGGTCTCGTCAGGAGGAATGATGAGGCCAACTGTTCACGATATCGCCGCTGCGGCGGGTGTCAGTCTCGCGACTGTCGACCGGGTTCTCAATCAGCGTCCTGGTGTGCGCCACGTCACGCGGGAGAAAGTCGAGAGCGCAATCCGCGAACTCGGTTATGTCAGGGATGTCGCCGCCGCCAATCTCGCCAAGGGACGCACTTATCCGCTGGTGTTCATCCTGCCGGCCAGTGACAATACCTTCATGCATGAGCTCAATGCCGAAATCCGGCAGGCGATCCTCCGCTCGCCTGCCGAACGCACCGATATTCGCACCATTGAGGTGCCTGCCTTCGATCCCGCGGCTCTCGTCGCCGTGCTTGAAGGGCTTTCCAGGGAAAAGCCTTGCGGCATCGCAATGGTTGCGACCGATGCGCCTGAAGTGCGTGCCGTCGTGGACAGGCTGGTGCATGCGGGCTTTCCCATCGTCACGCTGGTGTCCGATCTTACCGGATCGCTGCGCCATCACTACGCCGGCGTCGACAATATCGCGGCAGGCCGCACGGCGGCCCGTCTGCTCGGCCGGTTCCTCGGCCCGCGAAAGGGCAAGATCGCCGTGCTCGCCGGCTCCATGCTGGTGCGCGACCATCGCGAGCGGCTGGAAGGGTTCACTTCGGTCATGGCAGAGGAGTTTCCCGATCTTGCGATCCTTCCGGTTCTGGAAGGGCGTGACGATCCGGAGATCGCCCATATGCTCATCGCCGAGGCACTTGGGAATGCCGACATTGTCGGCGTCTACAGTCTCGGCGCCGGAAATCGCGGCCTTATCAGGGCGCTGAAGGAGAAGGCCGTCGACCGGACGCTGACAGTCATTGCCCACGAACTGACCGCCCACACGCGGGCGGCGCTCATCGACAACACGATTGATGCGATTCTCAATCAGAATGCCGGTCATGAGGTGCGCAGCGCCATCCGGGTGCTGAAGGCCAAGGCGGACGGGCTCGCCGTCATCGAAGCGCAGGAGCGTATCCGCCTCGACATATTCCTGAAGGACAATCTGCCGTAACGGCAAAGGGAGAATGCCACATGTATCTCGGTCTCGATCTCGGAACCTCCGGCGTCAAGGCGATGCTGATCGACGGCGACCAGAAGATCGTCGGTTCGGCCAACGGTGCGCTCGACGTCTCGCGCCCGCATTCCGGCTGGTCGGAACAGGAACCGGCTGACTGGGTGCGCGCGACCGAGGAGGCCTTAGCCGGGCTCAAGGCAAAACATCCAAAGGAATTCGCGGCAGTCAGGGGCATCGGCCTTTCCGGCCAGATGCACGGCGCCACGCTGATCGATGCGAGCGATAAGGTATTGCGGCCCTGCATTCTTTGGAACGATACACGCAGCCACGTCGAAGCCGCCGAACTCGACGCCGACCCGCGTTTCCGGGCGCTGACCGGCAATATCGTGTTTCCCGGCTTTACGGCGCCTAAGCTCGCCTGGGTCAGGAAGCATGAGCCTGAGATTTTCGCCAAGGTTGCCAAGGTGCTGCTGCCGAAGGATTATCTGCGTCTCTGGCTGACCGGCGAATATATTTCCGAAATGTCGGATTCGGCAGGCACCTCCTGGCTCGATACCGGCAAGCGCGGTTGGTCGTCCGAACTGCTTGCCGCCACCGGCCTTTCCAGGGAGCATATGCCGGCGCTTGTCGAAGGCACCGATCAGGCCGGCAGACTGCGGTCCGACCTCGCCGCCCAGTGGGGCATATCAGGCTCGGTCGTCGTTGCCGGCGGCGCGGGCGATAATGCAGCCTCGGCCTGCGGCATGGGCACGGTGAGCGATGGCGCGGCCTTCGTCTCGCTCGGCACTTCGGGCGTGCTCTTTGCCGCCAACGGCTCCTATCTGCCGAAGCCGGAAAGCGCCGTGCATGCCTTCTGCCATGCGCTGCCCAACACCTGGCATCAGATGGGCGTCATCCTCTCGGCCACCGATGCGCTCAATTGGCATTCCGGTGTGACCGGCAAGTCGGCCGCCGAGCTGACAGGCGAAGTCGGCGAGACGCTGAAGGCGCCGACCGGCGTCACCTTCCTGCCCTATCTCTCCGGCGAGCGTACGCCGCACAATGACGCCGTCATCCGCGGCGCCTTCATCGGCCTCGAACACGAAAGCAGCCGCGTGGTGCTGACCCAGGCCGTGCTCGAAGGTGTGGCTTTCGCCATCCGCGACAATCTCGAAGCGTTGCGTTCGGCCGGCACCGGCATCGCGCGCGTGACGGCAATCGGCGGCGGTTCGCGCTCGCGCTATTGGCTGGCATCGATCGCCACCGCGCTGGGCGTTCCGGTCGACCTGCCGGGTGACGGCGATTTCGGCGCAGCCTTCGGCGCTGCCCGTCTCGGCCTGATCGCGGCGACGGGGGCGGATCCAATCGCCGTCTGCACGCCGCCGATGACGGCAGGCACAATCGAGCCGGTGTCGTCGATGAGTGACGCTTACGAGGATGCCTATATGCGTTACCGGGCAGTTTATCCGGCGATCAAATCGCTGGCGCATTGAAACTGGAGCCAGCGGCCCCCTCATCCGACCCTTCGGGCCACCTTCTCCCCGAGGGGAGAAGGGAAAAGAGGCGGCGCAACGCGTCTCTTCTCCCCTCGGGGGAGAAGGTGCCGGCAGGCGGATGAGGGGGCCGCCTCCACAGACAAGAATTCAGAACTGCAAAGAGATAGAAACCCAAGGAGACCCCAACATGAGCACCGGATTTTTCGGCGATATCCAGAAGATCAAATATGAAGGTCCTGACAGCACCAATCCGCTCGCCTTCCGCTATTACCAGCCGGACGAGATCGTTCTTGGCAAGCGTATGGAAGACCATCTGCGTTTTGCGGTGGCCTATTGGCACACCTTCACCTGGCCGGGTGGCGACCCCTTCGGCGGCCAGACCTTCCTGCGTCCGTGGTTCGAAGACACGATGAAGGCTGCCAAGCTCAAGGCCGATGTCGCTTTCGAATTCTTCTCGCTGCTCGGCGCGCCCTATTACTGCTTCCACGACGCCGACGTGCGCCCCGAAGGCAAGAATTTCGCTGAAAACACCAAGAACCTCAACGAGATCGTCGATTACTTCGCCGAGAAGCAAGCGGCGACCGGCACCAAGCTGCTCTGGGGTACGGCGAACCTGTTCTCCAACCGCCGCTACATGTCGGGTGCGGCGACCAACCCCGATCCAGACGTCTTTGCTTTCGCCGCCGCGACGGTCAAGACCTGCATCGACGCCACGCAGAAGCTCGGCGGCGAGAACTACGTGCTCTGGGGCGGACGCGAAGGTTACGAGACGCTGCTCAACACCGATCTCAAGCGCGAACTCGATCAGCTCGGCCGCTTCCTCAACCTCGTTGTCGAATACAAGCACAAGATCGGCTTCAAGGGCACCATCCTGATCGAGCCGAAGCCGCAGGAGCCGACCAAGCACCAGTATGACTATGACGTCGCGACCGTTTACGGCTTCCTCAAGAAGCACGGCCTTGAAAACGAGGTGAAGGTCAATATCGAGCAGGGGCATGCGATCCTCGCCGGCCACTCTTTCGAACACGAGTTGGCGCTCGCCAATGCGCTCGGCATCTTCGGCTCGATCGACATGAACCGCAACGACTACCAGTCCGGCTGGGACACCGACCAGTTCCCGAACAATGTTCCGGAAATGGCTCTTGCCTATTACCACGTTCTAGCGGGCGGCGGCTTCAAGACCGGCGGCACCAACTTCGACTCGAAGCTGCGCCGCCAGTCGCTCGATCCGGCAGACCTCTTAATCGGTCATATCGGGGGCATGGACTGCTGCGCCCGCGGCCTCAAGGCGGCGGCCAAGATGATCGAGGACAAGGCCCTGTCGCAGCCGCTTGCCGACCGTTATGCCGGTTGGGAATCGGTCGAGGCGCAGAAACTCTTCCGCGGCGAGTATTCGCTGGATGAGATCGCGAACTGGGTCGAGAGCAAGGACGTCAACCCGCAGCCGAAATCCGGCAAGCAAGAACTGCTCGAAAACGTCGTCAACCGTTACGTCTGATAAAGCGCGCCGGCGGCCAGCGGCCGCCGGCGCAGCTCTTTGTAGGCCTGTCGTTATAGTCTCTTCAGCGCTTGAACCACTGGCGCGACGGTGCGGAGACGGAGTTGCGAACCACCAGATCCGGCCTCAGCAGGATTTCCGTCTCGGCCGGCCGGCCATCGGACAAGAGTTCCAGCAGCAGCGCCATCGCCTGTTTGCCAATCGCCGTTCTCGGCTGACGGATCGTCGTCAGCGACGGCGAGATGAAGACGGCCTGCGGCACGTCGTCGAAGCCGGTCACTGAGAAATCTCGCGGAATATCATAGCCTCGCGCGCCGAGCCCGATCATGACGCCGATCGCCGTCTGATCGTTCACGCACATGAAGGCGGTCGGGAGAGTGTCGCGCATGAAAAGCTGTTCGACCGCATGCCGGCCGCTTTCGATCGTGCCGTCGCCTTCGAGCACGATCCTGAGATCCGGCGGGACGCCGGCGGCGTCGAGGCCGGCGTCGTAACCCATGCGGCGCCTGACATAGGCAAGCCGGGTGCGCGAATCGCCGATGAAGGCGATCTTGCGATGGCCTTCGGCCAGCAGCAGATCCACCGCCTTTCGCGCGCCCTCGGTATCGTCGACGCCGACATAGGGAATGCCGCCGTTGAAGACCGGTTCGAAAACCCCGACGCTCGGCGGCAGCCGGGCGGTCATCGTCTGATGGCCGAAGGGCAGGATGCCGGTGAAAAGGATCAGCCCGGCGGCTTGGTTGGAGTTGAAGAATTTCAGATATTCCAGGCCGCGCTGGGCATCGTTCTGGGTGTGGCCGATCAGGATGCCGTAGCCGTGGGCGCGCGCCTCGTTCTCCAGTCCGACGAGAATATTGGAGAAATTGGGATCGCCGATGTCGGGCGCCACGACCAGAATCATGTTGGAACGACCGAGCCTCAGGCTGCGCGCCATTGCGTTGGTGGTGTAGCCGGTGACCGCGATCGCCTGATTGACTTTAAGCCGCGTCGAGTTGGCGACCTTCTCCGGGGTGTGGATCGCCCGCGAAACCGTCGCGATGGAGACCTCGGCGATCCGGGCGACGTCTTCGATTGTTGCGGGCGTGGAATTCGACACTGCGCTCTGCCTTGGGGCTGTCTTCGCCGCGACACTACACAGACTCGCCGAGAGGTCAAAGGCAAGCTTCAGAGGATCTGTGTAAATTCACGATGTAAACCTTTACATGCGCGATGTAAAGGTTTACATGAGGGTCAAAGCGGGCGGGAGGCGCAAGCTAGCTCTGAGGCCGAGAACGGTTTTCAGAGTGGAAATGTGGACTAGTTCAAGGTGATGGAGCGGCGTCGGTGCGTTCTGCCGATGCAAAACGCTCTTGGGGGAGGGCATGAATGACCGTGGAGATCGCCGACACTGCGCCCGTGGTGCTGTCCGCCAGGCGCATATGTAAATCCTTCAGCGGCGTGCAGGTGCTCTTCAGCGTCAATTTCGATCTCCGTGCCGGCGAAATCCATGCACTGATGGGTGAAAACGGCGCTGGCAAGTCTACGCTCGTCAAGGTGCTCTCAGGTTTCGAACAGCCGAGTTCCGGAGAGATCCTGCTCGACGGCAAGCCTGTGGTGCTGCCGCCGAATGGCGCTGCGGAAGCGCTCGGCATCGTCATCATTCACCAGGAATTCAATCTCGCCGACCACCTGACCGTGACGGAGAGCCTTTTCCTCGGACGTGAGGTGACGCGTTTCGGTGTGCTCGATCGCAAATACATGCGCGCTGAGACGCGCAAGGTGCTCGACGTGCTTGGTTCGCATGTCGACGAGAATGCGCTGATCAGCACGCTCTCCATCGCCGACAAGCAGATGGTCGAGATCGCCAAGGCAATCAGCCGCGATGCGCGCGTCGTTTTCATGGACGAGCCGACGGCCGTCCTGTCGCGGGAAGAGACCAATATGCTCTTCAAGCAGGTCCGCAAGCTGCGGGACCAGGGCACCAGCTTCGTCTTCGTCTCCCACAAGCTCGACGAGGTGATGGAGCTGACGGATCGGGTGACGGTGCTGCGCGACGGCCAGTGGATCAAGACGTCGCCGACATCAATTCTCGACGGGGAAGCGATCGCGCAGCTGATGGTCGGCCGCGAACTTTCCAGCCTCTATCCCGCCAAAGTCGAGCCCGATGTCGACGAGGAGGTCGTCCTGAGCGTTTCCTCGGTGTCGACGGGTTATGTCCGGGATGCGAGCTTTGAGGTGCGCAAGGGCGAGATTATCGGCTTCTCCGGGATGATCGGCTCCGGCCGCACTGAATTGATGGAGGCGATCGCCGGCCTGCGAAGTCGTCTTGAGGGTGAAGTGGTCATCAAAGGGCAAAACGTTCCCTCCGGCGATGTGCATGCGGCCAATCGCTGCGGCCTCGCCTACATGACCAAGGACCGCAAGTCGAAGGGCTTGCTGCTGCGTTCCGGCATGATGACCAATCTGACGCTGCAATCGCTCGGAAGGCATTCTCGCCACGGCTATCTCAGTCCCGGCAGTGAAGCGGCTGCTCTGGCGAAGGCCAAGCGCCGCTTCGACATCAGGGTTCGCGACGGCAATATCATTGCCGGCCGCATGTCCGGCGGGAACCAGCAGAAGCTGCTCTTGGCGAAGGTCATGGAGACCGAGCCTGATATCATCATCATCGACGAGCCGACGCGCGGCATCGACGTCGGCACCAAGCAGCAGATCTATCATTTCATCTCGGCACTCGCCCGCGACGGCCGGTCGATCATTGTCGTTTCCTCGGAGATGCCCGAGGTCATCGGCCTGTGCACGCGGGTGGTGGTGATGCGCGAGGGACATATCGTGGGCGTGCTCGAAGGCGACGAGATTTCCGAGCAGGAGATCATGCGCTACGCCGCCGGCCTCAAGAAGAAGGCGGCGGCCTGATACATGTCGCCCCGACAGCGTGCCGCGGTTCGGGAGACATGCATAAGACAAAGACCTGAGCGGACGGGATTTTGCCGACACGGACAATAGATAACATGCCCAGGCAGTCTGGGACGGGAGGTTGGTTTTGGACATGAGTGTGAACGAGGAGACCAGGGAAATCCGGCGCAGGTCCTGGCGTGACGTTGATCTGCGTGCAGTTGCACCTTTTGCCGCTTTGGCCTTGCTTCTCATCGTCGGCGCGCTGGTCAATCCGAATTTCATCGGCATCACCAATCTTGCCAACGTCGCGACACGCTGCGCTTTCATCGCCATTATCGCCGTCGGCGCAACCTTCGTGATCTCCGCCGGAGACCTCGATCTTTCCGTCGGCTCGATGGTGGCCTTTGTCGCCAGCCTGATGATCCTGCTGATCAATTCGGGCGTCATTGCCGACCCGGTGCTGATGCTGACGGCGGCTGTGGTCTTCACGGTCATTGCGGGGGCGCTTTGCGGCCTCGCCAACGGTCTCATCACCACCGTCGGCAAAATCGAGCCTTTCATCGCCACGCTCGGCACCATGGGCATTTATCGCGGCCTGACCACCTGGCTGTCGCAGGGCGGCGCGATCACGTTGCGTTCGAGTGACATCCAGACGCTCTACCGGCCGGCCTATTTCGGTAATATCCTCGGTCTTCCGGTTCCGATCGTGGTGATCCTCGCCGTCACCGCGATTGCCGCCTTCATCCTCTACCGCACGCGTTACGGCCGCCATGTCGTGGCTGTCGGTTCGAACAGCGATGTCGCGCGCTATTCCGGAATCGCCGTCAACCGCGTGCGCACCATTGCCTTCGTCATCCAAGGCCTCTGCGTGGCGATCGCCGTGCTGCTCTATGTGCCGCGTCTCGGTTCCACCTCGGCAACGACCGGCATCCTGTGGGAGTTGCAGGCGATTACCGCCGTCGTCGTCGGCGGCACGGCGCTCAAGGGTGGCGCCGGCCGTGTGTGGGGCACGATTTGCGGCGCCTTCATTCTCGAACTCGTCGGCAACATCATGCTGCTTTCGAACTTCATCAGCGAATATCTCATCGGCGCGATTCAGGGTGCAATCATCATCATCGCCATGCTGGTGCAGCGGTCGCTGGTGCGCAAATCATAAAGTCAGACGGTTCTCGGATTAGTCGGGCTTCACAGGGCACCCGGCTCGGATTGGACAAGTCCCTGATATTTTTGGGAGGAACTAAGCATGCGCAAGCTCATGTTGGGTCTGGCCGTTGCGGGGGTGGCTTTTGCCGGTGCAGCCTACGCCCAGGACAAGAACTACACGATCGGTGTGTCCATTCCGGCCGCCGATCACGGCTGGACTTCTGGCGTCGTGTTCCATGCCGAGCGTATTGCCAAGAAGCTGATGGCCGAACATCCGGGCCTGAACGTCATCGTCAAGACCTCGCCGGATGCCGCGACGCAGGCTAACGCCGTGCAGGACCTCGATACGCAGGGCATAGATGCGCTCGTCATCCTGCCGTCCGATCCGGATCCGCTCGTCAACGCCATCAAGGAAGTCAAGGACAAGGGCAAGTTCGTTGCGCTCGTCGACCGTGCGCCGTCGAACAACGACAATTCCGTGCGTGACCTCTATGTCGCCGGCAACAATCCGGCGCTCGGCGAAGTAGCCGGCAAATATATTGCCGAAAAGACGCCGGAAGCCGAGGTCGTCGTTATCCGCGGTCTGCCTATCCCGATCGACCAGCAGCGCCAGGATGGTTTCGACAAGGGTATCGCCGGCTCCAAGGTCAAGGTTCTTGACCGCCAGTACGGCAACTGGAACCGCGACGACGCCTTCAAGGTCATGCAGGACTATCTGACGAAGTACCCGAAGATCGACGTCGTCTGGTGCCAGGACGACGACATGGCCGTCGGCGTATTGCAGGCGATCGAGCAGGCCAAGCGCACCGACATCCAGTATGTTGTCGCCGGGGCCGGTTCCAAGGACATGGTCAAGAAGGTCATGGATGGGGACAAGCTGATTCCGGTCGACGTTCTCTATCCGCCGGCAATGGTCGGTACGGCAATGGAGTTGACGGCGGCGGCACTCTACGACCAGGTCCCGGTTCACGGCAACTACATCCTCGACGCGACGCTCGTCACCAAGGAGAACGCCAAGAACTTCTACTTCCCGGATTCTCCGTTCTGATCACCCATCAAAGAGGGTGCGCCCATTCGCAAGAATGGGCGCATTTTTATGCCCTCACGTGGCGGACGGCGAAAATGCTGCACGTACCTCTTGCCCGCGACAGCCCATCATGATTAGGTCGCAGCCATACCGCATCTGGACTCGCGCCAAATCCGGCGGCAAGGGCGAGGAGGCACCTTACTCCCGCCGAAATGCGTGCTACAAGTTCTTCAGAAACGTTTACGGTCGATATTCAGGGAGGAATCTGACATGAAGACGATCAAAGGTCCCGGCCTTTTCCTTGGCCAGTTCGCGGGCGATACCGCGCCTTTCAATTCTTGGGACGCGATCACCAAATGGGCGGCTGACATCGGTTACAAGGGCGTTCAGGTTCCGACCTGGGCGAGCCAGCTGATCGATCTGAAGAAGGCCGCCACCTCCAAGGATTATTGTGACGAGTTCGCCGGCAAGGCCCGCGAAAACGGCATCGAAGTCACCGAGCTCTCGACCCATCTGCAAGGCCAGCTGGTTGCCGTTCACCCCGCCTATGACGAAGCATTCGACGGCTTTGCGGCGCCCGAGGTGCGCGGCAATCCGAAAGCCCGTCAGGAGTGGGCGGTCGAGCAGGTCAAGATGGCTCTGACAGCATCGAAGAACCTCGGCCTCAAGGCGCATGCGACCTTCTCCGGCGCGCTTGCCTGGCCCTTCATCTATCCCTGGCCGCAGCGTCCCGCCGGTCTGGTGGAGACGGCCTTCGACGAGCTTGCCAGCCGCTGGACGCCGATCCTCAACCATGCCGATGAGAACGGCATCGATGTCTGCTACGAGATCCATCCGGGCGAGGACTTGCATGACGGCATCACCTTCGAGATGTTCCTGGAGCGGGTGAAGAACCATCCGCGCGCCAACATGCTCTACGATCCCTCGCACTACATCCTGCAATGCCTCGACTATCTCGAGAACATCGACATCTACAAGGACCGCATCAAGATGTTCCACGTCAAGGATGCGGAGTTCAATCCGACCGGGCGCCAGGGCGTGTATGGCGGTTACCAGGGCTGGGTGGAACGCGCCGGTCGCTTCCGCTCGCTCGGTGACGGCCAGGTCGATTTCGGCGCGGTCTTCTCGAAGATGACGGCGAATAATTTCGACGGCTGGGCCGTGGTCGAATGGGAATGTGCGCTGAAGCATCCGGAGGACGGCGCCCGTGAGGGTGCGGAATTCGTGGCTGCCCATATCATTCGCGTCACCGAAAAAGCCTTCGATGATTTTGCCGGCAGCGGTACGGATCAGGCTGCCAACCGGCGGATGCTGGGGCTCTGAGACTTCGGGCATGCCGGGAGCCTGCCCCTCACCCTAACCCTCTCCCCCTTCTGACGGGGAGAGGGGACTTGCCCAGCGAAATGTTGGAGGGGGACGGAGACGGTGCGGCATATCCCCTCTTCCCATCTGAACGGGGAGAGGTGGCGCCAGCCGGATGAGGGGCGCATCCGCACCAAATTCAAATTTCAGGAGGACAAGAATGGCAATCGAAGCATCATCGGAACAGACCCGCGAGCCGCGCATCCGGCTCGGCATGGTGGGCGGCGGTGCGGGCGCGTTTATCGGTGCGGTGCACCGGATCGCGGCGCGCATCGACGATCAGTACGATCTCATCGCCGGCGCATTGTCGTCGACGCCTGAGAAGGCGGTTCAGTCCGGGCGAGACCTCGGTCTCGACCCGTCACGGACCTATTCCAGCTACCGCGAGATGGCCATCCGCGAGGCGAAGCTGAAGAATGGCATCGAGGCGGTGGCGATCGTCACGCCGAACCATGTGCATTACGATGCGGCCAAGGAATTCCTGAAGCGCGGCATCCATGTCATCTGCGACAAGCCGCTGACATCGAACCTCGCCGATGCGAAGAAGCTGAAAAAGGTGGCCGACGAGAGCGGCGCGCTCTTCGTGCTGACGCATAATTACACCGGTTATCCAATGGTCCGCCAGGCACGCGAGATGGTCGCCAACGGCGAACTCGGCGACATAAGGGTCGTCCAGGCCGAATATCCGCAGGACTGGCTGACGGAAGCCGTCGAGCAGACCGGCCAGAAGCAGGCCGCCTGGCGCACCGATCCGGCCCAGTCCGGCGTCGGCGGCTCCACAGGCGATATCGGCACGCATGCCTATAACCTTGCCTCCTTCATCACGGGCCTGGAGCTCGACAGCCTGGCCGCCGATCTCGACAGTTTCGTGCCCGGCCGCCGGCTGGATGATAATGCTCACGTCATGCTGCGCTTCAAGGCGAAGGGGTCGGAGAAGCCGGCTAAGGGTATGCTCTGGTGCAGCCAGGTCGCGCCTGGCCATGAGAACGGCCTGATGGTCCGTGTCTACGGCAGCAAGGGCGGACTGGAATGGACCCAGAAGGATCCGAACTATCTCTGGTACACGCCTTTCGGGGAGCCGAAGCGGCTGATCACGCGTGGCGGCGCCAGTGCCGGAGCGGCTGCTGGCCGCGTTACGCGCGTGCCGTCAGGCCATCCAGAAGGTTACCTCGAGGCCTTCGCGACGATCTATACGGAAGCCGCACATGCAATCAATGCCCGCAAGAAGGGCAAGGCGGTCGACAAGGCAGTGGTCTATCCCACGGTTGACGACGGTGTGAAGGGTGTCGCCTTCGTCGAAGCTTGTGTCGCCTCGTCGAAGAAAAACGGGGCGTGGGTCAAGCTCTGAGGCTTGGCGATTCGCGTGAAATGGACGGAGCCCGCGACAATGCCGAGGCGGCCATTGGCTGCCTCGGCTTGCCCGTCCTTCGTCAGGCCGCAGTGCGGCGCTTCATCAGGCCGTCGACGCTGAGCGGCCCGGCGCCACCAGATAAAGAAATAAGAAGCAGAACAGGATCGCCTCGACGACGCCATTCTGCGCGGGATAAAAGCTCCTTCCCGCATTCCCGATGAAATAGGCGAAGGCCATCAGCCCGAAAGCACGAAAGCTGCGATTCGGGTCTGGAAGCCGACCAGCACCAGAAAGCCGAGAGTGAGTTCGAGCAGCCCGGCAATCCAGGAGAGCGAGCCCATCGGCGGCACGCTTGCCGCGGCCGGAAAATGCAGGATCTTCTGCGTGCCATAGCTGAAAAGCACGAGCGACGAGATGATGCGCAGCAGGCTCAGCAGGTGCGGCTGCAGCAGATGGATCGAAGACAGCATCGGATTCCTTTCATGTTGCGATGTTTTGGCCGTGTCGGTGATCGTGGGCGCGGCGGCAAGTCTCGACTCTGACGTTCGCATTATGAGAGCGGTCAGCGTCGGAGAGCGCGGCGGGTGAACGCGACGAAGTGCTGCAGACGCTACCGCTTCGCGGCCTACTGTAACGTTGCAGTTTTCGGCCGCCAGATCTGTACTTTGTTTTCCGGCTTGGCTAAATCCGAGCCTAAACAATCCATTCACACGCTGAGAGACGGGATTTACAGATGATCGATGCGAATACGCTTGCAGGCCGCTTTCCCGGCGATTTCACCTTCGGCGTCGCCACCGCCGCCTTCCAGATCGAGGGCGCGAGCAAGGCCGACGGGCGCAAGCCGTCCATCTGGGATGCTTTCTGCAACATGCCCGGGCGCGTCCACAATCGCGATAATGGCGATGTTGCCTGCGATCACTATAACCGGCTGGAGCAGGATCTCGATCTCGTCAAGGAGATGGGCGTCGAGGCTTATCGTTTCTCGATCGCCTGGCCGCGCATCATTCCCGACGGCACGGGTCCAGTGAATGAGGCCGGCCTCGATTTCTACGACCGGCTCGTCGACGGCTGCAAGGCGCGCGGGATCAAGACCTTCGCGACGCTCTACCATTGGGACTTGCCGCTGCTGCTTGCCGGTGACGGCGGCTGGACGGCACGCTCAACCGCTTATGCCTTTCAGCGCTATGCCAAAACGGTGATGAGCCGGCTTGGCGACCGTCTCGACGCCGTCGCGACCTTCAACGAGCCCTGGTGCATCGTCTGGCTCAGCCATCTCTACGGCATCCATGCGCCGGGCGAGCGCAATATGCAGGCCGCTCTTCACGCCATGCACTACATGAACCTTGCGCACGGTCTCGGCGTCGAAGCAATCCGTTCGGAGGCCCCGAACGTACCGGTCGGGCTTGTGCTCAACGCTGCCTCGATTATTGCCAGTTCCACCAGCCCTGCCGACCTCGCTGCCGCCGAACGCGCGCATCAGTTCCACAACGGCGCCTTCTTCGATCCGGTTTTCAAGGGCGAATATCCCAAGGCGTTCGTGCAAGCGCTCGGCGACCGCATGCCTGTCATCGAAGACGGCGACCTGAAGGTGATCAGCCAGAAGCTCGACTGGTGGGGGCTGAACTATTACACGCCCGAGCGCGTCACCGACGATGCCGACCGCAAGGGCGATTTTCCCTGGACGGTGAAAGCGCCGCCGGCAAGCGAGGTCAAGACCGATATCGGCTGGGAAATCTATGCGCCGGGCCTGAAGCTCCTCGTCGAAGACCTCTATCGCCGCTACGAACTGCCGGACTGCTACATCACCGAGAACGGTGCCTGCGACAACACAGGTGTCGCCGATGGCGAGGTCGATGACACGATGCGCCTCGACTATCTTGGCGACCATCTTGACGTCCTGGCAGATCTCATCAAGGACGGTTATCCCTTGCGCGGCTATTTCGCCTGGAGCCTGATGGACAATTTCGAGTGGGCGGAAGGCTACCGTATGCGCTTCGGCCTCGTCCATGTCGATTATGAGACACAGCGGCGGACGGTGAAGAAGAGCGGCAAGTGGTATCGCGACCTGGCGGGACAATTTCCGAAAGGCAATCACAAGCCGGGTTGATAGCCGGTCTCAGGCGCGTTGCATGGTACAATGCACGCAACGCCTGTCCCTCTTTGTTTTTACGCATGTTTCCATCGCAAAGACATGCTCTAGGCCGGAATTCCGCCGGCAGGCGGCCGCAATGCGCCATGTTCGGACGGGGAAAATAACCCTCGGAAACCTGCAACAGGCGGTTGCTTAAACGTTTTTGAACCCTTGACTGCCAAAGTGCGATGGTCAGGGAGCCGTAATGCAGATACTGGGAAAATTGCAGCGCAAGGGATCGGGAATAGGCCGTCACATCACCGTCACCGGCGTGCTGTTTTCCTTTGCGGTCATCGTCGCGGTCGCCACCATCATGGTGATGACGGCACTCGAACGCGTAGCCGAAAATGCCAATCTCCTTGATGACGAGCGCTCGCGCGAAACGACGATCGGCGCGTTGAAAACCTTTGAGGATCAGCTCGGTGCGACGCTCGACGATTATGCCGCCTGGGACGACGCCGCCGCCAACGTCTACACGCCCGAAGGCATGGCGTGGACGGTCAGCAATTACGGCGAGATGTCGGTCAACAGTTCGCTTTTCGACATGGCGATCGTTGTCGATGATGCGAAGAATTCCATCATGGCCTATCGCGACGGCAAACCGATGGAGGAGCCGCCCGCGGATTTCTTCGCGCCTTCTCTCTGGAAGCTGCTCGACACGGTCAAAGCGGCCGGCCCGGCGGACCGTCCTCAGGCCGTCGGTTTCGTCGGCACCAAACGGGGGATTGCCGCTGCCGGCGTGGCGCTGGTACGGCAAAAATCCGGGGCGCTCGATGTGCCTGTCGGGCAACATCGCTATCTCATTTTCGCCCGTCATCTCGATGACGACAGGGTGAGCGCGCTCGGCCAGACCTACGTCATCGGCGGATTGAGGCTGGCGCCGGCGACGTTCAAAGCCAACTATCTCGTGCCCATCGTCGATCCGATGGGGGCAACGCTCGGCAAGCTCGTCTGGACCTCGCGCTCACCGGGGAATATGGCCTATGCCCAGGTGCGGCCGATGGTCTTCGAGGCTCTCGGTCTCGTCGGCATGTTCTTTATGGTGCTGCTGGCCATCGGCTGGCTCGCCGGCCGCCGCCTGAAGGCAGAGGAAAACAGCGCCCGCGAGGAGGCGCTGCGCGACAGGCTGAGCGGTCTGTCCAATCGCGACGGCCTCGGGCTCGCCGTCGACCGTTTCGTCGCCGAAGCCCGCCAGAGCAAGCGCAACGTGCTGCTCCTCTATCTCGACCTCGACGGTTTCAAGGAAGTCAATGACAGTTATGGACACGGCACCGGCGACCAGTTGATCCGGGCGGTCGCGGCCGGGCTCAAGGTGTTGATCCCGCAGGGCGCGGTGCTTGCCCGCATCGGCGGGGATGAATTTGCGATCGCCTTTCTCTCTGACGGCGAGAATGCTGCCGCGCTGCAGCTTTCCGAGCAGATCCTCGATTTTCTGGTCGAGCCGCTGGAGATTGGTCGCCGCGTCGTCGTCGTCGGCGCCAGCATCGGCATTGCCATGTCGCCTGCCGGCGCGATCGACCGCGAAGAGCTGGTGCGCCGTTCCGATTTGGCCATGTACAAGGCGAAGGAGGCCGGCCGCGCACGCATGACGCTCTACGATCCGTCGATGGATGCGGACCGCGAGCAGCGCAATGCGCTGGAGCTCGATCTCAGAATCGCCATCGAAAGCGGCGACCTGACGCTTGCCTATCAGCCACTGGTCGATGCGGGCACGCATGCGCTGACCGGCGTCGAGGCGCTGGTGCGCTGGAACCGTCCGGGCCACGGCCCGGTTTCCCCCGAGCTGTTCATTCCGATCGCCGAGACCAGCGGCCTGATTGAATCGCTCGGCCTGTTCGTGCTGCGCAAGGCCTGCGAGACTGCCAAGCAGTGGCCGGAACTGAACGTCTCGGTCAATGTCTCGCCCGGCCAGTTCCGCAACCCCGCCTTCACCGACTATGTGCGCTACGTGTTGAAGCAGACGGAGATCGAGGCCAGCCGCATCACTCTCGAGATCACCGAAGGTTACATGATCCAGAATCCGCAGCGCACTCGCCAATCGATCGAACGGCTGAAGGGGCTGGGGGTCAAGGTGGCGCTCGACGACTTCGGTTCCGGCTTCTCCTCGATCGGTTATCTCAGGCAGTTCGGCTTCGATCGCATCAAGATCGACCGCTCGCTGGTCATGGGCGTCAATGAGGACAAGCGTCAGCGGGAAATGCTGCAGGCGACGGTGGCGCTCGCCCGCTCGCTCGATATCCCGGTGACGGCTGAAGGCATAGAGACCGAGGGGCAGGCGGTCGCCATGCGCCTGTTCGGCTGCGACTGTCTGCAGGGCTATTTGTTCGGAAAGCCTCTGACGGCCGAGCGAATTACCGAGATGCTCGACGAGCTTCGTACTGCGGAGCAATCAACCCGGCGCCGCCTCGGCGCGGCTTGACGGCGAAATTCTCGGGGCGCAAGCCCGTCCAACGGGGACAGGTCAGCTGCCGATATGCCGCTGGCCGCGTTTTCTTGCCAGCGCGATCTGAAGCTGCCGCTGACGGTAGCGCAGCCGGTCTTCCTCCGTGCGCGTGTGATAGCAGTGGCTGCAGGAAACGCCTTCCTCGTAGAGTGGCGAGGTGATTTCCTCTGAAGTGATCGGGTTGCGGCAGGCGTGGCACAGCCGGTGCTCACCTTCCTTCAGGCCGTGTTCGACGGATACACGTTCATCGAACACGAAGCAGGCGCCCTCCCAGAGGCTTTCTTCCTGCGGCACTTCCTCCAGATATTTCAGGATGCCGCCCTTCAGATGATAGACCTCGTCGAAACCCTCGGCCTTCATGAAGGCCGTGGCCTTCTCGCAGCGTATGCCGCCGGTGCAATACATGGCGACTTTCGGCTTGTTGTGCAGCCCTGTATTCCGGCGCACCCAATCCGGAAATTCGCGGAATGTCTTGGTCTTGGGGTCGAGCGCGCCGCGAAAGGTACCAATTGCCGTCTCATAGTCGTTGCGGGTGTCGATGACGATCGTATCGGGATCGGAGATCAGCGCATTCCAGTCCCTGGGTGCCACATAGGTGCCAACCACCTTGTTGGGGTCGATGTCCTCGACTCCCATGGTGACGATTTCCTTCTTCAGCTTCACCTTCATGCGCAGGAAGGGCATTTTGGAGGCGCGGCTTTCCTTGTGCTCTAGGCGCGCAAATTCCGGCTGCGCACGCAGGAAGGCGAGCACGGCGTGAATGCCGGCATCCGGTCCCGCGATCGTACCGTTGATGCCCTCATGCGCCAAAAGCAGCGTTCCCTTGACGCCATTTTCCTCGCTCAGCGCCTGCAGCGGAGCCTGCAAGCTGGCAAAGCGCGGCACGGATACGAAATGGTAGAGCGCCGCTACGAGGAACGGGCCGGTGTGTATCAGGCTGTCGGTCATGGGCGGGAAATACAGAAAATTGACCGATCGCGCAATTGCCTTCCGAGAAGGCGGTCGTCCGCCTTCAGGATCGCGCCTGCCATCGCTCAATTCGCAGCCGTCAGCCAGAGAAGCGCGATACGCTCCGATTCCTCGTCGGGATCATCGGCGAAAACGGTTTCGGCTTTGAGGAGGGCTTGCCGCCGGTCTTCCTGCTGGCGGAAGATAATCGCGTCAAGAAGATGCGCCAGATCGTCGTTGCGGGTGAAGAGCTGCGGCTCGGCTTCGACCAGCTCACAGAGTACGGCAAGGTCATGGATGTGGCCGAGATCCTCGACGAGCTCCTTGGCCACATCGCGCTTGGCCTTCATCGCGCCCGGCCAGATGTCGCGCAAAAGAGCGTGGTAGAGCCGATAATCGTAGGTGCGTTTGCGCAGATCGTGGAAATCCCCAGCCAATGCATCGCCGTGGCACCTGGCAAGTGCAGCCTTCGCCTTGCGCGCGGTGCGGCGCCAGCTCTTCGCCAGCATGCGGGCGTTCTTGCGATGGCTGCCATCGAAGGAAACGCCATCCAAAGCCGCGATCGCCTCCTTCAGTACGCCTGGGGTTTCCATCAGCCGCTGTTGCAGGCCGCTCTCGGCCTTCGCCATCCAGTCGCGGCGCCCCTCGAGAATAATGACGATCCGGCCGAGAGCCTCGCCTTCCTCTTTCCCGCGGGCTGAATGCTGCAGATATTGCGCGGTACCGATGAGCGCGGCAGCGTCGCGTATGGCCGAAAGCGCGCGCGCGGCATCGCGCAGTCTTGCATTTTCTTGCTCTTGGAAATCCGGCACCTCGCGCGCGACGAGCCGGTAGAGCGAGCGCAATCGCTTCAGGTTTTTTCGGAAGGAATGGATCGCCTCGTGCGCACCGTCCGGCCGCTCTTCGAGAAAGGTAATGGCACCTTCCAGCTGCTCGGTCGCGATGCTCCGGAATGCCTGGGTGAAATCGGCGTCAGGCCGAATGCGATAGGCCATGCCTGTCGTGCCCGTATTCTGTAGCAAGGGCCTGGTTGGAGTAGCGGAAATCGCCGGTCACTTCGCGGCCAAGCCAGGTGGGCAGGACAGGTTTGTCGGTCTCCGCCGTCATCTCCACCTCGGCAATCACCAGCCCGCGATGCTCGCCGGCAAAGACGTCGACTTCCCAGACGAAGCCTTGATGCGGAACGCGGTAGCGCGTCTTCTCGATGACGACGCCGATCGCGCTCTGCAACAGCTCCTCGGCATCGGCAATCGGGATATCATATTCGAATTCGTCACGGGTGATGGCACTGCGGCCAATCTTGATCGTCAGCCTCGCTTTCCTGCCGTCGAGGATCCGAACGCGGACGGAGCGGTCGTCCATCGAGGCGATGTAACCTTGCCTCAGGACAGACTTGCTCTCGGCGGCGGAACGCCATCCATCGCCGCGTACAAGAAACTTCCGCTCGATCTCTTTCGCCATGTCGGTGAACCTTTTGTGACGATCGCCGCACGGTAGACCAATTTCCAGGCATTTCATACCCTTCTTCTCACGCAGCCGGGTTTTATCTCGACAAGGTTCGGCGAGGGCGTTATTCGGGATGCGAATTTCAATCGTTTCAAGGAGGTCGTGCGACCATGGGCGAGAAAACAGAGAAGCTCCTTTCCATCCTGAAACTCCAGCCGGTCGTTCCGGTCCTGATCGTTGACGATGCCAGGTCGGCGGTGCCGCTGGCCCGCGCGCTCGTCGCAGGCGGCCTGAAAGCAATCGAGATCACCATGCGCACGCCGGCGGCACTCGAGGCCGTGCGCGTCGTCGCCGCCGAGGTCGAGGGCGCCGAAGTCGGCGCCGGCACCATCCTGAATGCCGCCCATTGGAAAGCGGCTGTCGAGGCCGGCTCGAAGTTCATCGTCAGTCCGGGCACGACGCAGGAGCTGCTTGATGCCGCCGCCGATTCCGACGTGCCGCTGCTTCCGGGAGCTGCGACCGCCAGCGAAGTCATGGCGCTGCGTGAGGAAGGCTATCAGGTGCTGAAGTTCTTTCCGGCCGAGCAGGCCGGTGGCGCCGCTTATCTCAAGGCGCTCTCCTCGCCGCTCGCCGGCACGCTGTTCTGCCCGACCGGCAGCATTTCGCTGAAGAACGCCAGGGATTATCTTTCGCTGTCGAACGTCGTCTGTGTCGGCGGTTCCTGGGTCGCGCCGAAGGAACTGGTCGCAGTCGGCGACTGGACGGGCATTACCAAGCTTGCGGCCGAGGCCGCCGCTCTGAAGGTCTGAGGTTGGATGGGCGGGGTATGAGCGCCAGGCACAACCCCCACGCCCATTATTTGTATTTCAGCCGTCGCAAACCTATGTTCTCCTCCGGCCTCAAACAGGGAGACGACGAGGAATGTTCGACGCAAAGAAGCTTCTCGACCAGTTCTTGGGTTCGCAGGTGCCGGGTCTCGGCGGTTCAGTCCGCGACAGGGCGGGCGAGGCCATACAGACGGCAAAGAACAATCCGATGAAGACCGGCGCGATCGCAGCCGTGCTTCTCGGCAGCAAGACCGGCCGCAGCATTGCCGGCAATGCATTGGCGATCGGCGGTCTTGCTGCTATCGCCGGTCTTGGCTATCAGGCTTACAAGAACTATCAGGCCGGCCAAGCGCCCGCGGCCCCCTCGGATGCGCCGTCGGCAAACAATCCGGTGCTCCTGCCGCCGCCGGTCGAATCCGGTTTCGGGCCAGGGTCGCCCGCCGGCAGCAACGAATTCGTGCTGGTGCTGATCCGGGCGATGATCGCCGCTGCCAAGGCCGACGGCCATATCGACGACGCCGAACGCGCCCTGATCATGGACAAGATCAAGGCCGCTGACGTCAGCGGCGAGGCCGCCGCTTTCATCGAGGCCGAGCTTGCGTCACCGACGGACATCGACGCGCTCGTGGCTGCGGCGGTCACGGAAGAACAGCGCGTCGAGCTCTACACCGCCTCGCGGCTGACCATCGATCCGGACTCGCGCGCCGAGCGCGGTTATCTCGATCTGCTCGCCGGGCGGCTCGGCCTCGCCGATCAGCTGGTCGACCATATCGAGGCGACGGTGTCATCCGCCAAGACAACCTTGTCACAGTGACATCCCGGCCGGTTGCCTTTATCGGGCGACTGGCCTATCCACTCTGCCGAATAGGGGAGTGAACATGCGCGATCTTGCAAATTTCAAGGGCTGCCCGGCGCCAAAGCCGGTTACGCTGAAAGGCCGTTTCGTCACCGTCGAGCCCTATCGCCGTGAGGAACATCTCGAAGCGCTGTGGGACGGGCTCGGCGGCATGGGCATCAACCCATTGCTTCTATATTTTTCGCAGGATGATTTCTCGGACGTCGAGGACTTCGCCAATTGGCTGGAAAACGTCTACACCAAATCTGGCTGGCTCACCCATATCTTCCGTGACAACGCCACCGGCAAGGTTGTCGGCATGGCGAACTACATGCGCGCCGACCCGGCAAACGGCGTCGTCGAAATCGGCGGCGTGGCTCATGGTCGCGATATGAGCCGTTCTCCGCTGTCCACCGAAGCGCACTACTTGATGGCCAAGCATGTATTCGAGGACCTCGGCTATCGCCGCTACGAATGGAAATGCGACAATAAGAACGAGGCGAGCAAGACGACGGCACTGCGCTACGGCTTCAGCTTCGAAGGGGTGTTCCGTCAGCACATGATCTCCAAGCATCGCAACCGCGACACCGCCTGGTTCTCGATGATCGACACCGAATGGCCGCTGATGAACGATGCTTTCGAGGCCTGGCTTTCGCCCGAAAATTTCGACGCGGCCGGCAAACAGATCCGGCGCCTGCAGGATATTCGTGCGGATCTGGAAAAGGAAAGGCTCGCGTGAGCCCGGAAAGCCGCTCGCAGGCGATCGCCGCCGCTGTCATCTTGCTCGGCGCGGGCCTCGTCCTCTATTTTCTGCCGACCATCGTTCTATGGATCGGCAATTTCTCGCCGACGCTGGGGATCGCCGTCGGCTTCTGCCTGATCATGGCGTTTTTTGCGATCTTCTGGCTCAGGGCGCGCTACCAGCGTTGCAGAGGAAAATAGCCTATCCTTGCAGGGAGGCGCCGAGCAGCAGGGCGCCCATCAGGATGACGAGCAGGGCGCCGAGGATTTCAATGGCGTTGCCAACCCAGAGCGAAGCCGTCGAGCCGCGTCCGGAGAGACGGACTGCCGCACCCTTGGCGGTGACGGCAAGCGTCGCGAGCGCGGAAACCGTGATCGCCGTGCCGAGCGACATGGCGGCGACCGAAAGCGCGCCGCCGAGATAGAGGCCGTTCAGCAGCGAGAAAGTCATGACAAGCAAGGCCCCGGAGCAGGGTCGAAGGCCGACGGCTACGATCGCAGACCAGGCCTCTCGAGCGCTGAACCTGTCGCCGGCGAGCAGGGCCGGATCGGGCACGTGCGTATTGCCGCAGGTTTCGCAGACCATGCCGGGAACGAAGCTGTGGCCGGCGTTTACGGCCTGCGCCTTGCCGTTGAAGGCAAAAGACTGGCGTTCGGCTGCGTTATCCTTCCAATCCAGCATCATGGACACCGGACCGGCTGACGTCGCCACCAGCCGGCCGCGCGGCAGATTGCTTGCCATCGAACGCAGTTTGCGGAACAGCAGCCAGCCGCCGAAGAGGATGACCGTGACGAAGCTTATGATTTCCATGGCATGAGTGGCTGTCGTCAGCGTAATGCCGGTGCCGCGCAGCACCAGCCAGGCGCCGCCGACCAGCACCACGGCGACGACACCCTGGATAAAAGCCGAAATGAAGGAAATAACCACGCCGCGCTTCAGCTCGACCTCGTTAGCGATCATGTAGGAGGAGATGACCGCCTTGCCGTGGCCCGGGCCGGCGGCATGGAAGACGCCGTAGGCGAAGGAAAGGCCGATCAGCGATGTCAGCTGCCACGGATCCTCCCGCATGCCCTTCAACGCACCCGTCAGAGCCCGGTAGAAGGCCTGCTGTTCATAGTTCACGTAGAGCAAAAGCGGCGCAAACGGCCCGCCCGTCGGTTGAAAACTCGGTTCGGCCGTGCCGATGCCAAGCGGCGATTGCGCGTGGGCGAGGCTTGCCGCCGTCAGGAGCGCGAGCAGCGCTGCGGAAAGGATGAGGGACGGGCGCTTTATCAGCATGTGAGCTCCAGCCGTGTGGCGAAGAGTTTGGACATGTTGGTGCCGGTGGGGTCGTTGAAGAAGGCATCCGTCAGCGACTGCTTGTTTTGCGATATCACCTGGTCGGCATCCGGCCTTACCACCTCGTGTTTGCAGGCCATGAAGCCGTCGCCCACCGTTGCCAGCTCGTTGTCTGTGGGAAAATCGATCGACGTATAGAGCGTCGGATCGTAGACGCCGAAGGTAAGCCTGCCCTTGAGCGGCATCTTCTCCGCCGGCTTGACTGCAAAGAACATCAGGAGCTGGCCGTTTTTATAATCGACATGGATGATGTCGGGCTGCTGGACGGTGACGCTCTTCCCGTTGATCGTCAGGTTCATGTAATAGTCGTAATCGGCAAGCGATTGCTTCACCGTTTTGCCGACCTGCGCGAGTTCGTTCGGTTCGAGCTTCAGATCGGTGTTCTTGTCGAAATCCATGACCACCGAGGAGGAGAAGACCTCGTCAAAGCGCCAAACATTGCGCAGTTCCTCGACACTGCCGTCAGCGCCGGCTACGACTTCGAGCCGCGCCTCGACGAAGATGTGCGGATGCGCAAAGGCGGCGGCCGGCGCCAGCGAAAGAAGCGCGGTCATCAATGGTATGGATTTTTTCATGCGTCCCGCTGCCTTATTCGCTCGACCAAGTTCTTGCCAGAAATTGGGACGGAATTGGGACCGGTCTGTCGGTTGATCGCGATCGGCACCACTCCGGTGCCCGGCCGGGCCCGTCTTGCCGTGCAGATATCATGGATGCTTCTTGAACCAGCTGTGCAGGTAATCGACAAAGATCCTCACCTTGGCCGGCAGGTAGCGCCGGTGCGGGTAGACGGCATAGATGCCGCGGTCGGTCGGAATGTAATCGTTGAATAGCGTCACCAGCTCGCCGCTTTCGATCGGCTTGCGGGCGATGAAATCGGGAATAAGGGCGATGCCGATGCCGGCGAGGGCAGCGCGTAGCGTCGCGTGCGGGCTGTTGACCTCGATCGGCCCGGCGACGGCGACGGCGAAGGTTGTATTGTCAGGATTGTGGAAGCGGATGCTCCCCTGGGTGCGTGAATTGGTATCGACGATGAAGGGAAGATTGGAAATGTCGCTTGGATGGTCCAGATCGGGATAGCGCTCGAGAAAATCCGGGGTGGCGCAGAGATGGACGCGGAAATCGGAGATCTTGCGGGCGATCATGCCGGAATCTTCGAGCTTGCTGATGCGGATCGCCACGTCGAACCCTTCCTCGATCAGATCGACGAATCGGTCATCGGCGGCGATCTCAAGCGAAAGGTCCGGGTTCTCGCCGGCGAAATCGATCAGCGACTGGCCCACGTCGGCGTCGACGAAGGTGCGAGGGACAGAGACGCGCAACCGTCCCTTCAGCTGTGCATTGTTTTCGCGCACGAGATCGGCAAGGTTGTCGATCTCCTTCAAAATATCGGAGGCGCTGCGATAATAGGTGTGGCCGGCCTCCGTCATGGAGAACTGCCGGGTCGTGCGGTTGAGCAGCAACGCGCCGAGCTCGTCTTCCAGTTCGCGAACATATTTGGACAGCAGCGCCTTTGAGCGGCCGGTGCGCCTGGCGGCGGCGGAAAAGCCTTCGGCCTCGACGACATCGATGAAGGCGCGTATGCGGGTCAAGGTGTCCATGAAATCCCCACAGGTGTTTTGGAATGTTGAACAAATCGGGCCGTTTTGTTCAATTATTTTTTTGGCCGCAGGATCAAAAAAACGCTTGATTATGAAGGCGAATATTCTTATCTCCCAGTCAGCCCAAAGTCGCACGTGCCCATGGGTGTCCGCCGAACCCTCGAATTGGTGAGGAAATCGGTAAGGTACCTGGAATTAACCCCTCCAGTCGCTATTCCGGCCAACCGGAAAATGCGAGGACGCCTGAAGCAACGACGGTGCGGGCCTTTTTGTTCTCTCCCTGCTTTCCATCAGCGGGGGTTACTGAAGAGGCACACCATCATTGCCGGAAGTGCGGTTGGGACTCTCCCTCCAATCCATGGCAGACAAAGCCGAACTTACACCGCATCGCGGCGTTGGTTCACTATCCGCGCATCGAGCGCTTGCTATGGTTCCGGGGTCTCCACCGGCTGGTTCCAATGCGAGGTCTCGTACGCCCTTTGTCCTCCGGTTCATGCCGGAGCTCTGGAACTGGAAGAGGGAACGACTATGACCACCCAGCGCATCCGCGACTTTCTCGCAACCCGACGTCCCGACGGTCCCTGCCTCGTGGTTGACCTCGATGTCATCAGAGAGAATTTCCACGCCTTCCGTCACGCCATGCCGGATAGCGCCATCTACTACGCCGTCAAGGCCAATCCGGCTCCTGAGGTGCTGAAGCTGCTCGCCGGCCTCGGTTCCAATTTCGATTGCGCATCTGTTGCCGAAATCGAAATGGCGCTGGAAGCCGGTGCGACCGCTGCCCGCATCTCCTATGGCAACACAATCAAGAAGGAGCGTGATGTCGCTCGCGCTCATGCGCTCGGCGTCAGCCTCTTTGCGGTCGACAGCCACGAGGAAGTCGAGAAGATCTCGCGCGCCGCTCCCGGCGCCCGTGTCTTCTGCCGCGTGCTCACCGATGGCGAAGGCGCCGAATGGCCGCTGTCGCGCAAGTTCGGCTGCGTTCCGCAGATGGCGGTCGACGTTCTCGTCTACGCCCACCAACTCGGCCTGCAGTCCTACGGCGTCTCCTTCCATGTCGGCTCGCAGATGACCAAGGTCGATGCCTGGGATTCGGCTCTTGCCGATGCCAAGCGTGTCTTCGTTCAGCTTGCCAAGCAGGGCATCCACCTGCAGATGGTCAACATGGGCGGCGGCTTCCCGACCAGATATCTGCGTGACGTTCCGTCCGCGGAAGCTTACGGCAAGTCGATCTACCAGGCGCTGCGCACGCATTTCGGCAACCAGATCCCGCAGACGATCATCGAGCCGGGCCGCGGCATGGTCGGCAATGCCGGTGTCATCAAGGCGGAAGTCGTGCTGATCTCCAAGAAGTCGGACAATGACGACGCCCGCTGGGTCTTCCTCGACATCGGCAAGTTCGGTGGTCTCGCCGAAACCATGGACGAGGCCATCCGTTATCCGATCCGCACCGAGCGCGATGGCGACGAGATGGAGCCCTGCGTGATCGCCGGCCCAACCTGCGACTCGGCTGACGTGCTGTATGAAAAGAACCTCTATCCGCTGCCGCTGTCTCTGACGATCGGCGACGAGGTCCTGATCGAAGGCACCGGCGCCTATACGACGACCTACTCGGCCGTCGCTTTCAACGGCTTCGAGCCGCTGAAGGCCTACGTCATCTAAGGTCTTGTTTCTGCTAGCCCCGTAGCCAGCCGGGGCGGCAAATCCACAATTCTCCGAAGTCACCGTCTGAAACGGTTTTGAGTGCGGGAGGCCCCGATGGCCGCTGTTCTTGATTCTGTCCGCGCATTCTTTGCGCCCTCCATCTTCACCATCGACGCCGAAAATCCGTCGGATGTCGTCGCGCGTGAAAACCTGCTCGATCGCGTCATGGGCACTGACCGCCGCAAGAAGTCGTCGGAGAAAATCCGCCGCAACCGTATTCCGGCCGAAGGACTTGCGCTGGTCGCGCGTGACCGCGACGGCCATCTGATCGGCACGGTGCGGCTCTGGAACGTGGAGGCCGGCGTCAACGCCGAAGGCACGCCGATCAACGCGCTGCTGCTCGGTCCGCTCGCCGTCGATTGCCGTCACGGCGGCAAGGGTGTCGGCTCGGCCCTGATGCGCGCGGCGATCCTCGAGGCGAAGAACCGCGGGTATGGCGCCGTCCTGCTCGTCGGCGATGCCGCCTATTACGAGCGCTTCGGCTTCTTCGCCAAAAAGGCTCGCCATCTTGTCATGCCGGGTCCGTTCGAACGCTCGCGCTTTCTCGCGCTTGAGCTCACCGAAGGCTGGCTTGACGGCGCGGCTGGCATGATCGTCCCCTCGGGACGCATGCTGGGCAGCGCGCCGGTTCGCCGCGCAGCTTGAGCTGCGCGCCCACCGGTGGGGATAGGGAACTTTCCCCGCCGGTATATCCGCGCTTCACCATGCAGGCAGGCGGACCTGCCGTGGTTACGGCGCGGGCTTTTTGCCAGCCTTTCCAAGGGCGTCATGCGCTCAAGCGATCTGCTCCGGCAAAGCCTTTTGGGAAAACCAGCAAGCATAGCGCATGGGCGCGTCCCTAAAGCGATTACCTAAATATTCTGATCCATCGTGTCGGCCGGGATTTCGTCGACACGATGGATACGAACGACGGCGGCCGGCACGCCGGCGACCGTGCAATGTTCGGGGACCGGCTTCAGTACGACACTGCCGGCGGCGATTTTGCTGAAGGCGCCGATTTCGATATTGCCGAGGATCTTGGCGCCCGCGCCAATCATGACGCCGTGGCGGATCTTCGGATGACGGTCGCCCGTCTCCTTGCCGGTGCCGCCGAGCGTGACGTTCTGGAGGATCGACACTTCGTCTTCGATCACCGCCGTTTCGCCGATCACGATGCCCGAGCCATGGTCGAGCATGATGGCAGCGCCGATCTGCGCTGCCGGATGGATGTCCGGGCCGAAGACCAGTGAGGCGAGATTGGCGAGCCAGGTGGCGATTTCCGGGCGGCCGGCGTTCCAGAGCACGTGGGCTATGCGATGGGTCTGGAGCGCATGAAAGCCTTTGAGGTTCAGAAGCGCGTGCAGAAACGTCGTGCAGGCCGGATCACGCTCGCGCACGGCGGCGAGATCTGCCTCGACTTTCCGCATGATATCGTCATCGAGCGTGGACAGGATGAGATCGAACAAATCGCCCGTTTCAACTTGCGCCACTGAGAGCCGCGCGGCCAGCACACGAGCGAGGATTTCATGGCTGCCGGCGGTGTCCGTCACCTGCTCGGCAAGCAGCTGCCGCAATATCGGCTCGCGCGTCGCAAGGTCGTTCGCTTCGGCGCGGATCACCGCCCAGACGGCGAATACGCTATCGAGGGACTGAGCCTGTGGCCCGGCCAAACCGAGGCCGGTCGATTTCGGCATTGACGTTTTCCTCCGTTCGTCACGCTCAGGCAATCGCTGCGCGGATTTTCATGTTCGCCCGGCCAAGACAGTGGCAAGCCCGATATTCTAAAGCCTTGCCATCCGATCTTCTAGCCAGTTCGTTCAGGCAGGCGTCCAGCTTCGGAAGCCGGCGCCGATGAAAGAGCACGTCAGGCTCTTCTTCCTCAAGCGTATGAAGAACGGGCAGCCGCTCCCACGGGGTGACACGCCCGATCCTTGCCGCCGCCTGCAGGTGCAACGATTTCAGGTTCCGTCAAGGCATCGGCCATTGCGGGCAACGCGGCCTCAAGCCGAGATGTCGATGACGCCGCAATCGCCGGCTTCGGAGGCGAAGGCGAGCAGCTTGCCGTTTGCGCTCCAGCTCATCGCCGTGATCGCGCCCTTGCCGGGGCGGCGCAGCAGCGCTTCTTTGCTGTCGGCGATGCGAACGGCGAGGATCATGCCGTCGACGAAGCCGATGGCAAGAATATCCTCCAGCGGATGGAATTTCACAGAGGTCGCCATGATATTCGCGCGGGTACCGAGCTCCAGCGGCGCCTTGCCCATCGGGCCGTCCTTGCCCTGGAAAGGCCAGACAATGGCCGCCGGCGCGCCGGAGGAGGCGAGCCATTTGCCCTTGACCGACCAGGAGAGGGATTTCACCTTGGCGGGATAGCCGGTCATGCGCATATGGCGGGCTTCGGCGCCGGGCTTGCTATCGAGCTTCCAGCCGTGCAGCGCGTTTTCCTGCATCGAGGTGACGAGGAAATTGCCATCAGGCGAGAAGGTCACGCCGGTATGCGCGCCTTTCCATTCGAGATCGACCGGTTTGGCGCTCATGCCGACCCAGTGGAGCGACACGCCGTTGTAACGGGCGGCGGCGATGCGCAGACCCTTCGGCGCGAAGGCGATGCCTTCGACGGTGCGCTCCTCGGGGAATTCCTTGGTCGTGCCGTCGGCAAGACGCACGAGCGTACTCTTGCCATAGGAATAGGCGATGGCGCCTTGGGGCCCGGCCGCGACCTGCGAAATCCATTTGCGCGGCGCAGTCGCGAGTTCGCTGACGCTGCCGTCGGCTGCGATACGCAGAACCTTTCCGTCCTCGCCGCCCGAGATCAGGCTTTCGCTGTGGGGATCGCGGATCGCGGTGAGCATGCCCTGATGGGCTTCTGAAACCCTCTCGCCGCCGTCCAGCCGGTGAAACGTGCCGTTTGCGCTTGCGAAGAAGGGGATATCACCTAAAAATTCGACGGCCAGAACGTGGCCGTCGAGATCAAACGGCGCAACTGTCGGCATCAGGCGGCTGCCTCGCAGGCCTTGAAGGATGCCTCGAGTTTTTCGCGGTCGAGATCACGACCGATGAAGACGAGACGGCTTTCATGCTTCTCGCCGTCCTTCCACGGACGCTGGTGATCTCCTTCGACGATCATGTGCACGCCCTGGACGACGTAACGCTGGGGGTCGTCCTTGAAGGCGATGATGCCCTTGAGGCGAAGAATGTTCGGTCCCTGAACCTGGGTGATCTTCTGGATCCAGGGGAAGAAGCGCTCCGGGTTCATCTCACCGCCGCGCAGCGACACCGACTGCACCGTCACATCATGGATCGCCGACATCGCGCCATGGTGATGATGGTCGTGATCGTGATGGTGATGGTCGTGATCATGGTGATGATCGTGATCATGGTGATGATCGTGATCGCAGTCCGGGCCGCAGACATGGTCGTCGTGGCCGTGTTCGAGGAAATGCGGATCGTTCTCGAGCGCGCGCTCGAGGTTGAAGGCGCCCTGATCGAGCACGCGGGCGAGGTCGACGCCGGAGCGGCTGGTCTTGTAGACGCGAGCCGCCGGGTTGATGGCGCGGACAATATCTTCGATAACGTCCAGTTCTTCCGGGGTCACGAGGTCGCTCTTGTTGATGACGACGACGTCGGCGAAGGCGATCTGGTCTTCGGCCTCGCGGCTGTCCTTCAGGCGCAGCGGCAGGTGCTTGGCGTCGACGAGGGCGATGACGGCGTCGAGCTCGGTCTTGGCGCGTACATCGTCGTCCATGAAGAAGGTCTGGGCGACCGGTACCGGATCGGCGAGCCCCGTCGTCTCGACGATGATGCCGTCGAAGCGGCCGGGGCGGCGCATCAGTCCTTCTACGACGCGAATCAGGTCGCCGCGCACCGTGCAACAGACGCAGCCGTTGTTCATCTCGTAGATTTCTTCATCCGACTCGACGATTAGGTCGTTGTCGATCCCGATTTCGCCGAACTCGTTGACGATGACCGCGTATTTCTTGCCGTGATTTTCGGACAGGATGCGGTTGAGCAAGGTCGTCTTTCCGGCACCGAGATAACCGGTGAGCACGGTGACGGGAATGGGCTTTTGGGTGGAGATCGCATCGGTCATGAGAACCTCTAAATTAGGCGTAGGGCCGAACGGCGTGGGATCGGCTGCTTGAGCGGTTGGTCTCATATAATGGCATGGGCACGGCAGTTCAAAGGATTTTATATGTTATAAGATCACATTGCCGTCCGATGCGGATGATTGCTTTTAACGGAGCTCGCTGACGTCGAATGCATCGACATCCTCCAAAAGTTCCACCAGCCCCTTCACCGCATGCGCAATCAGCGCCTCGCCCTTTTCGGCCGTCGCAGCCGAGGCATTGCCCGCCACGCCTTGTTCGTTGATATCCGACATCTTCCAGCCGAAGGCGTGCGGGCCGTAGGCGCGCAGGTGCTTGAAGCAGGTGGCGAATTCCGCCTGCCGCGAGGAAAAATCCTCAGCCTTTGCCATGTCGACCTTGTCGGGGTGAAGCGCCAGCATGACCGAGGTCTCGATATCGCCGCCATGGATGCCGATCGCCTTTTCCTCCGGCGGGATGACGCCATCCGGCAAACCGAAGCGGGTCCAGCTCGTCGCCACCGCCAGCATGGCAAAGCGGACCCGTGCCTCGGTCGCGACGACTGATATCAGAGGCGAATTGCCGCCATGGGCGTTCAGCATCACGAATTTGCGAATGTCTCTCTTCGCCAGCCCCTCGGCAATGCCGAGCCAGCGGTTGACCGCTTCGTCGAAGGCGAGCGTCTTCGTTCCTTCAACATCCATATGCTCTATGGAGTAGCCGACCGATTCGGCGGGCAGGAAGATGACGGGCAGGCCGGCGGGCAGGGCCATCTTCAATCGTCCGGCGATGCCTTCGGCAATCAGCGTGTCGGTTTCGAAGGGCAGGTGAGGGCCGTGCTGCTCATGGGCACCGAGCGGCAGCACGGCAATCGGGCGGCGCGCGCCGGGGGCGCAGACCGAGCCGCTGTCGTCGAAGCGGGGCGAAGGCGTCATCATCCGGTCGTTGCCTCTTGTTTATGACGAGATCATGGGCAATGTCATATCGCAGCGGCGTCGGGGCTTAAAGATCAAAGGGATGGCTATGGGAAAGAAGCATAAGGACGGCAAGAAGAGCAAGTCCAAGAAGAAGGATCAGACGGAGTACACGCTCATCGACCTTTCTCCGGCGCTCACCCAGGCGGCCCGTTCCATGCGCACGGTACTCTCGCGCAACCTGTTTGAAAGCGGCCTCTATGCCGGGCAGGACGGCGTCATTCTTTCGCTTGCGGAGAGCGACGGCATGACGGCGGGTGGTCTTGCGCAAAAGCTCGGAGTGAAGGCGCCGACCATGACGCGTACCATCGGCCGCATGGAGGCCCAGGGCTTTCTCGAGCGCAAGCCCGATGCCGAGGATGCGCGCCTCACGAAGGTCTATCTCACTCCGCTCGGCCGTGACAGCGTGCGGGCGATCGAAATGGCGGCCTCGGCCTGCGACAGACTGGCGACGCAGGAATTCTCAGAAAAGGAAATCCGCAATCTGGTGCGTCTGCTGAAGGCGATCGACGCCAATCTGCAGGCGGAAGCCATTCACATCGAAGAACCGGACGAAGACTGAATTTCTCCTGAAAGACGAATTGCCTCCGCTGGTTAAATCTTTTAATTAAACATTTTAAGGGCCGCGCCGGTTACCGTGCGGCCTTGCTGCTTGCGTGCTGCCTGGAGGAGGACACGTGGTCCAGAAGATCAAGCTTTCCACAATCGCCGAAACGCTCGGCATTTCAACCGCGACCGTGTCGCTTGCCTTGCGCGACAGCCCGCTGGTGGCCGGCAATACGCGGGAGAAGATCAAGGAGCAGGCGCGCGCGCTCGGCTACATCTACAACCGACGTGCCGCCAGCCTGCGCACCTCACGCTCGGGCATCATCGGCGTCGTCGTGCACGACATCATGAACCCCTTTTACGGGGAAATTCTGAAGGCGATCGAAAGCGAGCTCGATCGCAGCCGCCACACGTTCATTCTTTCCAACCATTACGACAATGTCGAAAAGCAGCGCACCTTTATCGAGACGCTGCTGCAGCTCGGCGGCGACGGTGTGATCATGTCGCCGGCGATCGGCACGCCGCCGGAAGACCTGCAGCTGGCGGAAGAAAACGGCATGCCGGCGATCCTCGTCGCCCGCTCGATGGACGGTCTGGAACTGCCGACCTATCGCGGCGACGACAGCTACGGCATCTCGCTCGCCACCAACCACCTGATCGGTCTCGGTCACCGCTCGATCGCCATGATCGGCGGTACGGACCAGACATCCACCGGCCGCGACCGCTACCAGGGTTATGTCAATGCGCTGCGCAAGGCCGGCATCGAAGTCGATCCGAATCTGCGCATTCCCGGCCCGCGCTCGAAGCAGGGCGGTTTCGAGGCCGCGGTGCATTTCCTTTCGCTGCCGCAGAAGCCGACGGCGGCCGTCTGCTGGAACGACCTCGTCGCCATCGGCCTGATGAACGGCATTGCCCGCGCCGGCCTGGTCCCGGGGCGCGACATTTCCGTCACCGGTTATGACGATCTCGAGGAAGCTTCGATCGCCACGCCGGCGCTGACAACCGTCTGGAACGGCCAGACCGAAGTCGGCCGCCTGGCTGCGCGCGCACTTCTCGATCGTCTTGCCGGCAGCCACGAACCTGACGGCATGCATCTCATCAAGCCGGAGATGCGTATCCGCCAGTCGACCAGTCCCCATCGGCCCCGCGCCTGACCCAGACCCCCGTCCAAGAGGAAAAGCCATGTCCCGCATCGCCATTCTCGTTCCTGGGAAGATACACGAGTGTGTTCTCGAAAGGCTGAAGGATCGTTTTGAGATTATCGCCGTCCCACGCGGCGAAAGGCTTGCTCTCGACGGAGAAACCGGCGGTCGCATTCGCGGCGTCGCGGTTTCCGGCGCCTTTCCAGGCGCCTGGATGGACCAGCTGCCCAACCTGGAGGTGATCGCCAGTTTCGGGGTCGGTTATGACGGTATGGATGTAAAGCGTGCTGCCGAAAAGGGTATTGTCGTCACCAATACACCTGATGTTCTGAACGACGAGGTCGCCGACACGACGATCGGCCTGCTCCTGAATACGATCCGCGAATTGCCGCGGGCCGAAGCCTGGCTGCGCGACGGCAACTGGAGGCCGGGCACGGCCTATCCGCTGTCGCGCTTCTCGCTCAAGGGCCGCCATGTCGGGCTCTACGGCCTTGGCCGCATCGGGCTCGAAATCGCCAAACGGCTGGAGCCGTTCAAGGTGAAGATCAGCTACCACACCCGATCGCGCCATGCCGACGTATCTTATGATTATTACCCGACGCTGAAGGGGCTGGCGGAAGCGGTGGATACGCTGATCGCCATCGTTCCGAAAACGCCGCAGACACATAAGACCATCGACGCCGATATTCTGGCGGCCCTCGGCCCGGATGGTATTCTCGTCAATGTCGGCCGTGGCTGGACGGTGGACGAAGAGGCGCTCGGCACGGCGCTTGCATCCGGCGTGCTCGGGGCGGCCGGTCTCGACGTCTTCTACGAAGAGCCGACGGTGCCGACCGATCTGCTTACGGCCGAAAATGCCGTGCTGCTGCCGCATGTCGCTTCGGCATCAGTGCCGACGCGCAATGCCATGGCGGATCTTGTCGCCGACAATCTCATCGCCTGGTTCGAAAAGGGGTCGGCGCTGACGCCGGTGCCGGAGACCCCGCAGAAGAGTTAGCTACACCGGCGAAGCGTCGCGCCCGTTATCAAACGATTGCCTGCGCGGCGACGGTCGGCGGCTTGCCTGCGGCGTAGCTGCGGACGGCCTCGCCGAAAGCGGCAAACAATTTATTCGACGCCTTGTCGGTTTCCGCCCAATATTCCGGATGCCATTGCACGCCGACGGCGAAGGCCTTGGCATCGATGACGGAAACGGCCTCCACCGTGCCGTCTTCGGCGGTGGCCTCCACCTGCAGGCGGGGCGCGGTTCTGGCGATCGCCTGGCGATGCAGCGAATTGACGCGGATATCGCCCGGACCGAGAATGTCTGCGATGCAGGAACCTTCCTTGATATGGACAGTCTGGCGGATGGCATACATGCCGTCGCGGTCGACGCCTTCCGGCCGGCGATGGTCCCAGATGCCGGGCTGCTCGTGGATCTCGCTTGCCAATGAGCCGCCGAGCGCGACGTTCAATTCCTGAATGCCGCGGCAGATGGCGAGCAGCGGGATGGCACGGTCGATGGCGCGGCAGATGAGCGGCAGGCTGGTGGCGTCGCGGGCGGGGTCGAAGGGGCCGTCCCGGTCGGTCGCCTCGGCGCCGTAAAGCGAGGGATGCACATTGCTGGCTGAGCCCGATACTAGCAGACCATCGATGCGGTCGAGCACCGCGTCGGGATCGTAACCTGCCTCGAAGGCGGGAATCAAGAAGGCCATGACGCCGGCCGCATTCAATGCGGCACTGAGATATTGATGCTGTACGGCATGCCAGGTCGCGCCGTCGAAGCTGCGGATATCGGCAGGAATGGCAACGATCGGTTTCGTCATGTTTGCACCAGTAAAATCTTCTGCTCTTCGTTTTTGCCGCCAGAACGGCGGTGAAGTCAACGCCTGGCTTTGTCCGATGACCAATTGCGCCGTAAACGGCGCCGCGGTTCCGGGGCTCGCGCTAAGCTGCTGATTTTGATAGGCGCCCCGCGCGCTACCTATTGCTATCCTGATGCCAAAGGCTAATAGACTAAAGCTTGAATCGCGGCCCCCTCCATGCTTAGCTCTGCCCTCGCTGCGAGTAGGGATGGATTGGCCGCGCAGTGTCATCTATACGGGAGGTTTTTGATGGATCGTCGTTCGTTTTTCAAGAAGGCGGGAACCGCCGGCGCCGGCGCGGTTGCCGCAACGGCGCTGGCAGCGCCTGCGATCGCGCAAGAGAATCCGAAGATCGCATGGCGTATGACGTCGTCGTTTCCGAAGAGCTTGGACACGATCTATGGTGGGGCCGAGGATATCGCCAAGCATGTTGCTGCCGCGACAGACGGCAATTTCACCATCCAGCCTTTCGCAGCCGGTGAAGTGGTGCCGGGCCTGCAGGCCGTCGATGCGGTGGCCGCCGGCACGGTCGAGGCGGCACATACCACCTCCTATTATTTCGTCGGCAAGGATCCGGCCTATGCTTTCGGCACGGCCATTCCCTTCGGCCTCAACAGCCGCCTGACCAACGCCTGGTTCTATGAGGGCAACGGCAACAAGCTGATGAACGAATTCTACGCCACGCAGGGCATGTATGCGCTGCCGGCCGGCAATACCGGTGCGCAGATGGGTGGCTGGTTCCGCAAGGAAATCAATACACTCGATGACCTCAAGGGCGTCAAGATGCGCATCGCCGGCCTCGCCGGCCGCATCATGGAGAAGGTCGGCGTCATCCCGCAGCAGATCGCCGGCGGCGACATCTACCCGGCGCTGGAAAAAGGCACGATCGATGCGGCCGAGTTCGTCGGCCCCTATGACGACCTGAAGCTTGGCTTCCACAAGGTGGCGAAGTACTACTATTATCCAGGCTGGTGGGAAGGCGGACCGACGGTGCACGCCTTCTTCAATCTCGAAAAATGGAGCGGCCTGCCCAAGCACTATCAGGCAGCGCTCACCGATGCCTGCGCCTTCGCCAACACCAACATGCTGGCGAAATACGACATGAAGAACCCGACCGCACTGAAGCAACTGGTTGCGGAAGGGGCGACGCTGCGCCCGTTCAGCCAGGAGATCATGGAGGCCTGCTTCCAGGCGGCGACCGGCATTTACAATGAGATCTCGGGCACGAACCAGTATTTCAAGAAGATCTATGAGGACCAGACGGCCTTCAAGCGTGATGCCTATCTCTGGATGCAGCTCTCGGAATACACCTTCGATACGTTCATGATGATCCAGCAGCGGGCCGGCAAGCTTTAAGCTTTCCGCCAGCGGCGTTCGCCACGCCTGATGAGGGCCGGCAACAAAACCCCCGGATTTTCCGTCCGGGGGTTTTGCTTTTCCATGTTATTTAGCAGGTGGCGGCGGCGCTCCCGGCAGACCGTTCAGCGGCGGCAGGGTGAGGCCCGGAATCTGCGGCGCGCCATTGCCGCCCCCGCCCACCGGCGGCAGGCCGAGCTGGCCGCCGAAGCCCGGCACTTCGATCTTGATCGAATTCGGGTCGACCTTCGGGCCATGGTCCAGCCAGTAGGTGACCGATTGCGGCCAGAAGATCACAATTGCCACCAGGATGATCTGCATGCCGACCCAGGGGAGGGCGCCCATGTAGATATCCGAAGTCTTGACGTCCTTGCTGGCGATCGAGCGCAGATAGAAGAGCGCAAAACCGAAGGGCGGATGCATGAAGCTCGTCTGCATGTTGACGCAGATCAGCACGCCGAACCAGATCAGGTCGATGCCGAGACTGGAGGCGACGGGGGCGAGCATCGGGATGACGATGAAGGCGATCTCGAAGAAATCGAGGAAGAAGGCGAGCACGAAGATGAAGATGTTGACGAAGATCAGGAAACCGACCGGGCCGCCCGGGATGCCCGACAGCATGTGCTCGATCCAGCGTGAACCGTCCATGCCCTGAAAGACCAGGCTGAAACAGGTGGAGCCGATCAGGATCATCACCACCATCGAGGTGATGTGGGTGGTCGACGTCATCGCCTCGCGGATCAGCGGCCAGGTGAGGCGCCGATTCATCGCGGCGAGCAGCATGGCGCCGACGACGCCGAGCGCGCCGGCTTCCGTCGGCGTTGCAAGACCCATGAAGATCGTCCCGAGCACAAGGAAGATCAGCACGATCGACGGCACCATGCCCATCAGCACCTTGACGAGCAGCGCCCAGTTGAAGTCGCCGCGCACCTCTTTCGGCAGCGGCGGCATCGATTTCGGCCGGACGATCGACATCACCAGGACGAAGAGCACGAAGATGGTCACCTGCAGGATCGAAGGGCCTATCGCGCCGAGATACATGTCGCCGACCGATCGGCCGAGCTGGTCGGCGAGGACGACGAGCACGAGCGAGGGCGGGATCACCTGAGTGATCGTGCCCGAAGCAGCGATGACGCCGGTGGCAAGGCGCGGGCTGTAGCCGTAGCGCAGCATGATCGGCAGGGAGATCACCCCCATAGTGATGACGGAGGCCGCGACCGTGCCGGTGATGGCGCCGAGCACAGCGCCGACGAGGATGACGGCGTAGGCGAGGCCCCCGGGAATGCCGCCGAAGAGCTTGCCGGTCCCCTCGAGCAGATCCTCGGCAAGGCCGCAGCGTTCCAACACCGCTCCCATGAGGGTGAAGAAGGGAATGGCAAGCAGGAGGTCGTTGGAGACGATGCCGAAAAAGCGCAGCGGCAGCGCTTGCAGAAAGGCTTCGCTGAAATGGCCGGTGACGATGCCGATGATGCCGAAGAACATGCCGACGGCGGCAAGCGAAAAGGCCACCGGAAAGCCGTAGAGCATGAAGATGACCATGCCCAGGAACATGGCCGGCGGAATGATGCCGAAATCAAACAAATCCGTTCCTCCCGGGAGCGCTATTGCAGCGGCTTTTCGTATTTGGTGTCGATGCTGATATGGCCGGTCAGCGCTGCGATCCGCTTGATCAGCTCCGAAACGCCCTGGAGGGAAAGCAGCGCAAAACCCGCAACGAGGATCAGCTTGACGGGCCAGCGGATCAGCCCCCCGGCATTGCCGGAAATCTCCCCCTGCCGGTAGGACAGCGCGAAGAAGGGCCAGCAGAGCCAGGTGAGGAAGACGCAGACTGGGATGAGGAACAGGATGAGGCCAACGATGTCGATCCAGATCTTCGCTTTGTCGGATACGGCGCCGTAGATCAGGTCGACGCGGACGTGCTCATTGTTGCGCAGCGCATGCGAGGCGCCGAGCATGACGACGAAGGCGAAGAGATACCACTGAATCTCGAGCCAGCCGTTCGAACTGTAATTGAAGGCATAGCGGACGATGGCGTTTCCGGCGCTGATCAGACAGCAGAACAGCACCATATATTCGGAAAGTTTGCCCATCATCCGGCTGACCGAATCAATCAGCCGGCTTGCCGCCAGAAGTCCCGACATGCGTTTCCCTTGTTCTTGTCCTGCCGTTTTTCGGCAGCTCTCCCTCTTTAGAATCGGTGTAGACCACGGCTTTTGAAATTGGAAGGATAAATGCCGCGCCTAGGCGTATAGTCTTACAACATTGCCTCGTCCTTCTCGACGCGCAAAAACGGCGGGCTTTCCGAAAACGATTCCTTTTCGAGCCTATGCGGCAGCTGCTATGGCCCGATGCAAATGGCTTGAAGAGATTTCAACAACCCAGGCGTGGATTAATATTTCAACGATCTCGCGAGAAGGCTGCATTATCACGTGAAAGCTGTGCTGCTCAGCCAGTGGTTTTAGAAAATTTGACCAAATGTCTGATTCGATTGAAATCAATTTTTAAAGGATTGGGCTTAGAATCCCCGCGCACAGGGAAAGTGTGGATGAAGCCAGATAACCCGAACAGGGTCCCTTTAGATGTGTATTTGTCGTTTGTGAGCTCCCTGTCCGGGAACCGCATGACGCTCCTTGTCGGCGTGATCGTCCATGTGGCGACGTGCCTTGCCGTAGCCGCCAAAACGCAATCCTCCGTCTATATTCCGCTGTCGGTCGCCTTCCTTCTGGTTTTCAGCGCCCGCATGGCCATCTTCCGGCAGTTTGATCGTGTCGACAAGGAGAGCTTGTCGCACGCCGGAATCGAGCGTTGGGAGCGGATTCTCGTTGCCAGCGGGGCCTGCACCACCGCCCTCCTTGGCTTTGCCAGCGGCTACGCCATCTTCCTCCACGATTCCTTTGCCGAACTTGCCTGCATTTCCGTCACCATGGCGACGATGGTTTCCGTCGTCGGGCGCAACTACGGCTCGCGCTTCGCAGTCGATCTCCAGACGTTCTTCTGCTGCCTGCCGATGATCGTCTGCAGCCTGCTGGCGATGGATTTCTATCGCGGCGTGCTGTCGATCTTCCTCATCCCCTTCTGGCTGACGACGCGGGCGATGGCGAACGGCGTGCGCGAGTTTCTCTATGAGAATGTCATCGCGCGGCGGGAAATCACCATCATCGCCGACCGTTTCGATACGGCACTCAACAACATGCCGCATGGTCTCGTCATGGTCGATGCGGAAAACCGCGTCCAGGTCATCAACCGCAAGGCCTGCGAGCTTCTGAAGATCGGTGCGCCTGAGCGGCTGAAGGACCGCGATCTCGGCGCCGTGCTGCGCTACGGCGCCCGCTACAGCTTCATGGATGCCTCGCAGCCGGAGCTCATCCTGCGCCAGCTCACCCAGGTCGCCGACGGCAACCTGTCACGCACGCTCATCCATTTCCCCGAGGATCTGTCGCTCGAATTCTCCGCCAGCCGGAGAGCCGACGGCGGCGCCGTGCTGATCTTCGAGGACGTATCGAGCCGGGTGAAGGCGGAGCAGAAGATCATGCACATGGTCCGCTTCGATGCGCTGACCGGCCTGCCGAACCGCGAATATTTCGGCCAGCTGGTGCAGGAATATCTCGCCAAACATCCGAGAAAGTCCGGGCCGCTCGGCTTCATGGTGCTCGATATCGATGAGTTCAAGCATGTCAACGACATGCGCGGCCATGTGACCGGCGACCATCTGCTTTGCGCCATCGCCGCCCGCATCAAGGAAGCATGCGGCACGGCCATTCTCGGCCGGCTGATGGGAGATCAGTTCATCCTGTTCTTCCCGCATGCGAAGGAATCGCCGTCGCTCGATCTCGAAATCCGCCGGGTGCATGCCGCCATTCAAGGCCATTACGAGGTCGACGAGCTGACCTTCCTCGTGTCGCTCAGCGCCGGCTACGCGATCCTCGAAAGCTCGGCCTTTGCGATGGACGAGTGGAGCGTCAAGGCGGATCTTGCCCTATTCGAAAGCAAGTCCCGTTTCAGGGGCGGCATATCGGGCTTCGAGCGGGAGATGGACGGGCGCTACATCGAACAGCAGAAGCTGAAGGCGGACCTGCGCGAGGCGGTTTCGGCGCAGGCGCTGCATCTCGTCTTCCAGCCGATGTTTCGCGCCGACGGCTCGCGGATCGAATGCGCCGAGGCGCTGGCCCGCTGGGTGCATCCGGAGAAGGGTTCGATCCCGCCCGATGTGTTCATCCGGCTCGCCGAAGATATGGGGATCATCTCCGACATCACCCGTTTCGTCCTGTTCAAGGCCTGCAGCGAATGCATGACCTGGCCGGACGATATCGCCGTTTCGGTCAATCTCTCGGCGCGTGACCTGCGTGATGCCGATATCCTTTTGGTGGTCGCCGACGCGCTCGCTCATTCCGGCCTCGATGCGGCGCGGCTGCATCTCGAAGTCACCGAAAGCTGCCTGATCGACGAGCCGCAGGCCGTGCGCGCCATCCTGGCGGAGCTGAGGGCCCGCGGCATCACCATCGCCATCGACGATTTCGGCACCGGCTTCTCCAGCCTCAGCTATCTCGACACGCTGCCCCTCGACATCGTCAAGATCGACCGTTCCTTCGTGCGCAATATCGTCGAAGATACCCGGCGTCTCAAGCTGCTGCGCGGCACGGTCAATCTTGCCCGGGAGCTCGGCCTGAAGATCGTCATCGAGGGCGTCGAGACCGAGGAGCAGCTCGCGCTGCTCAACAAGCACCGCAGCACCGATCTCGTGCAGGGCTATGTTTTCTCGCAGCCCGTGCCTTCCCAGAACATCCCGCTGTTGCGGCAGGGCATCGGCCGCCGCGCCATCCAGCGCCGTCGCAACAAGGTCGCCTGAGCGTTCCGCAGCTGCTGCTTTCCGCCGATCATCCCCCCGCGCCGTTAACCTTAATACTTTATAAACGGCCCGAATTATCGGATTTCCTTGCCTAAATCTTGCCGGCATATGATTAATGATCCGTTAACGAGCGGATCGAGGAAATGTCGGAAATACTGTTCACGCGTAGCGATTTCAGCACAAAAATTTTGGAAATTTTGGATCATGTCGAGTATCGCCGCGTCGAAAGCAGCGAAGATATGGAGGAGGTAGAACGCCTGCGCTACAAGGCCTACAAGGCCCATGGCGCGTTGTCGCTTGCCCCGGGAGGCCTGTTGGACGATGTCGATTTCGACAGCCATGCCTATGTCTTCGGCCTGTACTATTATGGTGAACTGATCAGTACGATCCGAATTCACTATGTGACGCCGGAGCACCGTATCAGCCGGTCCGGAGAGGCCTTCCCAGAGGCGATGAATGAGCTTCTCGACGCAGGGCTGACCTTGATCGACCCTGCGCGTTTCGCGGCCGATCCGGAACTCACTTCCGATCTGCCATGGGTTCCCTATCTGACGCTGAGGCCTGCCATCGTTGCGGCAGCGTATTTCAGGGCGGACCGCGTTATTCAATCCGTCCGGCCCCCACATGCCGCCTTCTACAAGCGGGTCTTCTATGCCGATACCATTGTGCCCGGCCGGCTGGCGGAGAGTTACGGGGTTGACGTGACGCTGATGGCGACGAATGTGATCGAAGTCGGGCGCAAGCTATTGACGCGCTATCCCTTCTTCATCTCCAGCGCCAGTGAGCAGCGCATGATGTTTTCGCGCAATCCCAATGACACGCTGCCGCCGCTCACCATCATTCCGACGGCGCGTTTCGTGCCGCCAGGCGAACTGGGCACCGACCTGCCGCTGTAATTTCTCCTGCTCTGCGAGTGAGGAGAGGTTACGCGGCGGTGACAAGATCCGCAGCCCATGCCCTCACGTTTTTCCTTGCGGGAGAAGGTGTTTGGAACCCGCGGCTGCGGCATTCTCATGCATTGCGCTTTCGCCTGTCATTGTGTAATTCCTGCAGGCAGGGACTTCCCTCGGCCTAAGAGGGAATCAGGTAGCGCAAAAGCATTTCAGGGAGACGATATTTATGGCCGAACATCATACCGGACCGGTCGAGACCGGCGCGCCGATGGATTACAAGGAACATGAGCAGACCTACAACATGTTCATTGCCGGCACGAAATACGGCACGATGCTTCTCGTCGTTCTCCTGCTGGCGATGACCGCCGGTTTCTTCGGCGGCGCCGGTCTTCTCGGCGGTCTCTTCGTCTTTATCGTTCTTCTCGCCGCCGGCATCTTCCTGTTCCGCTGATCGTGGCTGGCGCGTCGGCCTGAGAATCACAATCAATTTTGGGCAAACAAGATGTGTCGATTCAGGGAGTTGGAGCGTCTTTGTGCGGGGGCGCACGGCGCTCCAAGGGGAGGGGGCTTCTCCGAAGCTTTGTGAACTAGAGCGGTTCAGCTTTTCGCGGACGCGCAGAACCGCTCTAACCTTTTGGATTTACGCAATTCCGGACGGAAAGCCGCTTCGCACCTTTCCCGGAATTGCTCTAGGTGCTTGGCCTGCGCAGGCGAGCCTGCGGCGGTCTGGCTGACCCGGAGGAGGGGGCAGTTGGGCAATACTGTTTTCGTTGCAAAGGAAGTCACGGACGGGGAGACGCGTGTCGCGGCCTCCGCCGAGACCGTGAAGAAGCTGAAGGGCTTCGGTTTCGACGTCATCGTCGAGGCCGGCGCCGGTGCGGCTTCGCGCATTCCGGACGCTGAGTTCGAGGCCGTAGGCGCCAGGATCGGCAGTTTTGCCGATGCTGCCTCCGCCGACGTGGTGCTGAAGGTGCGCCGCCCGGGCACATCGGAAATCGCGGGTTACAAGAGCGGCGCTGTCGTCATTGCGATCATGGACCCCTACGGCAATGACGAGGCGATTGCCGCACTCGCAAGTGCCGGGCTTTCGGCTTTCGCCATGGAGTTGATGCCGCGCATCACCCGTGCACAGTCCATGGACGTGCTTTCGTCGCAGGCCAATCTTGCCGGCTATCAGGCGGTCATCGAGGCGGCGGCAGTCTATGACCGCGCCATGCCGATGATGATGACGGCGGCAGGCACCGTGCCGGCTGCCAAGGTCTTCGTCATGGGTGCCGGCGTCGCGGGTCTTCAGGCGATCGCCACCGCGCGCCGCCTCGGTGCGGCGGTCTCGGCCACCGACGTTCGCCCGGCCGCCAAGGAGCAGGTCGCCTCGCTCGGCGCCAAGTTCATCGCCGTCGAGGACGAGGAGTTCAAGGCGGCGGAAACGGCCGGTGGCTATGCCAAGGAAATGTCGGCAGACTATCAGGCAAAGCAGGCAGCGCTTGTGGCCGAACATATCGCCAAGCAGGATATCGTCATCACCACCGCTCTCATTCCCGGTCGCCCGGCGCCGCGGCTCGTCTCACGCGCCATGCTCGCCTCGATGAAGCCGGGTGCGGTCGCCGTCGATCTCGCGGTCGAGCGCGGCGGCAATATCGAGGGCGCTGTTGCCGGCGAGGTCGCCGATGTCGAAGGCGTCCAGGTGATCGGCTTCGCCAACATGCCGGGCCGGGTCGCGGCCAGCGCCTCGGCGCTCTACGCCAAGAACCTCGTCACCTTCCTCGAGACGATGGTCAACAAGGAAACGAAGGCGGTCGTCGTCAACCTCGACGACGAGCTCGTCAAGGCAACGATGCTGACCTATGCCGGTGACGTGGTTCATCCCGCCTTCGGCGGCGCGAAGAAGGGGGACATGTGATGGCCAGTGAAGCAATGGACAGAGCGCTGCAGCAGTTGAACGACGCCGTGACGGCCGTCGCCACTGCAGCCGCGCATGCCCCGGAAGCGGCAAGTGCGGCAACGGGCGGGGCCATCGATCCCTTCGTCTTCCAGCTGGCGATTTTCGTCTTGTCGATTTTCGTCGGCTATTACGTCGTCTGGTCGGTGACGCCGGCGCTGCATACGCCGCTGATGGCGGTGACCAACGCGATCTCCTCGGTCATCGTCGTCGGTGCGCTGCTGGCGGTCGGTATCTCCACAAGCGGGCTTGCGACCGGCTTCGGTTTCGTCGCCCTGGTTCTGGTTTCGGTCAACATCTTCGGCGGCTTCCTGGTCACTCAGCGCATGCTTTCGATGTACCGCAAGAAAGACAGGTGAGGGACCGATGACCAATATCGCAACTTTCCTCTACCTCGTCTCCGGCGTGCTTTTCATTCTGGCGCTGCGCGGCCTCTCCCATCCGGCCACCAGCCGCAAGGGCAATCTCTACGGCATGGTTGGCATGGGAATCGCCATCCTGACGACGCTGGTGCTGGCGACGCCCAACTTTGGCGGCTTCGTGCTGATCGTCCTCGGCCTTGCCATCGGCGGCAGCGTCGGCGCCTATGTCGCTCGCACCATCGCCATGACCTCGATGCCGCAGCTCGTCGCCGGCTTCCATTCGCTGGTCGGGCTTGCCGCCGTGCTGGTCGCGGCCTCCGCGCTTTATACGCCCGCCTCCTTCGGCATCGGCGAGATCGGCCATGTCCACACCGAGGCACGCATCGAGATGGCGCTCGGCGTTGCTATCGGGGCGCTGACCTTCACCGGCTCGATCATTGCCTTCCTGAAGCTCGACGGGCGCATGTCCGGTAAGCCGATCCTGCTGCCCTACCGGCATCTGATCAATGCGGCCCTGCTGGTGCTGATCGTGCTCTTCATTATCGGCCTTGCCGCTACCGAGAGCCATTTCGACTTCTGGGCGGTCGTGGCGCTGTCGCTGGCGCTCGGCGTTCTGCTGATCGTGCCGATCGGCGGCGCCGACATGCCGGTCGTCGTCTCGATGCTGAACTCCTATTCCGGCTGGGCTGCGGCCGGCATCGGCTTCACGCTCGGCAATCTGGCGCTGATCATCACCGGCGCGCTCGTCGGCTCCTCAGGCGCCATCCTGTCGTACATCATGTGCAAAGGGATGAACCGCTCCTTCGTCTCGGTCATTCTCGGCGGTTTCGGTGGCGAGACGGCGCCGGGTGGGACCGATACGTCAGACAGGACCGTCAAGCTCGGCTCCGCCGAGGATGCAGCCTATCTGATGGCGAATGCCTCCAAGGTCATCATCGTGCCGGGATACGGCATGGCGGTCGCCCAGGCTCAGCATGCGTTGCGCGAACTCGCCGATAATCTCAAGAAGAACGGCGTCGAGGTGAAATATGCGATCCACCCGGTCGCCGGCCGCATGCCAGGTCATATGAACGTGCTGCTGGCCGAAGCCAATGTTCCCTATGATGAGGTCTTCGAGCTCGAGGACATCAATTCGGAATTTGCCCAGGCCGACGTCGCCTATGTCATCGGCGCCAATGACGTCACCAATCCGGCAGCGCGCGACGACAAGACCTCGCCGATCTACGGCATGCCGATCCTCGACGTCGATCGGGCGAAGACCTGCCTGTTCGTCAAGCGCTCGCTTGGTTCGGGTTATGCCGGCATCGACAACACGCTGTTCTACAAGGACGGCACGATGATGCTACTCGGCGACGCTAAGAAAATGACCGAGGATATCAATAAGGCGATCGCGCATTGAGGATGCAGCCGCCCTTCGGGGCTGCTTTCTCATATCTCGCCCGGCACCAGCGTCATCTTCTCGACGCCGATCGCCAGGTTCAGCCCTTCCTGGGCCTGGACATTCAGCGGCTGCAGCATGAAGGCCTTATTGGTGCCTCCGGCGATCACTTTGGCGCCGGCGCCCGCACCGATGCTCGCATCGGCGCCGACACCGTAATATTCGCCGGCAAGAGCAAATTGCGGCATCTTGGTGCCGGTCTTTGCCAGCACCTGCCAGATCATCACGCTCTTGCCCGTCTGGCCGATGTCGAGGCCGAACTTCTCGATTTTTCCGGCATAGACGGCCTTGGCGCCCCCGGCTGCCGGCGTATACGTGCAGATGAGGTTCTTTTGCGAGGTGACGATCAGACCCTGACCGCCATCTGATCCGCAGACCAGACGGCCAAGCGTCACATAATTTTCCGCGCTCGCCGGGCTTGCCCAGGCAACCGCCGTCAGAGCCGCGGCGGCGATCATCGTTTGCTTGAACATGGTCCTTCTCCTTGAAAACGACCTGTTCGAACCGGTTGAGGTGGCGATTGTTCCTGGGTTATTCCCGCTCCAGCGTCGCGCGCTGGGCTGTCAGCACCCATAACAGGCCTTCGGGCCGGAAATCGACCTGCACCGTGCCTCGGAAGGCGGAAGCGGCATGCGCCTTGATGACGGTTGTGCCGAAGCCTGAGCGGGAGGGCTCTGTAACCGGCGGGCCGCCGCACTCCTCCCAGGTGAAGCGGAGCAGGGCATCCGGCTTGTTTTCGTCCCTGACATCGTGCCAGTCGAAGCGGACGCGGCCCTGCGGGACGGAGAGCGCGCCATATTTCACCGAATTGGTAGCGAGCTCATGCAGAGCAAGGCCGAGATTCTGCACCGCATCCGGCTTCAGGACGAAATCTTCGCCTGTGATTTCGATCTGTTCGCGCGATTGTGGGAAAGCCTGCAGATGGATGTCGACCACCCGCCGGAGCGACACGCCTCCCCATTGCTCGCTGGTCAGAAGCTCGATCGAACGTACTAGGCCCTCAAGGCGGTTGGCGACAGCGGCTTGAAAGGTTTCGACGCTGTCGGCCTGTTTGGCGAGCTGGCGCATCATGGCCTGAGCAAGCGTGAGAAGATTCTTGGTGCGGTGGACGAGTTCATGCATGACGAAGCGCAACCGGTCTTCGGTCTGGCTGCGATCGAATGAGGCATTCGAAAGAGCGATCGCCACCTGATTCGCCTCGGTGACGCTCGTTTCAACGGGTGAGACGATGTGGCCCTGGCCCATGCGGTTCGCCATGTCGGCGATCTCGCGGATGGTGGTGCGGACCTGTCTCGCGACGGCATAGGCGGCCAGCACCGCGACGATTACAAGCGCAACGCCTCCGATGATGAGAAAACGCCAGGTGCTGAGAATCGAAGCCTGCGCCACCGGCCCCCAGATCACCGTCTTCCAAGACCAGCCGGGAATTTGTGCATAGCCGAGAAGCATATGCGGCAGGATCGTCTTATCTTCGAAGACTCCCCGGGAAAAGCTAAGCGCCGGCAGGATGCGCGGATCGAAGGGCGTGCCGGGTTCGAGGGCGGCGGGGCCGGCGGCAACGACCACGTGACCGCTTTGATCGAGGACGGCGGCCGACCAGCCGGGGGCAAGACCTTGGGTCGTCACGAGCCTGCCGAGATCCTTGGCATCCTGTGTGACGATCAGGGCGGCGACCGGATCGTTCTTTCTTGGCAGGGTGACGTTATAGACCCATTCGCCGCTGGTTCTGCCGCGGAACACATCAGACGCCTCGATGCGACCGGAGTTTATGGCGGCATCGAGGGCGGCGATGTTTGCCGTCTTTCCGAGTACCGTACCGAAAGGCCGGCGTGTGTTCAGCAGTTGCTGACCGGCGCGGTCGACGGCGAGGACATAGAGCGTATTGTTCCGCAGAGCGGCTTCCGTGCGTTCGTGGAAGGAGGCGAAGTCGCCGTTTTCGAGTTCCGGGGAGCTCGACAGCAGCCGCAACGTCGTCGCCATGTCCTGAAGCTGGCGATCGATGATGCGCGAAAGGGCAAGCGCGTCCTGTGCCGTCTCGCGCTTCAGCGTCGAGCGCTGGTTGTCCTCCAGCTGCAGCAGAAGCAGCGCCACGAAGGCGAAGATCGGCAGCGCGATTGCCACCGCCATGGCGACCAGATAGGTGCCGATCGAAGCTTTGGGAAAAAACAATGCGACGATCTTCATTTATTGCGCGCCGCCGCCACAAGTCCCGGTATTGCCGCGTCCATTGTGCGTCTTGAAAGACGCGCGGCGCTGCTGTGCGCGCTGTCCGCAACCGTTTTCGTCTGCGGTCAGGAAAGCAAAGATCCGCATCTCTCGCAAACCGCCCTCACCATGTTTTCGCATACCCCGATAGCGGGCTATCGAAGCAGCCGCATGTTAGGGGGAGCAAAAGCAGGTTGCAATATCGTATGACATGCCATCGAAGACGGCGGCGGTTTTTCCGCCTCTCTTTCAAAGGCGATGCGGCCGCCTGCATGACAGACGCTCCCGCTGCTGGCGCTGCACGCGCGCACCGGGCCGGTCATCGATAAGGCGGTTTTGCCGGAGATTTCCCGCAACGCCAAGGTTCTGCGGCATCCGATGTTCCGGCTGCCCAATTCACATCCTTAGCCGGCTGGAGCGCCGACTCGGGCGAGACCATCGCGGGCCGGCTGGTATTTCGGGTCAAGCCCGACCGCATGGCGATAGGAGCGGGCCGCTTTTGCCTTGTCGCCGCGACGTTCGTAGACAAGAGCCTGGTTGGCCCAGGATTCGGCGATGTTGCCGTTGAGATCGATCGCGTGATTGAAATCGGCAAACGCGTTGTCGTCGTCATTCAGCGCGATGTAGGAGATGCCGCGGCCATTATAGGGCTCTGGTGAATTCGGGGCGAGCGAGATAGCCTTCGAGAAATCGTCGATTGCCTTATCCTGCTGATTGCGCTTCTGGTAGATCAGGCCACGATTGTGATAGGCGCGGCCATCGGTCGTGCCGAGCTGAATCGCCTTGCTGAAATCGTTGAAAGCCGCATCGTCCTGGCCTGCCATGCGATAGACATTGCCGCGGCCGATATAAGCGACGTCGTAGCTCGGATTGATCTGCAGGGCGGCGTTGTAGTCGGCAATCGCCTGCTGCTGCTGGCCCATGTTGCGATAGACCAGGGCGCGGTTGGCATAGGCCTGGAAGAAGCGCGGGTTGATCTGCAATGCCGTGTTGAAATCATTTAGCGCCTGGCGGAACTGGCCGCCGCGGCCATAGGCGGAACCGCGGACATTATACCCTTCGGGATCCCTCGGATTGGCATTGATAACGGCCGTCAGCGACGCAATGTTCTCTTCCGAGCCCTGCGCCTTGTCGATGCGGATTACGGCATCCGTGGTGTTGGTCGTCTCGCAGCCCGCGAGGCCGATCATGGCCGCCAGCGTCAAAGCCGGGAGGAATGCGGTTTTCTGAAAGCGCCAGGCGCGGGACGGATTGAAGGTGGTATCAGCCATTCGGGCTCGCTTTCCCCATGCGGCATATCCAATATCCGGATATGCGATCTTCAGCGGCAAACTAAAAAGGCGGGCGGCGAACCCATCGCCCCCGCCACAATGCATCTGAAAACGTCGAAAAAACGACGGCAACGCTTAGCGTGCGACCAGGCCTTCGCGCTGTGCGCGCTTGCGAGCCAGCTTGCGAACACGGCGAACAGCCTCGGCCTTTTCGCGAGCGCGCTTCTGCGACGGCTTCTCGTAGTAGTCGCGCATCTTCATTTCGCGGAAAATGCCTTCGCGCTGCATCTTCTTCTTGAGAGCGCGGAGAGCCTGATCAACATTGTTATCGCGGACAAGTACCTGCACGAGAATCACGTTCCTTTGGTTTGGTTGATGCCTGAGGCAGCGCAGCGCCAGGGGCAAAAATATAACGTTCGCGCGGCCGCAGCCTTGCGATTGGTGATGCGGGATAGCAGATCGAGTAGGGGAAGTCCAGATGGTTATCGGTGGCAGCTGGAAAAATCACATCTGCCCTGCATCCTGTCTCAAGCGAGCCGCTTCCGGCAAGGCGTCGTCCAGGGCGGCGATTGCCTCCTTGAGGGCCGTCCTGACCCGGAGTCGATCGGCAGGCTCCAGCCGGCTCATATCCAGATGCAGGTCGAGACCAGAGAGATGTTCGCTCAGAACGCGGCTCTTGTGGTCGGCGCCGAGCGTCAGTCCATCGACGGCATAGGGCACGACCTCGCGCTGGATGCCCTTCATGGTGATCGGCGGCAGGGGATGGGCGTCGACGATCTCGTTCACCAGCGCATAGGTTTCGTAGCTGATGACGATTTCCCCGCCTTGGGCGATCGACTGCAGCCTGGCCGCGAGATTGGCCTCCGCGCCGATGATCGTATAGTCCATGCGGTCATTGCTGCCGAAATTGCCAACGTTGCAGTAACCGCTGTTGATTCCCATGCGCACGACGAAAGGCTCCTCGGTCCCATTTCTGCGCCATCTATCCTTGAGCTCCCCGAGGCGGCGCTGCATGTCGACGGCCATGCGCAGGCAGGCCTTCGCATCTTCCTCCGGACCCTTCGTTTCCGGGTCGCCGAAGAACACCAGCATGGCATCACCGATGAACTTGTCCACCGTGCCGCCATGGGTGAGCGCAATATTCGACATTTCGGTCAGATATTCGTTGAGCATCTCCGTCAGCGCTTCCGGCTGCAGCCGCTCGGTGGTCGCGGTGAAATCCTTGATGTCGGAGAAGAAAATCGTCAGGCGCTTGCGCTCGGTATGAACGACGACGTCTTTCTGTCCGCTGAAGATGCTCTTATAGATCTGCGGCGAGAGATAGCGTGAAATCTTCAGGGAAACGCTCGCCAGGAATTCGTTGGCCGCTTCGAGATCCCGGTTGGCGCCATGGATCGCGCGGGCCTGCTGGCGCTGCAGCAGAATGAAGCTGAGGCCGATGACGGCGACAAAAAGAAAATAGCAGAGCAGATATTTGAAGGCGAAGACGTTGCTTGCATAGGGTTGCTTGATGATCACTTCCTGAATGCCGCGTACATCGCCGACCTTCCAATCGGTCTTCGGGCTTTCCGGGTGGGTGTTGTGACAGGCAACACAGGCCTGGCCCATGACGACGGGCGTGATGAACCGCAAGGTATCGGTCAATCCGACGCGGGTGAGGTCGCTCAACGTCTGCTGCGGATTGGCGCGCAACGCGCCAAGCGCTCGTTTCTCGAAATCGTCGAGCTCATGGGAAGCGCGGCTCTTGAACGGCAGATCGGAGACGAAGCGGTATGTGATGTTGGCCTGCTGCTCCTTGATGACGTCGCCGAGTTCCAGCGAAAGTGTTGCCGGCAGCGGGATGGCGCCTGGGATGTTGGCGTAGTTGTGGGAGACGACCGTGCCTGCGGTCGCGCCGCTGGCGTGCGCGGCCAGAACGCGTCCGACGATATTGGCGGAATAGTAGGAGCGGATGCTCGATATCAGCGAGCTCATATCGCGCGCCTGGCGTCTGAGGGTATTTCCTGAGAGATCGCTGATGTCGAACCAGACGGCAAGCGGCAGTCCTGCAAGCATCGCCAGCACGACGACGATCAGCCAATAGCCACTGCGGCGCACGGCGGTTTCGGAAATCACGGGGAGCCCCTCACTCTTCCATATAAAAGCATTCGCGCTTCGCGCCGTTACAAGAACATTTCACCGCGCGTCCGACAAGATCGAAGCCGTGTGGTCCAAGCAAAAGCGTGGTCGAACTGACGGCGTCGCCAAATTTGAAGATGCCGTTGCGCCGACCGGCGGGAAGCGGAAGGCTGGAACGCGAAAAGAAGCGTCGGCAGCGCATGGGCGAATGGCGTTCGGACAGAAAGCGGCGTAGCCTGTCGTTTGGCAGGGGGACACCGGTTGAGATGATGACGCGCGTGCAGCAAATCGGTGTCGTTATCGGGCTGATGATCGTGGCCGCGCTGACGATGCTGCGGGCAGACGATCCCGGGATCTTCAAGCTGATCCGTGGCGTGACCTTCGATGAGTATCAGCGCCTGCTTCCGAGAACATTCGAGCCCATGCCGGTCCGTGTGATCGATATCGACGAGGCGTCGTTGCGCGAATTCGGTCAATGGCCGTGGCCACGGGACCGGTTGGCCCTGCTGGTGGACCGGCTTTCTGACATGGGCGCGGCGGCCATCGCCTTCGACGTCCTCTTTTCAGAGCCGGACCGGCTGTCGCCGCGCAACGTCGTGCGCGAGGTCGCGGGGGTTGATCCGTCCCTGGCAGAGAAGCTTCCCGACAATGACGAAATCTTTGCCCGCTCGATCTCCGGCAAACCCGTCGTGCTCGGTTTCGGGCTTTCCAACGAGGGCAGTTACCGGCCGCCTGTCAAGGCGGGCTTTGCTTTCACCGGGGAAAGCCCCGTCTCGGCTCCGCCCTACCTTGCCGCATCGACGCCGCTCAGGCCGCAATTGGAAGCCAATGCCGCAGGGCTCGGCCACATCAGTCTGAATCCCGGCAATCCTTCGCCGGTGGTGCGGGCGGTGCCGTTGTTCCTGACTGACGGCGTGCAGCTCTATCCCAATCTCGCGGTCGAGGCGCTGCGCGTCGCGCAGGGTGTATCGACATATGTGTTGGCCGGCGCGCCCGATCGCGCCGGCGTGATGACATCGGCAAAGATCGGCGATTTCGTCGTGCCGCTGACGGCGGCGGGCGAATTCTGGCTCTATGTCAGCCCCGACCGGGCCGAGCGCTATATCTCCGCCCGCCAGGTGCTCGCCGCCGGAGGCGCGTCTCCTGAGGTCTCTGCCGCCGTTGACGGCAGCATCGTCTTCGTCGGCACCTCGGCGGCGGGCCTGCAGGACATCCGCGTCACGGCGCTCGGCGAGAATGTTCCCGGCGTTTCGATGCATGCGCAGGCCGTCGAACAGATTCTCTCCGGCCGTTTCCTGTCGCGGCCCGATTGGGCGGACGGGCTGGAAATCCTCACGATCGCGGTGCTCGGATGCCTGCTCGTCATGGTGACGACCTTCGTCAGTCCCGCCGTCGCACTGGTCTGCGGCCTGCTCATTACGGCAATGGCGCTCGTGGCCTCCTGGCTCTTCTTCCTCTATGCGGGGCTTCTTCTCGATCCGCTGGCGCCGATCATCAGTGGATCGATCACCCATTTTGCGGCAACCTCATTTCGCATTCTGGTGATCGACCGGGAAAGGCGCGAGGTGCGGCGCGCCTTCGGACATTATCTTTCTCCGTCACTGCTCCATCGCATCGAGCATAACCGCGATGCCTTGCGCCTCGGTGGAGATGACCGGGAGTTGACGGTGATGTTCGTCGACGTCAGGAACTTCACTGAGATCAGCGAACGGCTGGCGCCGACTGATGTCGTTGCCTTCCTGAATACATTGCTCGACGCGCTGAGCCGTCATGTCGTGGCTAACGAAGGTACTCTCGACAAGTTTATCGGCGATTCGATCATGGCATTCTGGAATGCGCCGGTTGATGTTGCGGATCACGAAACCAAGGCAGTTCGCACGGCGCTCGCCATGCGTGAGACACTCGCCGAACTGAACGCCAGCGACGCCTTCGGCTTCGGACCCGGTCAGGAGGTCGGCATCGGCATCGGCATCCATACCGGCGTTGCTTGCGTCGGCAATATGGGCGCCAAGACCCGCTTCAACTATTCGGCAGTCGGAGATGCGGTCAACGTCGCAGCCCGCATTGAATCGTCCTGCAAGGAAGTCGGCTTCGATATTCTCATCTCCGACAGCACCGCACGGTCAGTGCAGGGAATGGCGCTTATCGAAGCGGGCGCCCTTGCGCTCAAGGGGAAGAGCAGCCGGACACAGATCCTTGCCGTCGTCGGCGATGAGCGGGTGGCGGTATCCCAAGAATTCGCCGCGCTTGAGGTCGTTCACCGGCAGCTGATGCAGGCCCTGCAATCGCATTCCAGGAACAGCCGGAAGCTTATCGGTACGGCAAAGCTCAGGGCAGTGCAGGTGATCGGCGGATTGTCGGAATTCTACCAGCGCATATCCGGCAGGACCGATCATTTCCGCGAAGTGCCCGAGGGGATCGAAAAGAGCGCTGCAGACTGACGGCCTCAGCGCCCGCGATTGAAATTCCGATCCCTGTCGTGGTTGCGATCGTTGTCGTGATCATGATCATGATTGTGATCCCGATGTCCATGATGATCGCGGTCGTGTCCGCGATGATCCTCGCCGTGATTTCCGGGCTTGCCGTCATTGTCATGCCGGCCATGGCCATCATGCTTGTCCGGTCTATCCGGCTTGTCATGATGGGGCCTGTCATGATGATGATGGGGCTTATCGGGCTTGCTCGGTCGCTCCTTTTGCGGCTCGGCCTGTCTCTGTGGCGGATCCTGTCTCTGTGGAGCTGGGGCAATTGCCGGCGGAGGTCGCAATCTGTCCTTTCTTTCCGGTGCAACCGTGGCCATATTGCAGCCGCCGAGCATGCCGATGCCGCCTGCAAGCCGCTGGCTGCCGGAGAGGAAGGGGAGGGCGCGGGGATTTCCGAGCGTATCGAGAACGCTCGGATCGACCCGGCGGGCCGGCGACATAGCGCCGTTCGGCTTGGCGACGACGCAATCGCAGCGCTGCTGCAACTGGCGGCAGCCGCCCGGGCCGCAGAAGCTGGCCGCACCGTTCAGCAAGACGACGGCGGTGGTGCCGTCTTGGCCCACGTAGAAATCGAATGCGGTGCCGCGCACGCCGATGGTGCCGGCGGGCGTCAGAATCTGGTAGGCCGAGGATTGGGAATTGCCGCTGACCCAGCGAAAGGTACCTTTCGCTGCCTTAATGGTGAGTTTCTTGACGGATTGTGAATCGTCGAAGACATATTTGTCGATGACGACCGAGGAGCCCCAGCCGACCGCCAGCTTGGTACCGTCGCGAAACAGGAATTGGCCGAGTCCGGATTGTGATGTCCGGATACGCTCGTCGCGGTGAACGCTGGTGTTGACCTCAATCGGCCCGCCTTGTCCCGTCACCTCCGTCCTGATGACGACAGCCTGGCCGACCGGCTCTGCGGCGGGCGCCGGCAGCGCGCTGGGAAGCACGATGCAAAGCGCCGCGAGTAATGTATGCCGACCCCACATGATACATGTACCCCGGGAACACCGGGTGAATTAACATTTTAGCAACTGCATGTCTTCTCGCCCACTTGGGCTAGGGCGCGGCGGCGATCGACCGACGTGCGGCTTTTGCGTCAACTTCCGACGTCGGCTGAGATCCGCAGAATGGCTCCGGAAACGGCGCAGTTTCGGCATCATGTCGCATAGTGTCAAAACCAAAGCTCTTGCGCGTCGCAAAAGAGCCGTTGTGCCGCATTTGGATTTGCGATTTGTATGGGCGCGAGAACAGCCCTTGCCCGAAGGAGAAGAAGGCGGATGCGGAAATATTCGGTTTTTGCCGTGGCGCGGGAGGCCCTTCGCGGCCACAGAGGTTGGGAGAAGCAGTGGACTTCGCCGGAGCCGCGCGCCGAGTACGACGTCGTTATCATCGGCGCTGGCGGACATGGCTTGGGAGCCGCTTATTACCTTGCCAAGGAGCACGGTATCACCAATGTGGCGGTGATCGAGAAGGGTTGGCTCGGCGGCGGAAATACCGGGCGCAATACCACCATCATCCGCTCGAACTATCTCTATGAAGAGAGCATGCACATTTACGAGCACTCGATGAAGCTCTGGGAAGGGCTTTCACAGGAGCTCAACTACAATGTGATGTATTCGCCGCGCGGCGTGATGATGCTCTCGCACAATATTCACGACCAGCAGTCCTTCAAGCGACACATCCACGCCAACCGGCTCTACGGCATCGACAATGAATGGCTGACGCCGGAGCAGGCCAAGGCCTATTGTCCGCCGCTCGACATCTCCGCCAGCGCGCGCTATCCGATCAACGGCGCGGCGCTGCAGCGGCGCGGCGGCACGGCGCGGCACGATGCGGTGGCCTGGGGATATGCGCGGGCGGCCTCCGATCGAGGCGTGCACATCATTCAGAACTGCGAAGTGACCGGCATCCGGCGCGGTCCGGACGGACGGGTGACCGGGGTCGAGACCTCGCGCGGCTTCATCGGCGCCAGAAAGGTCGGCGTATCGGCCGCCGGCCATACATCGACAATAATGAAGATGGCGGATGTCCGCGTCCCGCTGCAATCGAGCCCGCTGCAGGCGCTGGTCTCCGAGCCGCTGAAGCCGATCTTCCCCTGCGTCGTCATGTCGAACACGGTGCATGCCTATATCTCGCAGTCCGACAAGGGCGAGCTTGTCATCGGCGCCGGTACCGACCAGTATAATTCCTATTCCCAGACCGGCGGGTTGCAGATCATCACGCATACGCTCGACGCCATCTGCGAACTCTTTCCGATGTTCCGGCGCGTGAAGATGATGCGGCAATGGGGCGGCATCGTCGACAATACGCCGGACCGTTCGGCGATCCAGTCGAAGACGCCGGTACCCGGGCTTTACGTCAATTGCGGCTGGGGCACCGGCGGCTTCAAGGCGACGCCCGGCTCGGCCAATCTCTTTGCGCACCTGATCGCCCGCGATGAAGCGCACAAGTTTAATGCCGGCCTGACGCTGGAACGCTTCCGCAGCGGCCGGCTGATCGATGAAGCGGCGGCTGCGGCGGTGGCGCACTGATGATGAACGTGTTCGCTCAAATGCCCGCTCCTTTCGTTATTCACGCCCTCATCCGCCTTGAACGTACCTTCTCCCGGCTCGGGAGAAGGGGAGGAGAAGGAAATCTCACATGCTGCTGATCCATTGCCCTTATTGTCAGGAAGAGCGTTCCGAGCTCGAATTCCGCGGCGCGGGTGACGCGCATATCGTGCGGCCGTCCGATATCGCCTCGATCTCGGACGAGGAATTCGAAGAGTATTTCTTTCTGCGCGACAACCCGAAGGGGCTGATCTTCGAGCGCTGGCGGCATATTCACGGCTGCGGCCGGTTCTTCAACGCGGCGCGCGATACGGTGAGCGACAAGTTCATCATCACCTACAAGGCAGGCGAGCCGAAGCCGCGGATCGGTGCCGAGGCCGAACAGCACGGGCCTGTCGAGACCTATGAAGCCGTGGAAGGAGAGGCGCAATGAGCGGCGCAAATCGTATCGTCGGCAAGGGGCGTCTGACGCCTGCAAAGACCGCGCGCTTCAGCTTCGACGGCAAGAGCTATACGGCGCTCGAAGGCGATACCGTCGCCTCGGCGCTGATCGCCAACGGCATTCATCTCGTCGGCCGTTCGTTCAAATACCACCGGGCACGCGGTATTCTGTCCGCAGGGGCCGAGGAGCCGAACGCGCTGATCGACGTCGCCCGCGACAAGGCGCGCAAGCAGCCGAACGTGCGCGCCACAGTGCAGGAAATCTTCGACGGCATGATCGTCCAGTCGCAGAACCGCTGGCCCTCGCTTGCCTATGACGTCGGTGCGGTCAACAATCTGATGTCGCCGTTCTTCGCCGCCGGCTTCTATTACAAGACCTTCATGTGGCCGCGCGCCGCCTGGAAACACGTCTACGAGCCGTTCATTCGCCGCGCTGCCGGTCTCGGCGTCGCGCCGACGGAGGAGGATCCGGACCATTATGCCAGCCGTTACGCCCATTGCGACGTGCTGGTAGTCGGCGCCGGTGTTGCCGGGCTTTCGGCGGCGCTGGCCGCGGCCGAGACCGGTGCGAAGGTAATCGTGTGCGACGAGCAGGCGGAAGCAGGCGGAGCGTTGCGCTACGATGCCGGCGTGACCATCGACGGACAGGACGGTTACGCCTGGGCACAGAAGACCGCGGCGCGGCTGAAGGCGATGGACAATGTCGAAGTGCTCATCCGCACGACCGCCTTCGGTTACTACAACCACAATTTCGTCGGCCTTGCCGAACGCGTCACCGATCATATCGCCAAACCATCGAGCGATCTGCCGCGCGAACGGCTGTGGCAGGTCCGCGCCAAGCGGGTGATCCTCGCCACCGGCGCGATCGAGCGGCATATGGTATTTCCGAACAACGACCGGCCCGGCATCATGCTGGCTTCGGCGGGGCGGATGTATCTCAATCATTACGGCGTTGCCGTCGGAAGCAATATCGGCATCTACACGGCGCATGACTCCGCCTATGAGGCGGCTTTCGATCTGAAGCGGGCCGGCGTGTCGATCGCCGCCATCGTCGATTGCAGGCAGGCGCCGGGAGCGGCGGTGCTGGCAGAGGCGCGTTCGCTCGGCATCGATGTTCTCACAGGCCAGTCGGTCGTCAACACGGCAGGGCGGCTGCGCATCTCATCGATGACGGTGGCGCGCAATGGCGGCGGCTCGCCGCGCAAGATCGCGGTCGACGCGCTTCTGGTTTCGGCCGGCTGGACGCCATCCGTGCACCTGTTCTCGCAGTCGCGCGGCAAGGTGGCCTTCGAAGCGGAAAGTCAGCGCTTCTTGCCCGGCACCTATGCGCAGGATTGCCTGTCGGTCGGCGCCTGCAACGGCACAGACGACTTGCAGCGGACGGTCGAGGAATCGCTTGCTGCCGGCGAACTGATGGCGCAGGCCGCCGGCAAGAGCGGCGGCGGGAAAATCACGATCTCGGCCGAGCAGCCCTATGACTGGACGGGCGGGATGATCGGCGCTGCCGAAGGCGCCGGGCCGAAGACGAACGCCAAAGCCTTCATCGATTTCCAGCACGATGTCTGCGCCAAGGATATCCGCCTTGCCGTGCGCGAAGGCATGCACTCGATCGAGCATATCAAGCGGTTCACGACCAATGGCATGGCCTCGGACCAGGGGAAGCTTTCCAACATGCATGGCCTGGCGATTGCCGCGGAAATGCTTGGCAAGGAAATCCCGCGTGTCGGTCTCACCACCTTCCGCGCGCCCTACACGCCGGTGACCTATGGTACGTTGATCGGCCATTCGCGCGGAAAGCTGTTCGATCCGACGCGCAAGACGCCGCTGCATGGCTGGGAAGAGGCCCATGGCGCCGTTTTCGAAGACGTCGGCAACTGGAAACGCGCCTGGTTCTATCCGCGTGCCGGCGAGAACATGCATCAGGCGGTTGCGCGCGAGTGCCGCACGGCCCGCGAGTCGGCAGGGATCTTCGATGCGTCGACGCTCGGCAAGATCGAGGTTGTAGGCCCGGATGCGGCGAAATTCCTCAACCTTATCTACACCAATGCCTGGGACACGCTGAAGCCCGGCAAGGCGCGCTACGGCATCATGACGCGTGAGGACGGCTTCGTTTATGACGATGGCGTCGTCGGCCGCCTGGCGGAGGACCGTTTCCATGTGACGACGACAACAGGCGGAGCGCCGCGTGTTCTCCATCACATGGAAGATTACCTGCAGACGGAATTCCCGGATCTGAAGGTGTGGCTGACCTCGGTGACCGAACAATGGGCTGTCATCGCCGTACAGGGACCGAAGGCGCGCGAGATCGTCGAGCCTCTCGTCGAAGGGCTCGATCTTTCGAACGAGGCCTTCCCGCATATGAGCGTTGCCGAGTGCACGGTCTGCGGCGTACCGGCGCGGCTCTTCCGCGTTTCCTTCACCGGTGAAATCGGTTTCGAAATCAACGTGCCGGCCGATTACGGCCAGTCGGTGCTCGAAGCGGTCTGGGCCAATGCCGAACCGCTCGGCGCCTGCGTCTACGGTACGGAGACGATGCACGTTCTTCGCGCCGAGAAGGGCTATATCATCGTCGGCCAGGATACGGACGGGACCGTGACCCCCGACGACGCAGGCGTCGCCTGGGCCGTTTCGAAGAAGAAGAAGGACTTCGTCGGCATTCGCGGGCTGCAGCGGCCGGACCTCGTCAAGGAGGGGCGCAAGCAACTCGTCGGCCTCGTCACCAAGGACCAGAAGCTGGTGCTCGAAGAAGGCGCGCAGGTCGTCGCGAGCCCGAACGAGCCGAAGCCGATGACGATGCTCGGCCACGTCACATCGGCCTATTGGTCGGAAAATTGCGGCAGGTCGATCGCCTTCGCGCTGGTCGCCGGCGGCCGGGCGCGAATGGGCGAGACGCTTTATGTGCCGATGCCGGACCGGACAATCGCTGTCGAAGTGACGGACCTGGTGTTCTTTGACAAGGAAGGAGGCCGCATTCATGGCTGATGTCGCAATTCGCAAACCGGCGTTGGCCGGCCGTCTCGGCGGCTCCGCCACCGTGCGCCTGGCCGTCGCACCGCCCGCGAGCCGCGTGGCGCTGCGCGCGCCGGCAGGGTCGCTTAAAGCAATTTCTTTGGCTCTCGGCCTGTCTGTGCCGACCACTCCGAAAACGTCCGGCCGCGCCGGTGCGCGCTCGGCGCTCTGGATCGGGCCGGACGAGTGGCTGTTGATCGACGAAGCGGGCGGCGATCTGATGGCGGCATGTTCCAGCGCCGGCGCGCTGCATTCCGCGACAGACGTCTCCCACCGCAACGTGGCGGTTATCGTTTCCGGGCCGGGTGCGGAGGCCACGCTCGCGGCCGGCTGCCCGCAGGATCTGTCGCTGTCTTCCTTTCCGGTCGGCGCCGCCTCGCGGACCGTTTTCGGCAAGGCAGAGATCGTGCTTTTTCGCACGGAAGAGGACACGTTCCGCGTGGAGTGCTGGCGGTCGTTTTCCGATTACGTCTTCGGGCTCTTGGCCGAGGCGGCGGAAGATGCCGGGCTTTGAGGCTTTGAAGGCCGGTTGCTTAAGAACCAGATGAGATTTTCAGGGCCGCAAATGACAGTTGCGGCCCATTTCGTACCAATGTGTGGCATCCGTGATGGATGCGGGAAGCCGTCGTCAATCGAGCTGGGTAGGAAAGCGGCTCTTGCCTACGCGTCTTCTGGGCGGTCCTTCGGATCAAATTGGATGATGGTGATCCATTTTGCCATCAGCGCCGGCTTCTTCTCGTTTTCGATTTCGATCGTCACGTCATAGGTGGTCATCAGCATGCCGCCGCCGCGGAAGCGGGCGTCGCAGAGCAGGAAGCGGCCGCGCACGCGGGCGCCGCTCCTGACCGGCGTCATGAAGCGGACGCGGTCGAAACCGTAGTTGATGCCCATTGTCTGCTCGCGCACTTTCGGCAGGCAATTGTAGTTCATCGCCGACAATAGGGACAGCGTCAGGAAACCATGGGCGATGGTGCCGCCGAAGGGGCTTTCGGCTGCCGCACGCTCGGGATCGACATGAATGAACTGATGGTCGTCGGTCGCCCCCGCAAAGGCGTCGATCATTGTCTGGTCAACGGTGATCCAATCCGAAAGACCCGTTTCCATGCCGATCAATCCCCGCACGTCGGAGAGTGAAATTTCCGTGACCATGAATTCCTCGTGAGAAAAGCCGCCGGGCAAGCCTTATCGTGCATTTATGACAATTGCGACAAGGATTTGCGTGCGTGGGGGGAGGCGGTCATTTTTCTACGAAAAAGGCAACGGAGCGTGGCTTGACGGTCACGCGGGCGTCGGCCCTCTTTGCTCCCTCCGGCGTCAGTTGGCGCCAGTCCGGCTCGTTTCCCGACGGGAGCGTAAAGAGCTGGCGGCTCTCCGAGCGATTGAAAAGCACGGCAAGCCGGGTGTTCCTGCCGCGCGAGGAGCGGTCGCCGGTGGCGAGCAGCATGCCAAGCGTCGAAAGCGACGGCGTCTCCCATTCGGCAACGGTCATCGGTTCGCCGGAGAGTGAGATCCATTCGACATCGCCATTGCCGGAGAGGAAGCCTGTTTCGGAAAAAACAGTGAAGCGGCGGCGCAGTCCTGCGACGAAAGCGGTATGGGCGATAAGATCCTGATTGAGCGCCTTCCAGTCCAGCCAGGTGATCTCATTGTCCTGGCAATAGGCGTTGTTGTTGCCGCGCTGGCTGCGGCCGCCCTCGTCACCCGCCGTCAGCATGATGCTGCCGCGACTGGCAAAGAGCGTCGATATCAGCGCCATCACGTCACTGATCCGGCGCTTACGGATTGTGGGATAGAGGGTCTCACCCTCGACGCCATTGTTCCAGGAATGGTTCTCGTTGTGGCCGTCCCGATTGTGCTCGCCGTTGGCGTCATTGTGTTTGCCGGCATAGGAGACGAGGTCCATCAGCGTGAAGCCGTCATGGGCGGCGAGGAAATTGACGCTGCGTGTGCCTTTGCCATCGTTTCGAGAGAAGATGTCGGAGGAACCGGCAAGCGCCGTCGCGAGCGAGCCGGTCTTCCATTGGTCGCCACGCCAGTAGCAGCGCAGATCGTCGCGCACCCTATCGTTCCATTCGAGGAAGGGCGGCGGGAAGTTGCCGAGTTGGTAACCACCCGGGCCGATATCCCAGGGTTCGGCAATCATGATGCGGTCGGCGAGCAGATCATCGGCGAGGATCGCAGCGAGCGTCCCGCCGTCGCGCTCAAAGCCGCTTGCGGTGCGGCCCAGCACCGGGGCGAGGTCGAAGCGGAAACCATCGACACCGGCGTTGAGTACGAAATGGCGCAGGCTGTCGATGACGAGGCGCCTGACCTCGGTATGATCGCAGGCGATCGTGTTGCCGGTGCCGGTGTCGTTGACGAGTTCGCCGGGGCTGTTTTGGGCGTGGCGGTAATAATGCAAGTTGTCGAGGCCGCGCAGCGACAGCGTCGTGCCATAGCGGTCGCTCTCGCCGGTATGGTTGAAGACCAGATCGAGGATGACGGCGATGCCTTCGGCATGGAGGGCGGCAACGGTCTTGCGCAGCTCCGCCATGCCGCCGGGGACAATTCGCGGATCAAGCGCCATCAAGCCGACGGGATTGTAGCCCCAGCCGTTGGTCAGGCCGAGCGGCGGCAGGTGGCGCTCATCGATCCACGCCGAAATCGGCATCAGTTCGACGGCATCGACACCGATCCGCTTCAGATGCGCGATGACGGAGGGATGAGCAAGGGCTGCGACGGTGCCGCGTTCGGCTTCCGGCACATCGGGGTGAAGGATAGTGAAGGGCCGCACCGCCACTTCATAGATAAAACCGCCCGCTTTGAAGAGCGGCTTGTCGATTGCGGCTGGGGTATCGGTGGTGACGATCGCCTTCGGCATCAGATCCTGGCTGTCTTCTCCGTAGAGCCCGAGGCGGGGGTCGTAACGGAACGGCCGGTCGATTTCCTTGGCGTAGGGATCGATCAGCAGTTTGGACGGATCGAACCAGAGGCCGTTGTCGGGCGCATAGATGCCGTCGGCGCGATAGCCGTAGCGGGCGCCTTGCCCGAGGCCGCCGACGAAGAGGCGATGGATGTGGTTGCCATCGCGGGCCATCGGCAGGCGCGCGAATTCCCTGTTGCCGTCATCTTCGAAGAGGCAGAGTTCGATCTGCGCGGCATGATGCGACCACACGGCAAATTCGACGCCGGTCTCGAAGACGATCGCGCCCCGCGCCGAATTGCTGTCCCGCATGTTCCCCCCGGATCAGGTGATCACGGTTGGCTCATCGCGTCCCGTGCGCTCACGAATGCTGGCAATGCTCTCGGCGGCCGCAATCAGATCGGCGAGCGCTTCTTGCGTTTCGATGTTGTGACGAGTCGAATCCGGCTCGTAGCGCTCGATATAGACACGCAAGGTTGCGCCAGACGTGCCGGTGCCCGACAGGCGAAAGACGACGCGGGAGCCGCCCTCGAAGAGCACACGGATGCCCTGATGTTCGCTGACGGACTTGTCGATCGGATCATGATAGGCAAAATCGTCGGCCTCCTCGACCCTCAGGCTGCCGAAGCTCTTGCCGGGCAGGGTAGAGAGCTGGCTGCGGAGATTGTCCATCAGGTCGTTCGCCGCGCCGGTGTCCAAGCCTTCATAGTCGTGGCGCGAGTAATAGTTGCGGCCGTAGGTCTGCCAGTGCTGGGTGACGATGTCGGCGACGCTCTCGCCGCGTACGGCAAGGATGTTCAGCCACAGCAGCACAGCCCAGAGGCCATCCTTCTCACGGACATGACTGGAGCCGGTGCCGGAGCTTTCCTCACCGCAGATCGTCGCCATGCCGGCGTCGAGCAGGTTGCCGAAGAACTTCCAGCCGGTCGGCGTCTCATACATGCCGATGCCGCGTTTTTCGGCAACGCGGTCGGCCGCGCCCGATGTCGGCATCGACCGGGCGATGCCGGCGAGGCCGCCGGAATAGCCGGGGGCGAGGTTGGCATTTGCGGCAAGGATCGCCAGACTGTCGGAAGGGGTGACGAAGATGCCGCGGCCGATGATGAGGTTGCGGTCGCCGTCGCCATCGGAAGCCGCGCCGAAATCGGGCGCGTCCTCGCCCATCATCTCGTCGAAGAGTTCCTTGCAGTGAACAGGGTTCGGATCGGGATGATGGCCGCCGAAATCCGGCAGAGGCATGAAGTTGCGCACCGAACCCAGGGGCGCGCCGAGGCGATTTTCGAAGATTTCCTTGGCATAGGGGCCGGTGACGGCGCTCATGCCGTCGAAAGCGATGCGGAAGCCGAGGCTGATCAGGTTGCGAATGGCGCCGAAATCGAACAGCTCTTCCATCAGCGCGGCATAGTCCTCGACGGGGTCGATGACCGAGAGGATCATGCCGCCGGGAAGCTCGTCCTTGCCGATGCGGTCGAGATTGACGTCGGCGAAATCGGCGATCTTGTAGCTGTCGATCGTCCTGGAGCGCGCATAGATCGCGTCGGTGATCTTTTCCGGCGCCGGGCCGCCATTGTTGATATTGTATTTGATGCCGAAGTCTTCGGTCGGGCCGCCGGGATTGTGGCTGGCGGAGAGAATGATGCCGCCGAAGGCCTTGTACTTGCGAATGATGTGGGACGCGGCCGGCGTCGACAGAATGCCGCCCTTGCCGACCATGACCTTGCCGAAGCCGTTGGCGGCGGCCATCTTGATCGCTTTCTGGATGACTTCGCGATTGTAGTAACGTCCGTCGCCGCCGATGACGAGGCACTTGCCCTGATAGCCTTCCAGCGAATCGAAGATCGACTGAATGAAATTCTCCGCATAATTCGGCTGCTGGAAGACCGGAACCTTCTTGCGCAGACCCGATGTGCCGGGTTTCTGGTCCAGATAGGGCGTGGTGGGTACGGACTTGATCATTTTAGGTCACATGCCTTTCGAGACGAGGCTTGAATAGAGGGCAGCGTAGCGTTCGGCGCTCTTCTCCCAGGAGACATCCGATTTCATGCCTTGCTTTTGCAGTTGGGTCCAGAGTTTTCGGTCCGCGTAAAAATGCATCGCACGGCGGATTGCCTGTAGCATGCCCGTTTCGGTCACGGGCGAGAATTGTATGCCGGTTGCCACTTTCGCCGCAAGTGCGGCGTGATTGGCGTCGATCACGGTGTCGTTCAATCCGCCGGTGCGGGCGACGATCGGCACGCAGCCATAACGCAGGGCGTAAAGCTGGGTCAGGCCGCAGGGCTCGAAGCGCGAGGGGATGATGATCGCGTCGCAGCCGGCCTGCATCAGATGCGACATCGGCTCGTTATAGCCGATCGAAACGCCGATGCGGCCAGGATTCCGGCTGGCCGATGCCAGCAGCGCGCCTTCCAGCGCAGCCTCACCTGAACCGAGCACGACGAGCTTGCCGCCCATGGCGACGATCCGGTCGGCAACGTTGGCGACGATATCCATGCCCTTCTGCCAGGTAAGACGGCTGATGACGCAGAAAATCGGAGCATCGTCATTGTCGAGATGGAAGAACTCGGCGATCGAGCGGCGGTTTTCCTCGCGGTTCTTCAGCGTCGTCGGTCCGTAATGGGTGTGGACAACGGGATCGGTTGCCGGATTCCAGACATCGGTGTCGATGCCGTTGACGATGCCATGCAGATCATCGATGCGGGTGGCGATGACGCCTTCGAGGCCCATGCCGAATTCCGGCGTCAGGATCTCATCGGCATAGGTCGGGCTGACCGTCGTGATCGCATGTGCGGTTTGCAGGCCGCCCTTGAGAAAGCCGGTCGTGCCGTAATATTCGACGCCGTCGATGGCGAAGGCATGATCGGGCAGGCGCAGGCCGGGAAAAATCTCGGAACCGAACTGGCCCTGGAAAGCAATGTTGTGAATGGTCAGCACGCTCGGCAGTTCCGGCGTTGGATAATAGCGCATGTAGACGGACGTCAGCGCCGCCTGCCAGTCGTGGGTGTGGACCAGATCCGGCCGCCAGCCGGGCAGCAGACCGGCGCCGATCTCGGAAGCGGCAAGCGACAGGGCGGCGAAACGGCGCCAATTGTCGGGATAATCCTTGCCAAGCGGATCAAGATAGGGACCGCCCGGCCGGTCGTAATAAGCGGGCGCGTCGAGGACGAGCAGATCGAGGCCCTCGTGGTCAACCTCGAGCACGGTCGCTCGCTCACCGAGCAGGTCCGGGAATTCGAGCCTAACGACAGGGTCGCGAATGACCTTCATAACGGCGGGGTAGCCGGGCAGGAGGGTCTTGGTCTCGACCCCGAAGGCTTTCAGAGCAATGGGCAGGGCGCCGGACACATCGGCCAGGCCCCCTGTCTTGATCAGAGGGAAGACTTCGGACGAAACCGAAAGAACTTTCATAAGTCAGATATCCAGCTTGTCGATCATCGGCTGCGTGATCAGGCAGATGCCGCTTTCCGTCCGCCGGAAGCGCTTGGCGTCGAGATCGGGATCCTCGCCGACGACAAGACCCTCCGGAATGACGACGCCATGGTCGATCACCACGTTCTTGAGCTGGGCGCGCCGTCCGATCTTCACGTTCGGCAGGATGACCGCTCCCTCTAGCTTGGAAAAGGAATTGGCCCTGACGCCGGTGAAAAGCAGGCTCTTGTTGAGGCTGGCGCCTGAGATGATGCAGTCGCCCGAGACGACGGAGGACGTCGCCGATCCGCGGCGGTCGTCATCGTCATGGACGAATTTCGCCGGCGGGGTGATTTCGGCATACGTCCAGATCGGCCACGACTTGTCGTAGATATCGAGCTCCGGGACAATGGCTGTCAGATCGATATTGGCTTGCCAGTACGCGTCGATCGTGCCGACGTCGCGCCAGTAGGGCTCGTGCTCGAAATCGGAACGGACGCAGGATTTGGCGAAGCGGTGGGCGACCGCCTTTCCGTTTTTGACGATATAGGGGATGATATCCTTGCCGAAATCGCGGCTCGAGGTCGGGTCGGCGGCGTCGCGGCGCAGCGCATCGAGCAGGAACTTGGTGTGGAAGACGTAGATGCCCATCGAGGCGAGCGCGAAATCCGGCTTGTCGGGAATTCCGGGCGGGTCGGCCGGCTTTTCGATGAAAGCGAAGATCTCATCTTTTTCGTTGACATGCATGACGCCGAAGCCGGTCGCTTCCATGCGCGGCACTTCCAGGCAGCCAATCGTCACGTCCGCACCGGAATCGACATGCTGCTGGAGCATGTATTCATAGTCCATCTTGTAGACGTGGTCGCCGGCGAGAATGACCATGTATTCGACGCCGTAATCCTCGATAATATCGATGTTCTGATAAACGGCGTCGGCGGTGCCTTCATACCACTGCGTTTCGGAAACGCGCTGTGAGGCCGGCAGGATGTCGAAGCTTTCGTTTCGTTCCGGGCGGAAGAAGTTCCAGCCGCGCTGCATGTGGCGGATCAGCGAATGCGCTTTGTACTGCGTCGCGACGCCGATGCGGCGAATGCCCGAATTCAGCGCGTTCGACAGCGCGAAATCGATGATGCGGGCCTTGCCGCCGAAATAGACGGCGGGCTTGGCACGCCGGTCGGTGAGTTCCTTGAGGCGGCTCCCCCTGCCGCCGGCCAGAACATAGGCCATTGCATCACGGGCAAGTGGCTGAATACGCTTCTCTACCATTTTCTCCTCCCACCAGTCTTAATTTTCAGGTTCAAGCATGATTGTCGCCAGGGGCGGCAGCGTGATCGAGCAGGTGATGTCGCCGCCGGCATCGACGGCCTGCACGCGCCCGCCATTGCCCTTGCCGCTGCCGCCGTAAATGTCGGCATCGGTGTTCAGGATCTCCCGCCAGCGGCCTGCTGACGGCAGGCGGATCGTGTAGTTCTCGCGGTAGACGGGGGTGAAATTGGTGATGACGGCGACCGGCTTCTGGCCCGGCGCCTTGCGCAGCCAGGCAAAGACGGAATTCTGGTGGTCGTCGGCAACCAGCCATTCAAAACCCTCGCCCTCGCAGTCACGCTCATGCAGCGCCGGCTTGCTGCGATAGGTGAAGTTGAGGTCGCGCACCAGGCGCCGCATGCCCTCGTGCATGCGGTATTGCAACAGGTTCCAGTCGAGCGACTTCGCCTCGCTCCACTCGCTCCACTGGGCGAATTCCTGCCCCATGAACAACAACTTCTTACCGGGATAGCCCCACATATAAGCGTAGTAGGCGCGCAGATTGGCGAACTTCTGCCAGTCGTCGCCCGGCATCTTGGCGATCAGCGAGCCCTTTCCGTGAACGACCTCGTCGTGCGACAGCGGCAGGACGAAATTTTCTGAATAGGCGTAGAGGAGGCCGAAGGTGAGTTCATTATGGTGGTGCTTGCGGTGCACCGGGTCGCGCTTCATGTAGCTCAGCGTGTCATGCATGAAGCCCATGTTCCATTTGAAGCCGAAGCCGAGGCCGCCTTCATGCACAGGTTGCGAGACTTTCGGCCAGGAGGTCGATTCCTCGGCGATGGTCATGACGTTGGAATGCTGGCCATAGATGCGGATGTTGAGGTCCTGCAGAAAGCGGACAGCTTCGAGGTTCTCGTTGCCGCCATATTCGTTCGGGATCCATTCGCCATGCTTGCGGGAATAATCGAGATAGAGCATCGAGGCGACGGCATCGACGCGCAGGCCGTCAAGATGGAACTTCTCGGCCCAATAGAGGGCGTTGTTGACCAGATAGGAAACCACCTCGGTGCGGCCGAAGTTATAGATCGCCGTGTTCCAGTCGGGATGGAAGCCCTTGCGCGGGTCTTCGTGCTCGTAGAGCGCGGTGCCATCAAACCAGCCGAGGCCGTGTTCGTCGGTCGGGAAATGTGCCGGTACCCAGTCGAGAATGACGCCGATACCGACCTTGTGACAGCCGTTGACGAAACGGGCGAAGCCTTCCGGCTCGCCGAAGCGGGCGGTCGGCGCGTAAAGACCTGTCGTCTGGTAGCCCCAAGAGGGGTCGTAGGGATGCTCTGTAATCGGCAGGAATTCGATATGGGTGAAACCCATGTCGACGCAATAGGGGATGAGACTGGAGGCGAGCTCGTCCCAGGACAGCATGGTGCCGTCCTGCCGGCGCTGCCAGGAGCCGGCATGCACTTCATAGATCGAGATCGGCTGACGGCGCTTGTCGGTTTCGCGCCAGTGCTTCAGATGGGCCTCATCCTCCCAGACCTGCTCCAGCTCGGCAGCGGCGATCGAGGCGGTCTTCGGTCTGAGCTCGCTGCGGCGGGCGAAGGGATCAGCCTTCAGCGGCAGCAACACGCCGTCGTGGCCGCGGATCTCGAATTTGTAGGCGACGCCGAGCGGCACATCGGGAGCGAAAATTTCCCAGATGCCGCTGTCGGCGCGGAAGCGCATGACATGGCGGCGGCCGTCCCAGCCGTTGAAATCGCCGACCACGGAGACGCGCTGGGCGTTCGGCGCCCAGACCGCGAAGTGGATGCCCTGGGCGCCTTCGTGCTTGATGAGATGAGCACCCATCTTATCGAACAAGCGCAGATGCGAACCTTCGCGGGCGAAATAATCGTCCATCGGCCCGAGCACCGGCCCGAAGCTGTAGGGATCGGTGACCGCCCATTCGGCGTCGCCGCGCCGGGCGCGGTAGCGCACCGGCTGCAGTTTGGCGAGCGAAACCGGCCCGGCGAAGACGCCATCGGCATGGAGTTGCTTCAGTTCGCCGATAAAACCGCCATCGAGCGTCATGGCGGTCACTTCCTCCGCACCCGGGATGAAGCACCGGGCAACGAAAGCGTCGCCGCCTTGGTGCACCCCTAGGACGGCAAAGGGATTGGAATGCGAGCCGGCAAGGATCGCCGTGATTTCATCTGCCGAAATTTCCCAGGAAAGTGTTACTTCAGGGAGGGTTTTCGGCGTTTTCATCCGGCTCTCCAAATTTCGTCGGCATATTGCCTGATCGTGCGATCGGAGGAGAACCAGCCCATCCGTGCCGTATTGTTGATCGTCTTGGTGTACCAGTCGGACTGGTTGGTCCAGATCTGATCGACGTCGCGCTGGGCCTGGGCGTAAGCGTCGAAATCGGCAGCGACCATGAACCAGTCATGCGAATAGATGCCATCGATCAGCGCCGTGTAACGATTGCGGTCGTCAGGCGAGAAGACGCCGGAACCGATGGCTGAAAGCGCCTGGGAGAGTTCGCGGGATCCTTCGATGATGGCGCGGGGATTGTGGCCATCGCTGCGGACCTTGGCGACCTCATCGGCCCTGAGGCCGAAGATGACGATGTTATCTTCGCCGACATTGTCGCGCATTTCGACATTGGCGCCGTCGAGCGTGCCGATCGTCAGCGCTCCATTGAGACCGAACTTCATGTTGCCGGTGCCTGAGGCTTCCATGCCGGCGGTCGATATCTGCTCGGAAAGGTCGGCGGCGGGAACCATGACCTCGGCGAGCGAGACATTGTAGTTGGGCACGAAGACGACCTTCAGCAGCCCGCGCACCGCCGGATCGTTGTTGATCGTGCGGGCGACGTCGTTGATCAGCTTGATGATCAGCTTGGCATTGTAATAGCTCGGCGCCGCCTTGCCGGCGAAGAGTTTCACGCGCGGCACCCAGTCCAGCTCCGGATGCGAGCGGATCTGGTCGTAGAGGGCAACGGCTTCGATGATGTTCAGAAGCTGGCGCTTGTATTCATGGATGCGCTTGATTTGGATGTCGAACATCGCCGACGGGTCGAGCTTCACGCCCATGCGGCTGGCGACGAGATTGGAAAGGGCCACCTTGTTGGCCCGCTTCACTGCGGCGAACCTCTGCTGGAAGCTCGGATCGGAAGCATGCGCCTCGAGCGGGCGCAGCTTCTCGGTATCATCAAGGAACGCATCGCCGATCGCCTCGCGGATCAGACCGGTAAGCCCGGGATTGCACTGCTGCAGCCAGCGGCGCGGCGTGATGCCGTTGGTTTTGTTGTTGATGCGGTCGGGATAGAGCTTGTGCAGGTCGGCGAAGACCGTGACCTTCATCAGGTCGGTGTGCAGTGCCGAGACGCCGTTGATCGAGTGCGAGCCGATGAAGGCGAGATTGCCCATGCGCACGCGGCGTTCGCCGCTTTCCTCGATCAGCGAAATCGAGCGGATTTCGCTGTCGGAGAAATTCTTGCCTTTGCGGGCTTCGAGCAGGATCTTGGCATTGATCGCGTAGACGATCTGCATGTGGCGCGGCAGCAGGCGCTCGAACAGCGGAACGGGCCAACTTTCCAACGCTTCGGGCAGAAGCGTGTGGTTGGTGTAGGAAAAGGTGCGGCGGGTGATATCCCAGGCCTGATCGAAATCCATGCCGTGCACGTCGCAGAGCAGACGCACGAGCTCAGCGACCGAGACGGCCGGATGGGTGTCGTTCAGCTGGATGGCCACCTTGTCAGGCAGCGAGGTAAAGTCGTCATATTGTTGCAGGTGGCGGCGCAGAATGTCCTGCAGCGAGGCCGACGAGAAGAAGAATTCCTGGCGCAGCCGCAATTCCTGACCGGCAGGCGTAGCGTCGGCCGGATAGAGGACGCGGGTCAGGCTTTCAGCCTTGTTGCTTTCGCGCAGCGCGCCGATGTGGTCGCCGGCGTTGAAGGCATCGAGCAGGATCGGGTCGATCGGCTGCGCCGACCAGAGGCGCAGCGTATTGACGCGTTTTCCCCGCCAGCCGACGACCGGCGTGTCGAAGGCGGCGGCGATGACGCGCTCGGCCGGCTTCCAGACATAGCGCGGCTGGTCGTCATGGGTGGTGATGAATTCGACGGCGCCGCCGAAACCGATCTCATAGGCGCTCTCGCGGCGCTCGAATTCCCAGGGATTGCCGTGGGCGAGCCAGTTTTCCGGCAGTTCCACCTGCCAGCCGTCGGCCATCTGCTGGCGGAAGAGGCCATGGACGTAGCGGATGCCGTAGCCGTAGGCCGGAACATTGACCGTCGCCATGCTTTCCATGAAACAGGCGGCCAGACGGCCGAGGCCGCCATTGCCGAGGGCGGCGTCCGGCTCCAGGCCGGCGATGACGTTGACGTCGACACCGAGGGAGCTAAGCGCATCGCGCACCTCTTCCATCAGGCCCAGGTTAGAGACGGCGTCGCGCATCAGGCGGCCGATCAGGAACTCGAGAGAAAGATAATAGACGCGCTTGGCGCCGGTCGCATAGACCTCACGCGTGGAGGCCATCCACTTGTCGATGATGCGGTCGCGCACCACCAGGATCGTCGCCGTCAGCCAGTCATGCGGCTTTGCCACCTTGGCATCCTTGCCGATGCGGTAGGTCAGGCGTTCGATGATTTCTTCAGCGAGAATTTCCGGCCTTGAGCTGCGGGGAGCGGGAGAGGGGATAACCGGCTTGGAAACGGTATTCATGGTCAGATCTCGCCAATTTTAATTTTGGATCAGGGTGTTATGCCTGATTTAATCGATTTGTCGCCTGCGCTTGCGACAGTTTATGCATCGTTAGGAAGCACTTGCAACAAGGGATTTGGACAAACGAAAAATTTGCGAGACCTTCATATTCCCATCGCCAGGGGGATTGATTTCAATCACCTTTCCCGATCCGTTGGCCGGCAGCAATAACGAAAAGCCGCGCTGGTTTGTTCCAACGCGGCTTTATCTTCGGCTTTCGCAGGCAGGCGCCGTCAGTTCGTCAGACGTGTCAGCTGAGCGGAGGCCTTCGCACCGATCGCCTGAAAGGCGGCGAGGAGGTCTTCCATTTTTTCAGCCTGGAAATAATGGGAGTCGTCGGAGGCGCAATAATGCAGCAGCGCCTGCCCGCCTGCGGGTGCCATAAAGGCAATCGTATAGATTTCGATGCCCTTCGATTTCGCGTCGTCGCATGTCTTCTTTGTTGCAGTGTCGTAGGACCGGCCGCCGCTGGGATCATTGTTGTTGTCGCCGTCCGTCATGAAGACGATGTACTTCTTGGGCACTTGCCCGGTTTTCTGCTGATGGGCGGAGTTTTCGACGTCATTCCCGGCAGCGTTCTTAGCGGTCAATGACGTGTAAGCCGTGTTCATTGCGCCGCTTGAATTCGTGCCGCCATTGGCCTGAAGTGCGTTTACATAGCTGCTGACGCCGGTAATTCCCCAAGCGAGACTGCTCGGAGCATACTGGTTGATATCATAGGACACGGCGCCAGTGCGTACATATTGCGCATTGGGATCGGCGCTGTTCAACTGACTGAAGAGATTGCCGGCGGCCATCTTCAGCGCCTCAATCTTGGTATAATAATTGGTGCGGCTGCCGGTGCATTTGTCATAAACCCACTTATTGTTTTTGGTGTTGTAGTGGAGGTTGCAGTCGTAGGTGTACGATTCGGTGGGACTCTCCTCGTTGACGGTCGCCGTGTCTTCTCCCATCGATCCCGATTTATCGAGCGCGAGGAACATGGAGATCGAGCCTTGGGTCTGCGAGTGGCCGCCGATCGTCGTGCCGGATGTCGAAAGGTGCTGCGTGGTGAAGCCGACCGCCTGCATCAGCGGATTGACCGTTAGGACATAGGCCGGCGAAACCGTTACTTGGTAGGATGTCGATTTGCCCGATGTCGTTGTTTGGACATTGACGCTGGTCGTGCTCTTGATGTCGGTGCCGCTCTGCAGATAATTCGCCATCTGCCCCGCGACGAAATTGCGGGCAAAGGCTTCGGCCTCGGTGGTTTGGATCGTGCCATTCGCCAGTGCGGTGGCGGTCGCAAGCGCCGCCGAATCGGCTGCTTCCTGCAATTGCTGTTTCGAGAGCAGCATATCACCGACCTGGATCGCCATACCGGCAGCGCCGAGAAGAACCGGCGCCAAGATCGCCGTCATGATACCGAAGTTACCGCCTCGATCGCTGAACATACGACGCAGGCAGGGACGCAAAAAGGAGGTGCTCATCATGTTCACCCAACTGGAAACCCTGTGAGGTGATTTACGCACGCTGCCTCTTTACGCAGTCCTTACGGCATCAATAGAATTTTAACGAATCGGCTAATTTTTCCAGTTTTGGGATTATTTCAGCGGGATGACATCGACCGCCTGAACGGCGCGCTGGCCGCCATAGCTTTTCAATACGCCGATAACGGGGACGACATCGGAATAGTCCCGGCCATAGGCGACGACAATGTGGTCCATGCCGGCGGGGATGTCATTGGTCGGGTCGAGCTCGATCCAGCCGATCGTCTCGCCGCACCAGACCCGCACCCAGGCATGCATGGCGTCTGCCCCTTCCAGTCGTTCCTTGCCGGGGGGCGGGATGGTGCGCAGGAAACCGGAGACGTAACCGGCCGGAATGCCGAGGCTTCTCAGCGCCAGGATCATGATGTGGGTGAAATCCTGGCAGACGCCGCGTTTCAGCCTGAACGCCTCGAGCGGGGTCGTGTCCACTGTCGTCGCGTCGGAATCGTAGGTGAAATCCTTATGGATGCGGGCGCAGAGCGCATGGGCGATCTGCATGGCTGTCAGCTGGGGCGTGACGCAGCCTCGTGCATAATCGCCAATCTCGCGCGCCTGCGTCAGACGCGGGCTGTCGCCGAGGAAGTGATGCGGTGAATCCGGCGCCAGTGACCAGACGCCTGATATTTCCTCCGGCAGGTCGGCAAGCAGCGGCGAGAAATCGGCGGCAATCGGCTGGCTTTCGACCTGCACACGGGCCTGCATGCGAATGTCGAGCATCTCGTGCGGCGTTCGCAGCATGAAGGAGGTGGCGGGATGTTGAAAGAAATCGACGAAATGCGACTGCTCGTCCGGCGTCGGCGAGACGGTGATCGAGCCGGCGACCAGACGTTGCCGGTTGCTCAGCGACAGCGGCATCAGTCGCATGACGTGGCGAGAGCCGGAGGCCGGCACGTCGTAGCTGTAACTCATGCGGAGCGAGAGATCGTAAAGCACCGCCGTCACCCGAGATAGGTCTGGGCGAGCAGATCGGAGAGCTGCTCCAATTCGCGTTCGAGCCGCTGGTAGACCTCGACGCCCATGCCCTCCGGCGTCATCACCGCCAGACCGGAATGAAGCCGCATCGCCTCGCGGTAGAAGGGTGACATCTGGCCATTGATCAGGGCATTCGGCAGTTGCTCGACCTCGTGGTGGATCTCGTTCACCTGGAAGAGGACCGAACGCGGGTTGAGAGGGTCGAGCGCCAAGAGGTCAGTGACGGTCAGGCGTGCGGTGTTGACGTTATAGCGGCGGCGGTGGGTCATGACGCTGTCGCCGATCTCGAGCAGCATGTCGAGCGCGCCGTCGGGCGCTTCCGGGCCGGACATGTGGCCGAGCAGGCGGGTCATGTGCAGGCCGCGCTCGATATAGCGGCCGAGCGAGAGGAAACGCCAGCCCATGAAGCGGTACATGTTCTCGTGCACGAGGCCGGCAAAGCCGGCAAGCTTGCGCAGAAGAATGGTCATCGCATGGCTGGCGTCATCACCGGCAGTGACGGTGGCGTGAAAGCGACGGGCGGTCTTGGCGAGATCGTTAAGGGCGAGCCAACCATCCGGCGAGAAGCGGTCGCGGATATTGCTCGCCGAATAGACGGCGCTGTCGATGTTGCGCAGGAGCCTTTCGGGCACGGGCTCGGCGGTATCGATATCGACGGCCGCGAGATAGGAGGAGACGTCGGCGAGCAGCGGCTGGCTCGGATCGGCGGCTTCGGCAAAACGCGCATGCCAGGCGCGCAGGATGCGTAGCGCCCCTTCTGCGCGTTCGATGTAGCGGCCGAGCCAGAACAGGTTGTCGGCCGCCCGGCTCGGCAGGCTGCCAGGCATGTTGCGGGTGAAGCTGCCTTCGGCCGGCAGCAGCGTGTGGCGCTCGACCGGCTTGTCGCTGACGATCCAGACGTCGGCAGCTGCTCCGCCAGACTGCATGGCTATCGCCGAGACGTCGGCGCCGGAGCCGATGCGGGCAAAACCGCCGGGCATGATCTGCCAGCCGTCTGCCGTACGGGCAGCGAAAACGCGCAGCGACATCGGCCGCGGCACGAGTTTGCCGTTCACCCAGGCGGGCGTCGTCGATAGCGTGACGACTTCCTGGCCGACCAGTTTCGGACCGTCCGAATTCAGCCAATCGGCAATTGAGTCCTTGGCGGTCGCCCGCAGCGACGAGCCGAGGACGGATTCGCCGTTGTCATCGAAGAAGGGGGCACGGGAGTAGGCCGGGCCGATCACCATTTTCTCGATATTCTTGGCGACCTGCTCGCGCTCTTCTTTCTGGCCGCACCACCAGGTGGCGATCGAGGGCAGTTTCAGATCCTGGCCAAGCAGATGCCGGCAGATGGTCGGCATGAAGGCCAGGAGCGCCCGGGTCTCGAGAATGCCGGTGCCGAGCGCGTTGACGATGGTGACGCTTTCGGCGCGCAGCGCCTCCACCAGACCGGGCGTGCCGATATGCGAATTCTGGTTCAGCTCCAGCGGGTCGGCAAAGGCCGAATCGAGGCGGCGCCAGAGCACGCCGATCGGCTTCAGGCCGGCGACGGTGCGCACCATGACGCGGCCCTTGACGACGGCGAGATCCTCGCCCTCGAGCAGCATGAAGCCGAGATAGCGCGCGATGTAGGCGTGTTCGTAATAGGTCTCGTTGGCAGGGCCTGGCGTCAGGACGGCGATGCGGTCGTCGCCCGAATGTTTCATGTCCTGCAGCGCATCGCGGAAGGCGCCGAAGAAGGAGGCGAGGCGGTGGACGGGCGTTTCGGCGTAGATATCCGAGAAAGCCCGGGTCGTCGCGACGCGGTTTTCAAGCGCGAAGCCGGCGCCGGAGGGAGCCTGGGTGCGGTCTGCCAGCACCCACCAATTGCCGTCAGGTCCGCGGCCGATCTCGAAGGCGCAGAAGTGCAGATAATGGCCGGATGCCGGCCGGATGCCGGACAGCGGGCGCTGAAATTCGGGATTGGCGGCTATCAGCGCCGGCGGCAGGAATCCTTCCTCCACCAGCCGGTTCTCGCCGTAGATATCGGCAATGATCGCCTCCAGGAGGTCGGCGCGCTGGACGAGGCCCGCCGACAGCGCCTGCCATTCGCGCTCGTCGATCAGCACCGGGATATGCGAGATCGGCCAGGCGCGTTCGCCGGTGCCCTTGCTGCCATAGGCACGATAGAAGACGCCGGCGTCTCTGAGATAGCGATCGGCGCGGGCAAAGCGCTCCGCGAGATCCTTTTCCGGCATTGCGCCGAGATGCGAGAGGAAACGCTGCCAGACGGGGCGGACCACGCCTTTGTTGTCGACCATCTCGTCGGCGGTGCCGGGAAGCGGCGCATAATCGAAGGCCGCATCCTTGCCGATGCGATCGCCAGCCTCTTCCCTGCGCTCCACTGCCGGTCTCTTACCCATCAAACCCCAACTTCAACGCTCGGCCTCTACCCCCGGGCCTCAAATGCCGGCGGGCCGCCTCAGATCCAGCGTCAGCGGGAATTCCGGCGAACCCGTCTCGGCGCGCGGGATAAAACCGCCCGCCGTATGCCCCCACGGCTCGAAGCGGGCGAGCCGCCTTGCTTCCGCCTCGTTGCCGTTGACCGGGAAGGTGTCATAGGTCCGGCCGCCCGGATGGGCAACATGATAGATGCATCCGCCAATCGAACGTTTCGACCATGTATCATAAATGTCAAAAGTCAAAGGTGTGTTGATCGGCAGCACCGGATGCAGGCCGGAGGCCGGCTGCCACGCCTTGTATCGGACGCCGGCGACCGATACGCCTGACGTGCCGGTCGGCGTCAGCGGCAGGACGCGGCCGTTGCAGGTGACGGTGTAGCGCGCGGTATTGCTGGTTTCGAAGCGTACCTGCAGGCGTTCGACGGACGAGTCCACATAACGCACCGTGCCGCCGATCGCGCCTTGCTCACCCATGACATGCCAGGGTTCCAGCGCCTGGCGCAGCTCCAGCTTCGATCCTTCATATTCGACCTCGCCGCAGAAGGGGAAGCGGAATTCGAGCTGAGCCTTGAACCATTCAGGGCTGAGATCGAAGCCGTTTTGACGCAAGTCCGCCAACACATCGAGGAAGTCGGCCCAGACATAATGCGGCAGCATGAAGCGGTCGTGCAGCGAGGTTCCCCAGCGCACGAACTTGCCGTCGGCCGGATTCATCCAGAAGCGGGCGATCAGCGCACGCACCAGCAGCTGCTGGGCCAGCGACATGCGGGCATTCGGCGGCATCTCGAAGCCCCGGAATTCCACGAGACCGAGGCGACCCGTCGGGCCATCGGGCGAGAAGAGTTTGTCGATGCAGATTTCGGCGCGGTGGGTATTGCCGGTCACGTCGATCAGCAGGTTGCGGAACAGGCGATCTACGAGCCAGGGCAGCGGCGGTTGGCCGCGGCCGGGCGCGGGGATCTGCGCCAGTGCGATTTCCAGCTCGTAGAGGCTGTCGTGACGGGCTTCATCGATGCGCGGCGCCTGGCTGGTCGGGCCGATGAACAGGCCGGAGAAGAGGTAGGACAGTGAAGGATGGCGCTGCCAGTGCAGCACGAGGCTCTTCAGCAGATCCGGACGGCGCAGGAAAGGGCTGTTGTTCGGGTTGCTGCCGCCGACGACCACATGGTTGCCGCCGCCGGTGCCGGTATGGCGGCCGTCGATCATGAACTTGTCGGCGCCGAGACGGCTCTGGCGGGCCTCCTCGTAGATGGCAGTGGTGATGTCGACCGTCTCTTTCCATGTCGAGGACGGATGAATGTTGACCTCGATGACGCCGGGATCCGGGGCGACGCGGATGACGTTGATGCGTTCGTCCTGCGGCGGCGGATAACCTTCGATGTGAACGGCGAGGCCGAGGGCGGCGGCCGCTCGTTCGGTCGAGGCGATGAGATCGAGATAATCTTCGAGCGTTTCCGTCGGCGGCATGAAGACGCAGAGGCGGCCGTCGCGCGGCTCGACGGAAAGCGCAGTGCGGACGTGGCCGCCGATCTCGTTCAACGATTGGGATGCCGCCGGCTGCTGGCCGGTGAAGGGCTGGAAGTGCGCGGCCTGCAGCGGACGCCCGCTATCCTCGCCGAAATCCGGCAGTTCGGAGCGCTGCACAAAGGGATCGAGCGGGTTGATATAGGGATATTGCGACGGCGGGATATAGGCGAGCGAATTGAGCGGCAGACGATAGCCGACCGGACTGTCGCCCGGCACGAGGAAGATGCGGCCGCGCCGCGTCGACCATTTCTCGCTCGTCCAGGTACGGCCACTGGCGCGCGCATTCCAGGCCTGAACAGGCAGGACATAACCGGTCGGGCGGGTCAGTCCGCGATCGAAGACACGGGCGATACGGCTGCGCTCCTCGGCGTCCTTGAGCTTGGAATTCGCCGGATCGACATTCTCCGGCAGGTTCGCTTCCTTTGTGAGCCATTCGGCGGGATCCTCGAAGGCCGGCGCGACGTATTCCGGGGAAACGTCCAGCTCGCCGGCAATCGCCGTCAGCAGCCGGCCGGCGTCATCCTCCATGACCTCATAATTGCGGCCCTCGGTGGCGATAAGATTGTCATCGGACCAGATCGGCAGGCCGTCCTTGCGCCAGTAGAGCGAGAAGGTCCAGCGCGGCAGGCTTTCGCCCGGATACCATTTGCCCTGGCCGTAATGCAGGAAGCCGTTCGGGGCGAAGCGGGTGCGAAGCCGCCGGATGAGCGCGTCCGCCTTTTCGCGCTTGGTCGGGCCGACGGCCTCGGTATTCCATTCGGCCGATTGGAAATCGTCGATCGAGACGAAGGTCGGCTCGCCGCCCATGGTGAGGCGCACATCCTCGGCTTCGAGGATGCGATCGACCTTCTCGCCGAGTTCGTTGAGTTCGTTCCAGCTGTCATCGGAGAAGGGCTTGGTGATGCGCGGATGCTCGGCAACGCGCGAGACCTTCATATCGAAGGCGAATTCGGTTTCGGCCTCGCCGAAATAGCCGCCGGAAATCGGAGCGGCGTTGCGATAATGCGGCGTTGCTGCAAGCGGGATATGGCTTTCGCCGGTCAGGAGGCCGGAGGTCGGATCGAGGCCGACCCAGCCGGCACCGGGCAGATAGACCTCGGCCCAGGCATGCAGGTCGGTGAAATCAACTTCAGTGCCGGAGGGGCCGTCAAGCGCCTTCAGATCAGGCGTCAGCTGGATGAGGTAGCCAGAGACGAAGCGGGCGGCGAGGCCGAGATGGCGCAGGATCTGGACGAGCAGCCAGCTGGTGTCGCGGCAGGAGCCCTTGGCGATTTCCAGGGTCTCTTCCGGCGTCTGCACGCCGGCTTCCATACGGATGACATAGCCGATCTGCCGCTGCAGGCGGGCGTTCAGACCGACGATCATATCGATCGTCGGCTGGCCCGGCGACCAATCGAGCGTCGGCAGCAGCGCCTTGAGGCGCGGGCCGGCCGGTTCCGGCGTCATGTAGATCGACAGATCCTCGCGGATGGTTTCAGGATAGTCGAACGGCCACTTGGTCGCCTCCTCCTCGACGAAGAAGTCGAAGGGATTATAGACCGTCATGTCGGCGACGAGGTCGACCTCGATCTTGAACTCCGTTACCGGGTCGGGGAAGACATAGCGGGCGAGGTAGTTGCCGTAAGGGTCCTGCTGCAGGTTGACGAAGTGGTTGGAGGGCGTGACCTTCAGCGAGTGACTGAGCACCCTTGTCTTCGAATGCGAGGCCGGTTTCAACCGGATGATCTGTGGGCCGAGCCGGACCGGTTTGTCATAGATATAATGCGTCAGGTGATAGATGCTGGCTTTGATCGACATATTTCTCTTTTTATCCGGCGCGCATCGTTGTGCGGTTTGCTGTTCCCGAAGCCAGTGTGTGCAATGCAGCGAAAGAAAGCAAGGGCGGAACGCCGAAGACCCGGCGGCTTTTACGCCGCCTTGGTGAAGGTGACCGCCGCCTTCAGGCCCTTGCCGCCCGCGCCCGGCTCCAGCGTCAGGGCGGCGTTGAAAAGATTGGCGATTTCTTCGACGATCGGCAGGCCGAGGCCGGCGCCGGGCGCGCCGGAATCGTTGCCGCGCGAAAAGCGCCTGCGGACCGCCTCCAGTTTCTCGCGCGGAATGCCGGGACCATTGTCCTCGACTTCGAGACGAACCGCGTCGGCGGCTGCGATGATGCGGACGGTGACCTCAGCCCCCTTGCCGGCATAGGCGATGGCGTTGCCGGCGAGGTTGCGCAGCATCTCGCCGATCAGCAGCGGCTCGGCGCGGATCATGGCCGGACCTTCGCCCTCGAAGCCGAGATCGATGCCGGCGACGGCGGCCGCCGGGATCTGCTCGCCGGTGATTTCCTGAGCGATTGCCGCAAGGTCGATGGCGGAGGCGGTCAGCGCCTCCTTGGCCGTGGCGGCATCGATCTTCGCCATCAGCAGAAGCTGGGCGAGGATGCGTTCGGCATGTGCCACGGCCTGATCGCCCTTCATCGCCGCCGCCTGAGCTTCACCAAGCGTGCCGGCGCGGGCGGAAAGGGCAAGCTGGGTGCGGATGATTGCCAGCGGCGTGCGCAGCTGATGGCTGGCATTGCCGGTGAAATGGCGCAGCGCATCGAGGGCCGACTCCAGGCGAACCATGAAAGAGTTCACCGTGCCGACCAGCGGCTCGACCTCGCTCGGCACGGTTTGTTCGATCGGATGCAGATCGTCAGGACTGCGCTCGCCGATGGCGTCGCCGAGCTTGTAGAGTGGGCGGAGCGCCACTGTGACCGATATCCAGACGATGACCGCCGCGCCCAAGATCATAAAGGCGAGACGCAGCGCCGAGCGTACGAGAATCGCCTGCGTCAATTGCCGGCGGGCGATGGTGGTTTCCGCCACCGTCACGACGAAGGGCACGGAGCGGATGCCCGTCGAGGCCGAGCGCTCAAGGGTGGCGATGCGGATCGGCTCGCCGCGGAAGCTGTCGTCGGCAAAGGCTGCGGCATTGCCGGGCGTCTTCTTCAGGACCGGCAGGGACTGATAGCCGGTGATGAATTGACCCGGAGGGCCGTCAACGCGGTAGAAGACCCGGTCTTGCGCCGCCGAGGTCAGCATTTCAAGGGCGACATAAGGAATGTCGACCTGCAATGTCCCATCTTCGGCGACGACGACGCGTTCGGCAATTGCCAGAGCGGAGCCGGCGAGCACGCGGTCGGAGACGATATTCGAGGTCTGGACTGCCTCGCGATAGGTATCGCCGAGCGCCAGCGTGCCGATGACGGCGGTCGAGATGAACAGCCAGAAGAGCAGCCGGCGCCTGAGGGAGTAGGCGGCTTTCATGAGGCCTCGGGCAACTTGTCAAGATAGTAGCCGATGCCGCGGGCAGTCTTGACCGTCAGGCCGTGCGGCGAGAGGCGCTTTCTCAGCCGGCTGACATATTGCTCGATCGCGTTTGCGGAAATATCATCGTCGAAGGCCGTCAGCGACTGGATGATCGCCTCCTTGGCCACGACCTTGCCGGCTCGCATGAAGAGGATTTCGAGCAAGCCGAGTTCGCGGGCGGGAATATCAAGCGGCGTGTCGCCTGATGAAAAGGTGCGGGAGTTGAGGTCGAAGGAAATGCCGCCGAATCCGACGGTCGCCGAACGCAGCCCGGCCTGGCGGCGCAGCAGCACGCGTACGCGGGCCTCGAACTCGGCAATATCGAAGGGTTTGATCAGATAATCGTCAGCGCCGAGATCGAGACCCTTCACCCGTTCTTCGGGGGTGCCGCGCGCCGTCAGGATCAGGACGGCTGCCTGGTTCTGCCGGGCGCGCATGGCGCGCAGCACGTCGAGCCAGTCCATTTCGGGCAGGTTGAGGTCGAGAATGACAAGATCGAAATTTTCCGCCGCGATAACCGCATTGGCGGATGCGCCGTCATGGACAACGTCGACGGCATGCCCCGTGCCGCGCAGGATTGCCGACAGACCATCGGCCAGCGCGATATTGTCTTCTGTGAGCAGGATGCGCACGGATGTTCCCTCTGTTTTCAAAGGAGATTACAGAGGTGGCGGAGCGATGTCATAGCGATTTTCAAAATTCGGTGAATGGCTGGGGACGAGACTTCAGCTCGCGGTCCTCTCGATCCGCTCACGTTCCGTCATCGCGGCGGCGAGCAGCTTCCGGAAGCGCGGATCGTCGCGGATGTTGTCGAGGTCGGAATCATTGTTGAACCATTTGATATGGTAGACCGAGCTGTGCGGCAGCAGCTTCTCCAAGAGGTCGATCGCCTGATCGACGTCGCCGAGCACGGAATAGACGCAGGCGAGATTATACTGGGCGACAATATCGTCGGGATCGATGGCGATTGCGCGGGCGGCCCAGTCGCGTGCGCGCGCCGCATCGCCGAGATGGGCAAGTGCCAGCGCACCGCGATGGGCCGGGCCGGAATTTTCCGGATTGAGGTTCAGGGCGCGTTCGGCGCGCAGCAGACCGAGGCGCGCCCAGTTTTCCGTATCCACCGGACGGCCGAGCGAGCTGTAGGCGGCCATCAGATGGATCGGCGAAACGTAGTCGTCAGGGCGGATTTCGGCGGCGCGGGTGAAATATTGAACGGATTCGGCAAAGTTGCCGCGCATGAAGAAGAACCGGGCGTAATGGAAATTCGCCTCGAACAGGTTCGGGTCAAGGGTCAGGGCGCGCTCGAAAGCCGCCGCCGCCCGGTCATCGTAGCCGCTTTGATGCAGAGCCAAGCCGTGCGAGGCATGGGCTTCGGGAAGATCGGGATCCAGCGCGAGCGCGCGGGTGCTCATGTCGAGGATACGCCTCAGCGGCACGTCGTCGGGCGCCCAGTCGCGGATCGCAGCGTCGCAATCGGCGATGCCGGCATAGGCGCGGGCATAATCGGGATCCAGCTCGACCGCTTTGCAGAACATGCGCCTGGCGAGCTGCAGGTATGACTTCGTCCAGGTGTGTGAGAGCTGGCGGCCCCTGAGATAATAAGTATAGGCTTCGACATTGGCAGTCGGTTCGTTGGCAATCGCCTTCTTTTCCTCCGGCAGCAGCCGCACCTTCAACTGGCCGACGATCGCATGGGTAATCTCGTCCTGGATGGCGAAGATGTCGGTGAGGTCGCGGTCGTAACGCTCGGCCCAGAGATGATCGCCGTTAGCGGTGTCGATAAGCTGGCCGGAGATGCGCACGCGCTTGTCGAAGATGCGCACGCTGCCTTCGAGCACATAGCGTACGCCGAGTTCCTGGGCGAGCCGCTTCAACTTCACCGACATGCCCTTGTAGGTAAAGATCGTATTGCGCGGCACGACGTGCAGGCTGGAGATCTTCGAGAGATCGGTGATGATGTCTTCGGTGATGCCGTCGGAGAAATAGTCCTGGTCGGCGTCGCCGCTCATATTGGTGAAAGGCAGCACCGCGATGAAGCAGGTATTGCGGTTCTGCGCGACCAGCCTGGCGGAGGACGGCGGCGCCAAGGTGACGGTGTAGACCTGAACCGGCTGCCTGATGTTCTTCAGCATATGCTCGCCGATGAACTCGAAGCCGAGATTGAGGCGAGACCCGACCTGATCGCGCACCGAGGCGGAAACTGCGATGCCGCCCGGCGCGGCGATACGCTCGAGTCTGGCGGCAAGATTGACGCCGTCGCCGAAGATATCGCCATTTTCGACGACGACGTCGCCGAGATTGATGCCCATGCGGAATTCGACGCGCTCATCCTTTGGAACGTTCTCGTTGCGGGCCGACATGCTGCGCTGGATTTCGGCGGCGCAGGCGACCGCATTCACCACGCTCTGGAATTCGGCAAGAATGCCGTCGCCGGTGAGTTTGACGATCCGGCCCTTGTAATCCGAGATACGAATATCGACCAGCTCGCAGCGATGGCGGTTCAGCGCCTGCAGCGTGCCTGATTCATCGAGGCCCATCAGTCGGCTGTAGCCGACGACATCCGCAGCGAGAATAGCGCTCAGTCGTCGTTCCATGACCCCTCCCATGGATCTTCCAGAAACAACCTAGCTTTTTTAGAGTTTTTGTCGCACAGGGTCGTCGGCCGAATAGAAATTCGGTCGGTTCCGACATTGTGATGCGGCAGCGCGAACATATAACGTCACCAATCTTCATCAATACTCTAAACGGGCGAAGGATGACGCTCATCGCTAATCCTTTGTGGTGAAATGCCGGATTTCTGACCAGCAAAGTCCGATTGTTCTGCTTCGTTCGATGCTCCCTTGCTCCAGCCGGCATGGTCAGGCATTGTCGGGGCATGAGGAGAATTTTCATCTTGCTGCTGGCGTTGTCGCCGGGCTTTGCGCAGGCCGACCCAGTCTTTTATCCCGCGAAATCGGGCAAGACCGATGCGCCGGTGCTGACGGTCTATTCCTCCCTCGACGAGCCGTTGGCGCAGCCGATGATCCGGGGTTTCCAGGAGGCCAATCCCGACGTCGCGGTCAAATACGAGGACATGCTGACGGGCGAGATCTACGACCGGATCGTCAGGGAGACGGACGCCGGCAAGAAGACGGCGGATTTTGCCTTTTCGTCGGCGATGGATCTGCAGGTGAAGCTTTCCAACGACGGCTATGCGCAGGTGAGCAACCTGCCGATGAGCGCAGCCTGGCCGAAATGGGCGAACTGGCGCAATACTGCCTATGCACTGACCTTCGAGCCGGCGGTGTTCGTCTATCACAAGCCGAGCTTCGCGCATGAGCCAGTGCCGAGCTCGCGAGCGGAGTTCGTGGATTATCTGAAGCGCAAGGGCAACGCGGTCCATGGCCGGATCAGCACCTACGATATTGAGCGGTCCGGCGTCGGCTTTCTCTTCATGGCGCGCGATCAGGAGCAGTTCGGCGACATCTGGTCGGTGATCGGCGCGATGGGCGCGGCCGGCGTCAAACTTTACTCGACGAGCTCGGCGATTCTCGAACGCGTCGCCGACGGGCGCTTCGTGCTCGGCTATAATATTCTCGGTTCCTACGCCGCCGATTGGGCGTCGCGGCACCCCGATGTCGGAATCGTGCTGCCGAAGGACTATACGGTGGTGATGTCGCGGATCGGGCTGGTGCCGCAGGCGGCCGCCGAGCCGGAGCTTGGGCGCCGCTACCTTGCCTTTTTCATGTCGAAGGAAGGGCAGACGATCATGGCGCGCGAACTGCAGATCCCGGCTGTCAGTCCTGAAGTGGCGGGCGAGAATACGGCCAATACGCTGCAGGAACTGCTCGGCGCCCAACTTCGGCCGGTGCCCGTTAGTCCCGGGTTGATGGTCTATCTCGACCAGGTAAAGCGTGCGGGGCTGATCGCGCACTGGAACGAGGTTCTGCGGGCGCAGTGAAGAAGGCCAGCTTTCGGCCGGTTCATGACCTCAATATCCGTCATACCTCTGCGGGCTGCTGGCCCAATTACGGCAAAAAAGCGGCTTCTCCTCCTGGATATCTTGCCGATGTCAGCTAGATGACAGCTTGTTGTGGTGGCTTTTGGCTACTTCTTCTCCGTGGAGGCGGGGAACTGAAGTCTTGGGAGGTCTTCCGCTCGTCATTGGACAACTGTGTCCGCCGGCCGGCTATCCCTCCCGATTCACTGGAGAATAATAGGCGGTGCGCTCGACCGCCCACGGAGGACACATCGTGAAGCATACGTTCATCGCAACCATTCTCGCAGCCGCCATCGCGCTGCCGGCCCATGCGGCCGATTACACCATCATCGCGCCGGCCGCGCCTGGCGGCGGCTGGGACCAGACGGCCCGTTCGCTGCAGGCTGCGCTGCAGCAGGAGAAGATCGCCGGCAACGTACAGGTCCAGAACGTTCCCGGCGCCGGCGGCACCATCGGCCTTGCGCAGTTTGCCAGCCAGGCTGCCGGCAATCCGAATTCGCTCATTGTTGGCGGCTATGTCATGGTCGGCGCCATCCTCACCAACAAGTCGCCCGTGACGCTCAAGGACGTGACGCCGATCGCCCGCCTGACCGGCGAATATGAGGCCGTTGTCGTTCCCGCCTCGTCCGATATCAAGACCATGGCCGATCTGGTCGCTGCATTGAAGAAAGATCCGGGCTCCGTTTCCTGGGGTGGCGGCTCGGCCGGCGGCACAGACCACATCACCGCAGGCCTGATCGCCAAGGCTTCTGGCGTCGATCCGACGAAGATCAACTATGTCGCCTTCTCCGGCGGCGGTGAAGCGCTCGCAGCCATTCTCGGCAACCAGGTCACAGCCGGCGTTTCGAGCTACAGCGAGTTCGAATCGCAGGTGAAAGCAGGCATGCTGCGTCTTCTCGCCGTCTCCAGCGACAAGCGTATCGACGGCGTCGATGCGCCGACGCTGAAGGAAGCCGGCACCGATGTCAGCATCCAGAACTGGCGCATGGTCGCCGCAGCCCCCGGCCTGTCGGACGACGAGGTCGCTAAGATCACGGCCGATTTCGAGAAGCTGCACAGCTCTGCCACCTGGCAGGAAACGCTCAAGACCAAGGGGTGGGCCGACACCTATCTTTCCGGCGATGCCTTCAAAGCGCAGCTCGAAAAGGACGTCTCCGCCACTGAAGGCATTCTTAAAGAGATCGGACTTGTTCAATGAGCGAGGACAACACCTCCTCGGCAACCGAGCGCCGCCCTGATCGGGCGGCGTTCATCATTGCCGTTTTCCTCTTCGTCATCGCGGGTGTGATGGCCTGGGATGCAACGCATCTGAATACGATCGCACAGTATGCCCGCATCGGTCCGGCAACGGTTCCTGAGGTGGTGGCGTTCGGGCTTTTCTGTCTTGGCATCTGGACCGTTGCCGAAGCCTGGCGCGGCGAGTTTCCGGAACGAGACAAGCAAGAAGTGGCGCCCGTCATCTGGATCGTCGCCGGTCTTGTCTGCCAGATGCTGCTTCTGCGCGTTGCCGGCTTCTCGATTGCGACCGGTATACTGTTTGCGTTGACGGCACGCGGCTTCGGTAAACGCAGGCTCTGGATCTCGCTGCCGATCGGCATCGTTTTCAGCTTCGTCGTCTGGGCGATCTTCTCGCAGCTCCTACAGCTGACGCTGCCGGCCGGGCCGCTTGAACATCTGTTCTTCTGACCGCGCGGACGCGCTGTCAGCTCTTTTGATTTTTCGCGGCGACCGGTTGCGAAGGCACGGACGGAAGCGCCGCCTGGGACACCAAGATGAGCACATTCGAATTCCTATGGCAGGGTATCCTGGTTGCGATGCAGCCGATGAACCTGGTTTATGCGCTGGTCGGCGTGACACTCGGCACTGCCGTCGGCGTGTTGCCCGGCATCGGCCCGGCGCTCACCGTGGCGCTGCTGTTGCCGGCCACCTACAAGCTCGATCCGGGCGGCTCGCTGATCATGTTCGCCGGCATCTATTACGGCGGCATGTATGGCGGTTCGACCACGTCGATCCTGCTCAACACACCGGGTGAAAGCGCCTCGATCGTCACTGCACTCGAGGGCAACAAGATGGCGCGGGCCGGGCGCGGCGGACCGGCGCTGGCGACGGCAGCGATCGGCTCCTTCGTCGCCGGCCTCATCGCCACGCTCGGGCTCGCCTTCATCGCGCCCTATATCGTCAAGCTGGCGCTGGTCTTCGGGCCGCGCGAATATTTCGCGCTGATGGTGCTCGCCTTCGTTACCGTCTCCTCGGCCTTTGGGGATTCGGCGCTTCGAGGCCTGACCGCGCTGTTCATCGGTTTCGCACTTGCCATGGTCGGCATCGACCAGCAGACAGGGCAGGCCAGGCTTTCCTTCGGCATCCCCGACCTGCTCGACGGCGTCGAGGTGACGACGCTTGCCGTGGCGATGTTCGCGATCGGCGAAACGCTCTACATCGCAGCGCAGGGCAACCGGGTCGCGGAGCAGGTAGAGGCGGTCAAGGGTTCGCTTTGGATGAACGCACAGGACTGGTCGCGCTCCTGGAAGCCCTGGCTTCGCGGCACGCTGATCGGTTTCCCGATTGGCGCCATGCCGGCGGGCGGCGCTGAAATCGGCACGTTCCTGTCCTACTCGACCGAAAAGCGGCTAGCGAAGAACCCGGAGGAGTTTGGCCATGGCGCGATCGAAGGGGTGGCCGGTCCCGAGGCGGCGAACAATGCGTCCGCCGCCGGCACGCTGGTGCCGCTCCTGACTCTCGGCCTGCCCACGACGGCGACGGCGGCGATCATGCTCGCCGGCTTCCAGCAATACGGGTTGCAGCCCGGGCCGCTCCTATTTGCCACCAATCCGCAGCTCGTCTGGGGGCTGATCGCCAGCCTGCTCATCGCCAATGCGATGCTGCTCGTCCTGAACCTGCCGATGATCGGGCTCTGGGTGCGGCTGCTGACGATACCGAAGCCGTGGCTCTATGCCGGCATCCTGCTGTTTGCAACGCTCGGAACGATCGGCGCCAACCCTTCGGTGTTCGAGCTCGGCATGCTGCTCGCCTTCGGTCTACTCGGCTATGTGATGCGGCTCTTCGGCTATCCGATCGCGCCCGCCGTCGTCGGCCTCATCCTTGGGCCGCTGGCCGAGCAGCAGCTGCGCCGCGCGCTGGCAATCAGCCAGGGCGATGTGACGACGCTGGTAATGTCCCCGATCGCGGCAGGCCTGCTCATCGTTGCGGCGGCCGCTTTCCTGATCCCGCTGATCCTGCGCATCCGCGGTCGGGGCCAGGTTCTGTCGCAGCTGGCGGCAAACGAAGATTAAAAGAAAAAGACAAGGTTACCCCTGCCTGGAGGCGGCCATGGAAACATGCGCCGGCCTCTTCTTTTTGCATGGCTGCGGTGATTTTCCGTGCATTGTCGATGCGCCCGCGCACTGCCATCTGTGAGTGGTCAATCATAGAGTAAGAGGAACAGGACAATGTCCGCCATCCGCAATTCAGTCCAGGCCGGCTTCCTGGGACGCGCATTTGCTGCGCTGAGCGCTGCCAATGCCGTGAGTGCTGCTGTCGAAGCTGGGCGCCGTCCGCGTGCCCGCGACCTCAAGGAGCTCGGCATCGACCCGGCCTCCTTCGGTCAGGTCATCCGCTAAGTCCTTCCAGATATGCACGAATGAAACAGCCCGCAACCGGATGGTCGCGGGCTTTTTTTGTCTGAGCAGTAGCCGCAACGCTGAGGCGCGTTGCGACCTTCAATTGTCTGCCGCGTCAAGCGTGCAGTTTTTCCCGCCGGTCGGCGTGATCTTCCGCCCGCTCGCGCTTGTTGTGGCGAATCGACGACCAGAGCGACAGGCCGATCAGAGCCGCGCCGCCGAGGCCGGTGATCACTTCGGGAATGTGCATCAAGGTTTGCGCATACATGATCACCGCGAGGATCAGGATGGCGTAGAAGGCGCCATGTTCGAGATAGCGGTATTCGGCAAGCGTTCCCTTCTCCACCAGCATGATGGTCATCGAGCGCACGTACATGGCGCCGATGCCCAGGCCGATCGCAATGACGAAGAGATTCTGCGTCAAGGCGAAGGCGCCGATGACGCCGTCGAAGGAGAAACTGGCATCCAGCACCTCCAGATAGATGAAGGCGCCGAGGCCGCCCTTGGCGGCAGCGCTCATCGTCTGCTGCGACGCATCGAGCAACTCGCCGACGACCTCGACCGCGAGGAAGGTGAGCAGGCCGTAGATGGCGCAATGGACGAAGACGCTGGCTTCCTCGCCGCCGATCAGCCAGGAGAAGACAAGCATCAGCGCCAGCACGAAGGCGATCTCGATGCCCCTGATGGTGGCCGAGCGCGCCATCACCTTTTCCAGGCCCCGAAGCCAATGGATCTTCTTCTCACTGTCGAAGAAATAGCTGAGGCCGACCATCATCAGGAACGTGCCGCCGAAGGCTGCGATCGGCAGATGCGCATCGTTCATGATGCGGGCATATTCCTCGGGTTCGCGGGCGGCCAGCACCAGCGCATCCCAGGGGCCGATCCGTGCCGCGATCGCGACGATCGCCAGCGGGAAGACGATGCGCATGCCAAAGACGGCAATGATGATGCCCCAGGTGAGGAATCGTTTCTGCCAGACCGGCGTCATCTCCTTCAGCTTGTTGGCATTGACGATGGCATTGTCGAAGGAGAGCGAGATCTCCAGCACCGCAAGCACGGCACAGATGAAGAAGACGGTCGCCATGCCGCCGATCGTGCCGGTCGTCTGCCAACCAAGCACGGCGCCGAGAACCAGGCCGAGAGCCGTGACGATGAACGCCCAGCGGAAATAGCCGAGCGAGGATTTATCGGTCTGGGACTGGTTCATGGCCGCACCTCGCAGCAAAGCTTGCTGGAGAGGGTAGAAATAGTGGAAAAACGCGGCATGCCACAACGGGCATGCTGACGAGGCATGGTGAGCTTTTGCATCGATGAAAAATCCGCCGGCTGAGTTGCAGGCGGTACCGACATCACGAGAGCGCCGTAAAAACTCTCGCCAGAGGGGCCCGGCACCAATGTTCCCCGTAGCCGATGTCTGGAAGGCTGCGGGATAGGCCTTAGGTAATCTACTTCCAAAACCAGTCAAGGCCAAACGCCCTACGGAAAACCGCATAATTTCGGGAACCATCCGCCCCCCCGCTCGTTGAACCCTGGTTGAGCTGAAAAGGATGCCGATGATGCGCACTTCGACCCATATTCCCGACAAACGTACAGAGGCATCCGACCGCATGAAGCGGGCAAAGCCAAACCGCATGCAGAAGGCACAGGTGCTGCCGCCGCATCACGTCGACCTGACGTTGACCCCTGGCGTCTACCACGACATTCACGTGCCGGCACATGTGAGCGGTGCGGACCTCTCCAAGGGTGGCCCCGACATCAAAGGCCATGCGAAAACCAAGAGATAACGGCTATTCCGGAGCCCGCTTCGGCGTGCTGATGGTCGATTCGAAACAGGGTGAGAAACATATGACAATGAACTTTGTGCCCCGAGATATTGTTATTCGGCACGAAAATGAATGGCAGGCCATCCGCGAGGGGGCCGACAAGCGCATCGAGATCGGCAAACGCAAACAGCCGATCGGTTCGCCCATCAGCGGCGCGGCATCGGCCGGGAAAAACGAGCCTTCGGCCTCACGTCCGGAATAAGCGGAAGGCACTCCTGTGGGATAGGCGCCCGGCGATGCCGGGCGTTTCGCTGTCTAGCGCATCGACACGCCATCAAAGATAACGGCTCACGCCAACCTTTCGGAAAGGATTGGGCAGCGATAATCCTGGCCTCACGGGATTCGAACAGATGGCCAAGACAGCGACACGCGGCCGCCGGAAGGCGCCGGCGAGAGGAAAGAGCAGAGCGCGCAGCGGCGGCGGGTTGCTGCCCTGGGCGGTGATCGGCATTGCCGCGATCGGCGGGATCGTCGCTCACGACAATTGGAAGAGCCTTCAGCCTATGCTTGAACGGGAGTCGACGCCGATCGTACGTGAAACGGCGGAGCCGAGACCTGTCCCCAGAAAGGATGTGCCGCCGAAGCAGGTGGCGGTCGCCGCACCGACGCCGAGAGCCGCGCAGCCGCTGCCGCCGGCGGCAATCCCGACGCCGGTCATCCAGCCGGTCAAGGCGGTGCCGGCCCCGGCCTCTCCCGGGGCTCAGCAGACGGCGACGGGCGCCTTCGGCTATTGCGGGCAGGGCGCGCACATCAATTGCGTCGGCGACGGCGGCATTTTCTGGTACAAGGGCGAAAAGATCGTCATTGCCGATATGGCAAGCCCGGTGGCCGACCAGGCGCGCTGCGATGACGAACGCCGGGTGGCCTTTGCCGCGAAGCTGCGCTTGCTGGCGCTTCTGAACGCCGGCCCCTTCGTTATTGATGCGGCCGGAAAGGCCGAGCCCTCAGGCGCGCCGCGGATCGTCTCGCGCGACGGGCGCTCTTTTGGCGCGCAGCTGATCAAGGAAGGGTTGGCGCGCAAACCGGGGGCAGCCGGCGGCGCGTGGTGCGCCGCCTGACGGGAGCTATTTTTCCTTTTTCACCAGTTTGCCGCCGGTGCGGAAGCTGCCGGTGAAGGAGGAGTCCTTGCTTTCGGCGGTGCATTCGATCGCGATCGGCTTGCCGGCATAGGGATTGCCGAAGGTGCAGAAGCCGGCGACCTTGACCTGGCCGGTCATCTTGTTGCCAACGCCGGTCGTGACGAGGCTCAACGGCAGGCGAGCATTGCCGTTGGAGGCTGGCTTGATGCCGCTGCCATCGCCCTGGAAGCCGAGCGCCTTCCCATCCGAAGTGAAGATGAAGGTCACCGAACCGTTGGCCAGCGTGACGCTGGCAAGCTCGTTTTTGCAGCCCTTGGTGGCGTCGAACTTGGCGACGACCAGTCTGGCGCATTTGCCGGAAAGCGTAATGACGCCAGGAGCGCCGGGAAATGTCTCCGGCGGGGAGGCCGGCGCGGCAGAGGCTGGCAAGGCGAGGACGGCGGCAACAAAGCCGGCGGCGACAAGCGCGGATAACTTCATTTCGATCTCAAATCCCATGTCCTGGCGAGGCGAATCACCGCTTCACCTTCGATTCGCCATGGCATGGCTCTGTGTCCGAAATTTGGTTCCGAGCAGCATAAAGATTCCGCCGGCCGCCGCGCCGGGCCGCCGAAGGGTAAGGCGAACATCGGTTGGGCTTGCCGGCAAAAAGCCGCCGGACATCGGCAAGGTAGTGATGTGACGTGCGAGAGGACGCACGGCGCTCTAATGGCGGCGCTGGTCGAGCGCCTGCCGTCTTGGACGCATGTCTGGCCAAAGGGAATGGGCCCAGGCAGGGAAGTCCAGGCCCATTCTTTCCCGATCGGAGGTCAGTCAGATCAGGAATTTATAGCTGCCGGTCTGGCCAGCAGCCTTGATTAGAACGCGCGCTGCAGGCGGAAGTAGCCCGAGGTTACGTCGTCAGCATTGTCCGGATCGAGGTACTGAACCGAAACCTTTGCCGAAAGGTTGTCGACGATCTGGTAGTCGATCGTCACGCCAGCCTTCCAGGCGTCAACGTCGTCGTTGAACTCGCCAGCAGTGACGCCGTAGTTGTTGTAGTACTGAACAGCCGGGGTGATCTTCAGCTTGTCAGTCGCCTTGATGGCGTATTCAGCAGCGATCGCCCATTCAGCCTTGTTGTAGTAGGCGTTCGGGTTGGATGCATAGACGACTGCGAGGCCGAGCGTGCCCGGGCCGACGGCAACCGTACCCATGGCGCGGACGGCGCCTTCTTCGTTGTCGGTGTCGTAACCAGCCGTGATCTGGTAGCTGAAGGCACCGGCCTTGCCGCCGAGACCAACAGCAACGCCGACGTTGTTGGCGGTTTCGCCGTTGTAGAACGGGCTGTCTTCCAGTTCGTCGACGCTGATACCAGCGTAGAAGGCGTCGATTTCGTACTGATAACGGATGGAGTTATGCAGCGTGACCGGAGAACCGATATCGTCGGTTTCGCCAGAGAGGCCGTCGTCCCACCAGCTGTAGAACAGACCAGCGCGGAAGCCGGCGATGTCGAGGTACGCGGAGTCGAGCTGGGCCTTCTGGGCCGAAGCGTTGTCAGCATTGAACTGCATGACGATAACGCCGGTCAGCGGACCATATTCGGTGTCGCTCTTGGCGGTGAACTGAACCTGGCCGCGCGTGCGGGCGTCCCAGTCGGAGTCGTTGGCAACAGAACCGCCGCCGCCGGCGCCAATCGAGCTGGCGTTCGGGGCAACGTCAACCTGGAAACGGATGTAGCCGTTGATCTTGAGGCAGGTTTCCGTGCCCGGGATATAGAAGTAGCCGGTGCCGTAAGCGTCGCAGACGCGGACGTATTCAACCGGTTCCGGCTCGGCAGCAACGATTGCGTCAGCCGCCCGAGCGCCGGATACTGCTGCGAGAGCAGCAGCGGAGCCGAGAAGAAGGCTCTTGATGTTCATGGAATAACCTCCAGTTCAGATGCGAGAGGCTGAAGACCGTTGCCATCGGCAGTCCCTACGTGTCTTCAACCCGTGTGAGCGAAGCGGCATCTTTTGACCAGGTGCCTGCCTCGCCGCGGTGGTTACATGGGGGATGTTGCGCCGCAATAACGATATCGATCATGACAGCAGGCCGGTGCTGCTATGTTGCTGAAATAGCACGCATTTTGTCACAAACTCGTCATCTGTTCGTCACAAAAATGAGGTTCCAGCCGGTTCGGCAACGAGGGGCTGAGCCGCCGGTGAGGGCATGCAATTGATGCTGGCGTGAGCATATCCTTATATGCGGGTGCGCCGCGGCCGCCATCTGCATGACTCGGGTAAAACCGGACAGCCACTGTGAATCATCAGGACATGTTGCTTGCCTGTTTCACCGGTCGCTGCCGGTGAAGATGGAAGTCAGGCCACGGTGGGGTGACGGCTTGCAAGTTCGTTCGTCCAGCGCTTCGTGGTCGCAGGTGCCGTGGAAGCCGGCGAGGCGAGGGGCAGAAAAACTGCGGCGCTGCCGGTCGAGATTTGATTCCTGCCCTTGATCCAACCCGTTTGCGAGAGGCGAATGCCCCGTACGCCGGATCGGCAATAATTCAGATGGTGTTGTGACCGAATTTTGCTTGGCCACTCTCAGGAAGTGCATTCCTGTGAGGCAAAGACGGTGGTCAACCGTCCATGCCCTGCAACTCACTCCAGAATAGCTTCCTTGCGCGCCACATTGCCGCTCACATCGATGTCGCTGCCCAGCATCGCGCTGCCGGTCAGATCAACGCCGTAGTCCAGGAGGTTCTGCCGCGTCAGATGGAGCATCACCCGGCCAGCCTGCTCGACCGGCCTGCCTCGCAGGTGAGATACGACATATTCGGCAGTGACGGGGTAGCGTCCCTCAGGAAGGCTGACACCTTTTGCCAACGAAATCTTGTCGTTGGACACAACGAGAGTTTTGCGTCGTTTAATGACCTGCGCCACGCTGAGAACTCCTATTGGCAGGTTTATCGAACCTGCGGGCCACCATGTAAAAAGGCCTCTCGATTTCTCGAAAGGCCTTTGCTTTTCAGCGAATTAGGATGGTGGGCGTGACAGGGATTGAACCTGTGACCCCTACGATGTCAACGTAGTGCTCTCCCGCTGAGCTACACGCCCATCCGATGGCGGCGCATAGATCACAAAACCTTTGGAGCCGTCAATAGGCTTTTTTCAGTTTTGTGACCCGCCGGCCGGCAAGCCTTACGCGGCAAGCATTTTGTTGACCTCGTCAACGAGGTCGCGCAGGTGAAAAGGCTTGGAAAGGACCTTGGCATCCTTAGGCGCCTTCGAATCGGGGTTCAAAGCCACGGCGGCAAAACCGGTGATGAACATGACTTTCAGGTCGGGATCGAGTTCGGTGGCGCGGCGCGCCAGCTCGATGCCGTCCATCTCGGGCATGACGATATCAGTCAGCAGCAGGGAAAACGGCTCCTCGCGCAACCGGTCGTAGGCGCTGGCGCCATTATCGTAAGAAAGGACCTTGTAGCCGGCCTTTTCGAGCGCTTTCACCAGGAAACGGCGCATATCGTTGTCGTCTTCGGCGAGAAGTATCTTCTGAGTCATCAATCCAGACCGCTAATCAATAGGTTTTGGGTGGGCTGCCAGCCGTCTACACTAGTCTTTGCCCGGTAAACAACCGGTGAATTGCCTGTGCGTGATGGTCATCCCTTCTACATAGTATGGACTTGAGGGCGGGCAACTGGCAACATGGACGAAGCAATCAGTTCATGACATGGTAAAGAGGGGCGAAAGTGCCGGAAATCCGCGAATACGAGCTTTTTGAGGTCCATGAGCCCGTGTCGCAGACCATTCCTTTCGTCTACAACTCCCCCCATAGCGGCCGCATTTATCCACCGGAATTCATCGCGCAATCGAGGCTCGAAGGCATCGCGATCCGCCGTTCCGAGGACCATTACGTCGATGAGCTCTTCGGCTCTGCCGTCACTCTCGGCGCACCGCTTCTCGCCGCCAACTTTCCGCGCGCCTATCTCGACGTCAACCGCGAGCCCTACGAGCTCGATCCCAGGATGTTCGACGGGCTGCTGCCGCCCTATGCCAATGTCAATTCGCTGAGGGTCGCCGGCGGGCTCGGCACCATTCCGCGCATCGTCGCCGAGAATATGGAGATCTATGCGCGGCGCCTGCCAGTGCAGGAGGGGCTCGATCGGGTCGAAGCGGTCTACAAGCCTTACCATGCGGCGCTGCGCCGACTGATTGCCCGCACCCATGTGCAGTTCGGCTTCGGCGTGCTGATCGATTGCCATTCGATGCCCGGCAATGTGCGCGTCGCCGGCTGCACCGGACGGCCCGATTTCATTATCGGCGATCGCTACGGCACCAGCGCTTCGGCCGAACTTTCGCGCGCCGCCATCGCTATCCTTGAGGAAATGGGTTTTGCGGCGATCCGCAACAAGCCCTATGCCGGCGGGTTCATCACCGAACATTACGGCCGCCCCTCCCGCGGCCTGCATGCATTGCAGATCGAGGTGAACCGGGCGATCTATGTCGACGAGGTGACGCTGGAGAAGCGCGAGGATTTTGCCGCGGTGGCCGACGCCGTGACGGCCTTCATGCAACAGATGGCGGATTACATCGAGAAGTTCGCCGGCGACCGGGCGCTAGCCGCCGAATAAGTTCTCTATCAGTTGGCGATTTTATATGGCCGTCGTCTTTCGCAAGGGCCAAAAAAGAACCGCGCTTGTCAGCGCGGCTAAGTCTAGGGAGGAAACACCCAAGGAGGGTATTTACAGTCAGAAGACTGTAATGACGACGCTACTATTGCGTTGCACAAATGTCAAGCAATATATTGCGCTGCGATATCTTTGGGCAGTTGGTCCGAAATTGCTCGCTGCGTTTGCATTCCCGTGAAGTTTCGCTATGAAAACCCGTTCCCGCCAGCTAAATGGTGCCCCCATGCTTCCTGACCGTTCGTTCTTCAATCGTCTGGCGGAGGTCGCCCGCGCCGAGACGCTGCCGCGCTTCCGCTCCGGCCTTGATGTCACCAACAAGCTTTCCTCGGGATTCGATCCGGTAACGGAAGGCGACCGGGCGGCCGAACTCGCCATCCGGGCGCTGATCGAGGAAAACTTCCCCGATCACGGCATTCTCGGCGAGGAGCACGGCAATGTCGGGCTTGACCGGGAGCATGTTTGGGTGATCGATCCGATCGACGGAACCCGCGCCTTCATAGCGGGCGTGCCGGTCTGGGGAACGCTGATCGGCCTGCAGAAGAAGGGCCGGGCGATCATGGGCATGATCGAACAACCGTTTACCGGAGAACGCTATTTCGCCGACGAAAACGGTTCGATCTACAGCGGGCCGGAAGGCGAGCGGCGGCTGGTAACGCGCCAGTGCGAGGCGCTATCGAACGCCATCCTGTTCACGACCTCGCCGCATCTTTTCGCTGGCGAGGAGATGGAGAAATACCGGCAGATCGAAAGCCAGGTACGGCTCTTTCGCTACGGCTGCGACTGCTATGCCTATGCGCTGCTTGCTGCCGGCCATATCGATCTCGTCATCGAAAACGGCTTGAAGCCCTATGACGTCGGCGGCATCATTCCGGTTATCGAAGCGGCAGGCGGCATCATCACCACCTGGGACGGCGGGCGGCCGGAAAACGGCGGCTCGATCATCGCCGCCGGAAGCCGCGCGGTCTACGAGCAGGCAATCGCCATCCTGCAGCGTTGAACCCGGGCTTGGCAAAGCCGATGCCCCAGGTCGGAAAGGCCGATTCCGCTGGCGGCTCGGTTGATCCGGCTCAGGTGCCGAGGGCGGCGACATCATGGTTTTCCTCGGCATCGCTGCCGGGGATGAAGGCGTGGAAGGCCGCCAGCGCCGCGGCGCGATAGATATCCCGTTCCTGGAAGATCTCATGGCGGGCGCCGTTGATCGGCACCAGCTGGCCGGCGCGGAAATAGCGCGAGAGCCGCTCTTGTGCCGTGTAGGGCACGACGCCATCACGTGTCGGGGCGATGACGATGGTCGGGATGGTGATTGAGAAGAGATGGTTGGGCGAGGTGACCCGGTCCATGGTCCGGAAGGCTTCGGTCAGCCAGCGGGCCGTCGGAGGCCCGAGCGTTAGTTCCGGATGGGCCTTCATCATCGCAACATTGCGCTCGAAGCGGGTTTCGTCAGAGGTCAACGGATTGTCGCGGAAATCCGGCTCCTTCAGCTTCGAGGTCAGCGGCATGAAGCCGAGGCCGGCGGCCGTCAGCGCGCCGGCGAGGGTGCGGATGACGCGGGGCGAGGCCGACTGGCCGGTCAGGCCGATGAAGGGAGCCGATAGCACCATACGGTCGATGCGGGTGGTGAGATAGGGGGCGGCCGACAGCGCGATCAGTCCGCCGGTGGAATGGCCGAGCAGGTAGAAGGGCAGGCGGGTATCCGGCAGTACTATCTTTTCGAGGAAGGTGTCGAGGTCGCGCTCGTAATCGGCAAAGCGGCGGATATGGCCGTGATTGCGGCGCTTCAGGAGCCGCGACGAACCGCCTTGGCCACGCAGGTCGAACGTCGCGACCCAGAGGCCCTGGCCTGTCAGGTCGCGGATCGTCTCGAAATATTTTTCGATATATTCGTTGCGGCCATGGATAATGACGACCGTGCCCTTGGCGACCTGGCCACCGGAGCGGAAAACGGCGTAACGCAGCCGGTGGCCGTCATAGGTTTCGAAGAACCCTTCGGTGCGGTTTTCCGGGACGGGATTATCGGGCGTCGAATAGAGAACCTGATCCATGACTTGCCAATGCGCCGCTGCTGAATGCTTCTCTATCAGGGATACCGCATGGCGCCCGGCTTGGAAAGCGACGGAAAAAGGGCCGGCGGGAGCGTGAGGGCGCTCGCGGCCGGCCCAAGTTTAGACTGAAGAAGAAGGGACGATGCACTTCAGCCATCGGGGCCAGTGTCACCCGACATCATCATTTCTAGGCAGACATGTCTGAACGCCTTCGGAACCGGCCGTTCACGCGCGGTTCACGGCCCGTCGAGGTGATTTCGAAAAGGTCTTGAACTCCTCGAATCGCATCACCATCTCCATCCTGCGGGTGCCAAAAGGGCCCGCGCAACCGTGCCGAGACTGCCAAGATGGGGTTTCAGGGGCACTTTACCGCAACACGTCGCTTCCCTAGGAGGACATCATGCGTCACGTGGACTTCTCTCCCCTTTATCGTTCGACGGTCGGTTTCGACCGCCTCTTCACCATGCTCGACAGCCTTGCTCAGCCGGAGCAGGCGCAGACCTATCCGCCCTATAACATCGAGCGCACCGGCGAAAATACCTATCGCATCACCATGGCGGTCGCCGGTTTCGACGAGACCGAGCTTTCGATCGAAGCTCATGCCCATGTGCTGTCCGTGAAGGGTGAAAAGAACGAGGAAACCGCCGAAGGCGGCGAATTCCTCTACCGCGGCATTGCCAAGCGCGCCTTCGAGCGCCGCTTCCAGCTCGCCGATCACGTCGAGGTAACCGCCGCTTCGCTGAAGAACGGCCTGCTTCACATCGATCTTCTGCGCAACATTCCCGAGGCCATGAAGCCCCGCAAGATCACGATTGCCGCTGAGCCGGTCGAGGCTCCGAAGGCGATCGAGGCGCAGGTCATCAACGGTTAACAGCCGTCACTCAGGGACAATGGACGGCGCTCCGATCGGGGCGCCGTGTTTTTATTGCCGTTCATCTTATTGTCGTTCAGGCCGGGCTGGCGGCGTCCTTCATCTGCTGTTCCGTTACGCGCCGGGCTGCTGCTGCGGCATATTTCTGGGCGATGACGGCGCAGACCATCAGCTGGATCTGGTGGAAGAGCATCAGGGGAAGCACGATCGCACCAATCGACTGGCCGGCGAAGATGACGTTTGCCATCGGCACGCCGCTTGCCAGGCTCTTCTTCGAGCCGCAGAAGGTGATGGTGATCTCGTCAGCCTTGTCAAAGCCCAGCCAGCGGCTGCCGAACATCGTCAAAACAAGGACAAACGCCAGAAGCACGACGTCGGCGACGACGACAACGGCGATGTCGGCAATCGAGAAGGTGTGCCACAGTCCTTCGACGATCGCCGTCGAGAAGGCGAGATAGACCACCATCAGGATCGAGCCGCGGTCGACCGGCATCAGGATCTTCTTCTTGGCGCGAATCCAATCGCCGATCCAGGGCTGCAGGATCTGGCCAACGACGAAGGGGGCAAGCAGTTGCAGCAGGATCTGCTGAAGCGCATCGAAGGAGTAGCCGCCATGGCCGCCGACGGAAAAGAGCAGGCCGACCAGCAGCGGCGTCAGGAACATGCCGAAAATGTTGGAGGCCGAGGCCGAGCAGATCGCGGCTGGCACGTTGCCGCCCGCCATTGAGGTGAAGGCGATCGACGACTGCACCGTCGACGGTAGCACGCAGAGGAAGAGAATGCCGAGATAAAGCGGCCGTGGCAGGATCGTATCGGGGATGAAGCCGAGCCCGAGTCCGAGCAGCGGGAAGACGCCGAACGTCGTCAGCAGGATGATCAGATGCAGCCGCCAGTGCAGCAGACCAGCAATGACGACGTCACGGGAAAGGCGCGCGCCGTGCAGGAAAAACAGCGCCGCAATGGCAATATCGGTGGCGATGCCGAAATAGTCCGCGAAGCTGCCGCTCGCCGGAAACAAGGAGGCGAGGATGACGGTGCACGCGAGCAGGATCGTGAAGGTATCGGGCAGAAAGCGGCGCATGGGGGTCTCGCAGCAATAAGGGAGTCATTGTTTTGTCTTCCATTATGATTCAGGATGCAAGGAATAACAGTTATCGAGGATCTCGATTTGCTCGACCTCTCGCAATTGCGCAGTTTCGTCGCCATCGAACAAACGGGCAGCTTCACGCTTGCCGCGGAACGACTCGGCCTCAGCCAGTCGACGGTCAGCCAGCATATTCAGCGGCTGGAGGCAGCGCTCGGGCGCAAGCTGCTGGCGCGCGACACGCATAAGGTGCTGCTCACCGGCGACGGCGAGGCGTTGCTTTCGCATGCGCGCGCCATGCTTTCGATCGCGGGGCAGGTGCACGCGCTGTTCAAGAGCAACAGCCTGCGCGGCAGCCTGCGGCTCGGCGTGTCGGAGGATTTCGTCACCAGCCAATTGCCGGCGGTGCTTGAGGATTTCGTTCGCTCGCATCCGTCCGTCGATCTGGAACTGACGGTGGCGCTTTCAGGCGTGCTTTACGAGATGCAGGACAATGACGAGATCGACCTAGTGCTCGCCAAGCGCCGGCTCGGCGATGCGCGGGGGAAACTGGTCTACCGCGAGCCGCTCGTCTGGCTGGCGCGCGATCCTGAGCGAGTGCTCGCCTCCGGCCCATTGCCACTGATCGCTTTTCCACCGCCGAGCGTGACGCGGGCGATCGCCCTGGAAACACTTGGGCGCAATGGGGTGCCGTGGCGGATCGTCTGCACCTGCGGCAGCCTCAGCGGACTGACGGCAGCGGCGCGGGCCGGAATGGGCGTGCTGGTGCAGCCGCGCAGTATGGCTCCCTCCGGACTGAAAGAAATTGCTGCGGGAAAATTGCCGGTTCTCGAGGATGTGGAATTCGTATTGGTGCCGCGAAAGGGTGCGGATCAGGCGCTGGTCTCGGCACTCTCCGACGATATTCTGCAAAAGGTGAGGGGGCTGAGGTCGGCATGACCATCGCCGTCACGGAGGAGCCGGCTGGAAATCCTTCTGGTCGGCGATCAGGCGGTCAGGCACCTCAGGAAACCATCCACGTCGGCCACTGTCGTCGCGAAGCTGGTAACGAGGCGGATCAGGGTTTCGCTTTCGGAAACGAGTTCCGACGCTGCCGCGGGCACCGGCCATTCGTAGAATTTCGCGCCCTTTTCCTCTGCGGTTCTTGCAGCACTCCTGCTGATGACGGCAAAGACCTCATTGGAAGCGGTCGGCCAGGCGAGGCGTCCGGCACTGCTGGCCGCAATACCGGCGCGCAGCCGGTCAGCCATGGCGTTCGAATGGCGGGCGAGATCGAGCCAGAGGCCGTTTTCGAAATAGGCATCGAACTGGGCGGCGATGAAACGCGACTTGGAGAAGAGCTGGGCGGCGCGCTTGCGAATGAAGGGCATTTCGCGTGCCCGCTCCGGATCAAAAAAGATGATCGCCTCGGCGCACCAGCAGCCGTTCTTGGTGCCGCCGAAGGACAGCATGTCGACGCCGCGCTTCCAGGTCATCTCCGCCGGGGTGGCATCGAGTGCGATCAGCGCATTGGCGAAGCGGGCGCCATCCATGTGGAGCGGCAGATTGCGCTTTCTCGAGATGGCGGCGATCTCGCCGATCTCCGGCAGTGAATAGACGGTGCCGATCTCGGTCGGCTGGGTGATGGTCACAGCGCTGGCGCGGCCATGACGGAGGGCGTCCTCGGGGAAGTGGGCGATCTTTGCCGAAAGCCTGGCCGGATCGATCTTGCCGGCTTCGCCGTCGATGGCCATGAGGCGGGCGGCGCCGGAGAAGAATTCCGGCGCGCCGCATTCATCTTCGATCACATGGGCTTCCGAATGGCAGAAGGTGATCCCGCCGGGGCGCTGGACGCTCGCCAGCGCCAGGGAGTTGGCGGCCGTGCCGGTGGCGACGAAGAAAACGGAAACCTCCCGTTCGAAGATCTCGCAGAAGCGGGCCTCGACCTTTTTATCGAGATCGCCGGCTCCATAGGCCGGGGCAAAACCAGCCGATTCCGCCAGCAGGCGTTCAGCAATGAATCTGTGGGCGCCGGCCCAATTGTCGGATGCAAAGAACATAGCGCGGACCGTGGGGAGCGAAACAGGTTGGAAGGTTCGCTGCGGACATTACGTCAATCCTTTACGGGATCAAGGCTATTGCCAATAATCCATCACAAAAATTGAACTGCGCAATCAATTAATAAAATGTCCATCCTTGGCGTAATTTTATTTCGTGGTTGCGATCGATTTGGTAATCTTCCTTCGCAAAATGACGATTTTTGCCGTGGCGCACTTGCGAAGCGAAAGGCTTTCTGGCATAGAACAGATGAATTAGGACAGTGTTGCTGTCCTATTTTGGCCATTGCGGCCGAAGAAGCGCCGAAAGCCCTGGAACAGACGGGCTTTCACGCTATAGTTCTTCCGAGCGCCAAGCCCAGAACGGGCGGCGCGCGGAGGCGAATGGCAGGCGCGGAACGCGACGGTTTGCTTTCCCTAGAAGCAGATGTCTGCGGCGATCTTCACAATGCAACAGCGCTGTCATGCGCCGACCCTATCTTCGGGTTGCGGCGCATGACGAAAAGCCGCCCGCGGCCCGCGGGTTTCGACAGGAGGAAAGACGATGACGAAGACGCCATCCATGGAATTTGACCGGTTTGCCGCTGCTGACACGCGCGCGACGGCCAATATGTCCAAATCCGCCTCCGGCCTGCCGAAGAAACAGGGCCTCTACGATCCCCGCAACGAGCATGATGCCTGCGGCGTCGGCTTTGTCGCGCATATGAAGGGCGAGAAGTCGCACCAGATCGTCAAGGACGGCTTGTTCATTCTTGAGAACCTGACGCATCGCGGCGCCGTCGGCGCCGATCCGCTGATGGGTGACGGCGCCGGTATCCTGGTGCAGATCCCCGACCGCTTCTTCCGTGAGGAGATGGCCGGGCAGGGGATCACCCTGCCGCCCGCCGGCGAATATGGCGTCGGCCATATCTTCATGCCGCGCGATGAAAAGCAGATCGAGCACTTCAAGAAGGTAATCAAGGACGTCATTGAAGAGGAAGGCCAGGTCCTGATCGGCTTTCGCGACGTGCCGGTCGATAATTCCTCGCTCTCCAAGGCGCCTGATATTGCCGCGACCGAGCCGCATCACGTGCAGGTCTTCATCGGCGCCGGCGAGGATGCCGAAAACAATGATGAGTTCGAGCGCAGGCTGTTCACCCTGCGCAAGGTGATTTCCAACCGCATCTATGACGAGTTCGAAGGCGAGGAGAGCAATTTCTATCCGGTGTCGCTGTCGTCGACGACGGTGGTCTACAAGGGCATGTTCCTGGCCTATCAGGTCGGCGCCTATTATAAGGACCTATCGGACCCGCGGTTCGAAAGCGCGGTCGCCCTCGTGCACCAGCGCTTTTCGACCAACACCTTCCCCTCATGGAAGCTCGCGCACCCCTATCGGATGGTCGCCCATAACGGCGAGATCAACACGCTGCGCGGCAACGTCAACTGGATGGCGGCGCGACAGGCCTCGGTCTCTTCGCCGCTTTTCGGCGAGGACATCTCCAAGCTCTGGCCGATTTCCTACGAGGGGCAGTCGGACACGGCCTGTTTCGACAATGCGCTGGAATTCCTGGTGCGCGGCGGCTACTCGCTGGCGCATGCCGTGATGATGCTGATCCCGGAGGCCTGGGCCGGCAACCAGTCGATGGCGGCCGAACGCAAGGCCTTCTACGAATATCATGCGGCGCTGATGGAGCCGTGGGACGGGCCGGCTGCCGTTGCCTTCACCGACGGCAGGCAGATCGGCGCGACGCTCGACCGCAACGGCCTCAGGCCGGCGCGCTACCTCGTCACCGACGACGATCGCGTCATCATGGCGTCTGAGGCCGGCGTGCTGCCGGTTCCTGAAGAAAAGATCATCCAGAAGTGGCGCCTGCAGCCAGGCAAGATGCTGCTGATCGACATGGAGGAAGGCCGTATCATCTCCGATGACGAGGTGAAGTCGCAGCTTGCGACGGCGCATCCCTATCGCAGCTGGCTCGACCGCACCCAGCTCATCCTCGAAGAGCTGAAGCCGGTGGAGCCGCGGGCGCTGCGCCGCGACGTATCGTTGCTCGATCGCCAGCAGGCCTTTGGCTACACGACCGAGGACACCAAGATCCTGATGTCGCCGATGGCGACGACCGGTCAGGAAGCGATCGGTTCGATGGGCACCGATACGCCGATCTCGGCGATGTCGGAAAAGCCGAAGCTGCTCTACACCTATTTCAAGCAGAACTTCGCGCAGGTGACGAACCCGCCGATCGATCCGATCCGCGAAGAGCTCGTCATGAGCCTCGTCTCGTTCATCGGCCCGCGTCCGAACATTCTCGACCATGAGGGCATGGCGAATGCCAAGCGCCTCGAAGTGCGTCAGCCGATCCTGACCAATGGCGATCTCGAAAAGATCCGCTCGATCGGCCATACGGAAGACCGGTTCGACACCAAGACGCTCGATTTCACCTATGATATCGAGCGTGGCGCTGCCGGCATGCCCGAAATGCTCGACCGACTCTGCGAGCGCGCCGAGGCAGCCGTCAAGGGCGGCTACAACATCATCGTGCTCTCCGACCGGCAGATCGGACCCGACCGCATCGCCATTCCGGCGCTGCTGGCTACGGCCGCCGTCCATCATCATCTGATCCGCAAGGGGCTTCGCACCTCGGTCGGCCTCGTCGTCGAGACCGGTGAGCCGCGCGAAGTGCATCATTTCTGCCTGCTCGCCGGCTACGGCGCCGAGGCGATCAACCCCTATCTCGCCTTCGACACGCTGCTCGACATGCATGCCAAGGGCGAGTTCCCGAAGGAAGTGGACGCCTCGGAAGTCGTCTACCGTTACATAAAGGCGGTCGGCAAAGGCATTCTCAAGGTCATGTCGAAGATGGGCATTTCGACCTATCAGTCCTATTGCGGCGCGCAGATCTTCGATGCGATCGGCCTGTCGTCGGAACTGGTCGACAAGTATTTCTTCGGAACCGCGACGATGATCGAAGGTATCGGCCTCGAAGCAATCGCCGAAGAGACCGTCGCCCGCCACAACGCCGCCTTCGGCAAGGATCCGCTGCTTGCGACGACGCTCGATATCGGTGGCGAATACGCCTACCGGATGCGCGGCGAAAGCCATGCCTGGACGCCGGATGCGGTTGCCGCTCTTCAGCACGCCGTGCGCGGCAATGCCGAGGATCGTTACCGCGAATTCGCCGAGATGGTGAACAATTCGGCGCTACGCATGAACACGATCCGTGGGCTCTTCAAGATCAAGAGCGCCGAGGCGCTCGGCCGCAAGCCGGTATCGATCGACGAGGTCGAGCCGGCCGCCGATATCGTCAGGCGGTTCTCGACGGGGGCAATGTCCTTCGGCTCGATCTCCCGCGAGGCGCATACGACGCTGGCGATCGCCATGAATCGGATCGGCGGCAAGTCGAACACCGGCGAAGGCGGCGAGGAATCCGACCGCTATATGCCGCTTTCCGATGGTTCGATGAACCCGGAACGTTCGGCGATCAAGCAGATCGCCTCGGGCCGCTTCGGCGTCACGACCGAATATCTGGTCAACGCCGATGTGCTGCAGATCAAGGTGGCGCAGGGCGCCAAGCCCGGCGAAGGCGGCCAGCTGCCCGGTCACAAGGTCGATGCGACAGTCGCCAAGACCCGTCACTCGACGCCGGGTGTCGGCCTGATCTCGCCGCCGCCGCACCACGACATCTACTCGATCGAGGATCTGGCGCAGTTGATCTACGATCTGAAGAACGTCAACCCGACCTCCGACGTCTCGGTCAAGCTCGTCTCCGAAGTCGGCGTCGGCACGGTTGCCGCGGGCGTTGCCAAGGCGCGCGCCGATCATATCACCGTCGCAGGCTTCGACGGCGGCACGGGTGCGTCGCCGCTGACCTCGCTCAAGCATGCCGGCAGCCCCTGGGAAATCGGTCTTGCCGAAACCCAGCAGACGCTGGTGCTGAACGGCCTGCGTTCGCGCGTTGCGCTGCAGGTGGACGGCGGCCTGAAGACCGGCCGCGACGTTATCATCGGAGCGCTCCTCGGCGCCGACGAATTCGGCTTCGCCACCGCGCCGCTGATCGCAGCCGGCTGCATCATGATGCGCAAGTGCCATCTGAACACCTGTCCGGTCGGTGTGGCGACACAGGATCCGGTGCTGCGCAAGCGCTTCAAGGGCACGCCGGAGCACGTCATCAACTACTTCTTCTTCGTTGCCAACGAAGTGCGCGAAATCCTCGCCTCGCTCGGCTTTACCCGGCTTGACGAGATCATCGGCGCTTCGGAACTCCTGGAGAAGGACGAGATGCTGGCGCATTGGAAGGCCAAGGGTCTCGACTTCAGCCGCATCTTCCACAAGGTCGATGCCGCCAAGGAGGAAACCTTCTGGACGAGCCGGCAGCAGCACCCGATCGATGACATTCTCGACCGCGTGCTGATCGAGCAGGCGCAGCCGGCGCTGACGGACAAGACGCCCGTCGCCTTCGAGGTTGACATCAAGAACGTCGACCGCTCGGCCGGCGCGATGCTGTCCGGCGAGGTCGCCAAGCGTTACCGGCATCGCGGGCTGAAGGAAGATACGATCAACGTGACGCTTCGCGGCACGGCAGGCCAGAGCTTCGGTGCCTTCCTGGCGCGCGGGGTCACCTTCAACCTGATCGGCGACGGCAACGACTATGTCGGCAAGGGACTCTCGGGCGGCAAGATCATCATCCGGCCGCCGGAAAACTCGCAGATCGTCGCCGAAGACTCGATCATCGTCGGCAATACCGTGCTTTACGGAGCGACCGAGGGCGAGTGCTATTTCCGCGGCGTGGCGGGCGAACGTTTCGCCGTCCGCAACTCGGGTGCGATCGCCATCGTCGAGGGCGTGGGCGACCATGGCTGCGAATATATGACCGGCGGTGTCGTCGTCGTACTCGGCGCCACCGGCCGTAACTTCGCGGCGGGCATGTCGGGCGGCGTTGCCTATGTGCTCGATGAAGCCGGCGATTTTGCCAGCCGCTGTAACATGGCGATGGTCGAACTGGAGCCGGTGCCGGAAGAAGACGACATGCTGGAGAAGCTGCATCATCACGGCGGCGATCTCATGCACAAGGGACGGGTCGACGTCTCGGGTGACATGACCCGCCATGACGAGGAGCGTCTCTACCAGCTGATCTCCAACCATCTGCACTATACGGGCTCCACCCGCGCCAAGCAGATCCTCGATCACTGGGCCGACTACCGTCCGAAGTTCCGCAAGGTCATGCCGGTCGAATACCGCCGTGCGCTCGAGGAAATGGAGCGCAGCCGGATGGGCATTGCCGCGGAGTGATTTGCGCCGGGACATCGGCCGCCAGTGAACGCAGATGGCCGATGTCGGAAACGTCTCGATGACCCGTGACGATCACGCCGGCGGCAAGAAGCCGTCGAGATCGCCCGGAAGTTCCAGGGGATATGTTCCATGACGGTCAAGAGAAGCAACCCGCCCGGAATACCGGGACTGACGACAGACAATTGGCCGCGGATTAGGCGGTCATGAGGGTAAGGGACGAAGAGATGGGTAAGGTAACAGGGTTTCTGGAAATCGACCGGCAGGTGGCCAAGTATCAGCCGGCGTCGGATCGTATCCGCCATTTCCGCGAATTCACGATCCCGATGTCGGATCCGGAAGTGCAGAAACAGGCTGCGCGCTGCATGGACTGTGGCATCCCCTATTGCCACGGCCCCACCGGCTGCCCGGTGCACAACCAGATTCCCGACTGGAACGACCTCGTCTATAACAACAACTGGGAAGCGGCGATCCAGAACCTGCATTCGACCAACAACTTCCCGGAGTTCACCGGCCGCGTCTGCCCCGCCCCCTGCGAGGAAGCCTGCACTTTGAATCTCGAAGATGCGCCGGTTGCCATCAAGACGGTCGAGCAGGCGATTGCCGACAAGGCCTATGAGCTCGGCTTCATCCGGCCGCAGCCGGCCACCGTCCATACCGGCAAGAAGGTCGCCGTCATCGGTTCGGGTCCCGCCGGCATGGCGGCCGCCCAGCAGCTCGGCCGCGCCGGCCACGAGGTGCATGTCTATGAACGTGAGACCAAGCCGGGCGGCTTGCTGCGCTACGGCATTCCCGACTTCAAGATGGAGAAGAACTTCATCGATCGCCGCGTCGAGCAGATGAAGGGCGAGGGCGTCACCTTCCATTGCGGCGTCAATGTCGGTGTCGACGTCAAGGTTGAGCAGCTGCTTGCCGATCATGACGCCGTCCTTTACTGCGGCGGCTCCGAGACGCCGCGTGAGGCCGGCATTCCGGGTATTGACCTTGCCGGCGTGCATGATGCCATGCCCTATCTGGTCCAGCAGAACCGCCGCGTCGGGCGCGAGAACATTGACAGCGTCGGCTGGCCGTCGGATCCAATTCTTGCTGGCGCCAAACATGTCGTCGTTGTCGGCGGCGGCGATACGGCGTCGGACTGTGTCGGCACGGCGTTCCGCCAGGGTGCCGTCAAAGTCACCCAGCTCGACATCCGGCCGCAGCCGCCGGAGAAGGAAGACAAGCTCGCCGTCTGGCCCTTCTGGGCGACGAAGATGCGCACGTCCTCCTCGCAGGCCGAGGGTGCCGTCCGCGAGTTCCAGGTGGCGACGCTCGAATTCATCGGCGAAGACGGCGTGCTGACCGGCGTCAAGTGCTGCGAGGTCGACGAGCGCCGGCGGCCGGTCGCCGGCACGGAATTCGTCATTCGCGCCGATCTCGCCTTCATCGCCATCGGTTTCCGCGGCCCGTTCACAACAAGCGTGCTGAAGGAACTCGAAGGCAAGCTGACGCTCAACACCGACAAGCGCGGCTCGACCAATGTCGTCGCCAACGACCGCGACTACAAGACCTCGGTCGACAAGCTCTGGACGGCGGGCGATGTGCGCCGCGGCCAGTCGCTGGTGGTCTGGGCGATCCGAGAAGGCCGACAGGCGGCGCGCGCCATTGACGAGGCGTTGATGGGCTCGACCGTCCTGCCGAACTGATCGCGCCTCATATCGGCCGACGAAGATACGAACTCCGCCTTTCCGGCGGAGTTTTTGATTGTGCGCGGCGCGTCCGCGGGATCTCTTCTGCCGGTGCGACCGCTTGACGCGCCGGGGTGCGAGGCAAGCTTGAAGCAATGCCGGAGGGTGAGGCTTATGCCTGCCGCGGGCTCAGGAGGAGCCGTCGCGAATGATAGACAAGGATTATTCAATTGGTTTCTGCACTCGATAATACCAGGATGGTTTCGACCCAATATGCCTTGAAGAATCTTCGTAGCTCCGATGAAAGCTCAGAGGATACGCAGAGTTCGTCGGCGGCAAGCATTCTGTGCAGCTACGGACTCGATTCGAGCTCCGCGTCGCTGCTTTCCAATCAGGCGCTGTCGGGGCTGCTCGACACGCTTTCGTCCAAGGACGACACCCCCGACGAGACCGACACGACTGACGACAGCGCCGATGTGACCAGCGCCTCCTTCATGTCGATTCTGAAGCGGCAGTTGCAGGAAGCGGCCACGGCCGAAGGCGAAAGCGGCAAGGCCCATGACGTGCTGGCTGCGCTCGAAGCAGGCACGCTCACCATCTCCGATCCGACGCAGGGCGTGTCGATCCCCGCCTGGGACGTCGACGATCCGGATGAGGCCGATACGGAAAGCAAGGCCGGCGAGGCGATCAATGTCAGCGGCTGGAGCGATTTCCTCGATGCGCATCTGGAGCGCGGTTCCGACGGCGCCTTTGTCAAGGAGAACGGCAGCTATGTCGACCAGACGAACAACAGCAATGCCTTCTTCGGGCTGATCGGTTCGAACTATTATTATCTGAGCTGGCCACAGGCAGCTTAAAAAAGCCGCCTCGCATAGCCCTTTTTCATTTCACCGAGACCTCGGCCGGCGTTTTGGCCGCCGGCATGTGGTAGTCGTCGACGCGACCGACAGGTGCCGGCGTCATCTCGCCTTGCTCAACCAGGAGATCGCGCGGCGATTTCGTCAGCGTCACCGGTGGCGGTCTTGCGCCAAGCAGCTCGGCGCCGCCGTCGAGATTGGGATCGGAGAGGCTGATCGGCACGGTGTGCTCGACCGGATTGGTGGGAAGGCCGAGACCCGGCAAATTGCTTTCATCAAGGCGCACCAGATCAGGGCTTGCCTGGGTGCCAAGAATCCGGCGGGCCGGCTTTTCCACATAGAAGGCAAGCTTGCGTCGGCCGGCCTGCGTAAGGTTGATGCCGTCGGAAGTGCGCAGGCGCACCTGCTGCCCGTTCACGTCGGAACCGGTGACGATGAAGGTGCCGTTTTCGTCGACGAAACCATCCCAGATATCGACGAATTCGCCGCCGATACTCTCGACCTGGTTGCGATAGAGCTGGTTCATCTGGACAGCATCGGCGGTCATCTGATCGGATTCGAAGGCGGGAAGACCGACCCAGAGCAGCGGTATCTTGCGGCTCGTGACTTCCTTGCCGAAAAAAAGGACACGGCGGCGATATTCGGCAAACCAGCCGTCGGTGCGAAACTTCTCCTTCGCGCTGTCGGTCACCATCTGCTGGCGGTCATTGGCGCCGATCATGACGACGACCATTGCAGGCTTCAGCTCGTCGATCATTTTCGGCAATTGTTCCGGCCAGTCGTAATAGTCGTCGCGGACAAGGCCTGAGGAAATGTTGCCGCGGGCTTCGACGACGACGCCCGGTGAAGTTTCGAAGGCGGCGGTAAGCCCGTCGCCGAGGCCGCTGGCAAGGAAATCGCCGACGATCAGGATTTTCCGGGCGTCGCCAAGCTTCTGCACGACCGGCTCTTCCTGCACGGGCGGCCGCACAGGCGATGCGGTGCGGGTATTGATCACGGCTTTCTGCGCCGGCAGGCGCTTGCGCTGCTGGCGTCTCGGCTGCTCGACATCAGGCACCTGCGGCTCGTCGTCGAGATAGCGCCGGCCCAGGAAGAAATCGAGGATCGAGCGACGCTGGTAACGCTGCTCCTGGGCTTCGGCGACACGCACGGGCGCAAGCGCGCCGAGGCATAGCGCAGCCGTCGCCAAGGCGAGCGCGAGCCAGCTGATTGGGGTTCGATCAGTTTTCGTCATAGGCAGTTCCGCATCTGCCGGCATCTTGCACGCAGGGCAGGCCAGCGTCCACTCCGCATGTTATTTAGGTCACGGTTCTGCCGCTTCCAATCAGATTATTGTCCGGTGTCCGTGCCTAGCGGCGAAGTGCGTTCAAAAGCGGCAGCGAAGGCTCGCCGTCCGGCTGCATGCCGATGCGCTCTTGCACGGCAGAAATCGCCGCTTTCGAACCCGAGCCGAAATTGCCGTCAACCTCGCCATTATAATAGCCGAGCGTCTTGAGACGGGTCTGCAGCTCGAATTTCTCGGTGATGTCGAGCGCGCCGTCGGGACGCGGCCAGCGCTGCTGCATGCCGCCATAGCCGGCGATCTGGTCGGCCAGCAGGCCGACGGCAAGCGCATAGCTGTCCGAGGCATTGTAGTTCTTGATGGTGAAGAAGTTTGCCGTCATCAGAAAGCCGGGGCCGCCGGCTCCGGCCGGCATTTTCAGCACGGCTTTGGTACCGCCGTCGCGGAAGGCCTTGCCATTCGGCCGTTTCAGGCCGAGCTCCGCCCATTGGGCGAGCGTATGGGTCCTGCCGGCCTGCTTGGCGGATGCGGCGGGAACGACGACCTCGTAGCCCCAGGTCTTGCCTGTATCCCAGCCGTTCTTCATTAGCAGATTGGCTGAGGTCGCCAGCGCGTCCGGCACCGAATTCCAGATATCGCGATGACCGTTGCCGTCGGCGTCGACAGCGTAGAGCAGGTAGCTTGTCGGGATGAACTGAGTGTGGCCCATGGCACCCGCCCAGGAGCCGGTCATCTGACGTGCCGGCACATCGCCGTTCTGCAGGATTTTCAGCGCGGCAACCAGCTGCTTCTTGGCGAATTTGGCCCGGCTCGGATCGGCATAGGCAAGAGTTGCCAGTGCGCGCGGCACATAATGCAGCCGGTCGTCCTTGTCCAGAATCGCGCCATAATTCGATTCCATCGACCAGATCGCGAGCAGAATCGTCTTGTCGACGCCGAAGCGCTGCTCGATCGCATTGAGCGTCCGCGCATGCTTGACGGCCATTTCGCGGCCGATCCTGACGGTGTAGGGATTAACGCGGGAATCAATGTAATCCCAGATCTTCGAGGTGAATTCCGGTTGATAGGCCGCCTTTTCGAGCACGGTCGGGTCGGGTTCGCTCACACCGGAAAAGGCCTTTTGATAGGTTGCCTTACTGATGCCACTCTCAGCGGCTGTTTGGTAAAAGTCCGCGATCCATTTCTGGAACCGGGAATCGGCTTTCGCGTTGTCAGGGGCCAGCCCTACCTGGGCGGCGACAACGAGGGCTAGAGCAAGACCACGAAGGGAGTTTTTGTGATTCTGGATCATCGACAGTCGTATCCGTCATCTTCAGTTTTCGGTGCAGCAGGGGCATCATGTCCGCCCAGACCCGAGACTACAGGAACGGAGTCAACAAATTCTTTACCATGGCGGCCCGCGGCGGTCACCATTGCAAAACAGTAGCAATTCTATACTAGTCAGACGTGAACGGCTTTATTTAAAAGGCGATTTAGTCAAAGCAGGAGGCCTGTGTGGCGCATCACAATAAAGTTCGTAAGGCAGTTTTTCCGGTGGCAGGGTTGGGAACGCGTTTCCTGCCGGCAACGAAGGCTGTTCCGAAGGAAATGTTGACCGTTGTCGACAAGCCTATCATTCAATATGTCGTCGATGAGGCGCTGGAAGCCGGAATCGAGCATCTGGTCTTCGTCACCGGACGCAACAAGCACATTATCGAAGACTATTTCGACATTCATTTCGAGCTGGAACAGACGCTGCGCGAGCGTGCCAAGGAGGCGGAAATCACCCTTCTTGCCGAGCAACTGCCGAAGGCCGGCACGGTAAGCTTCACCCGTCAGCAGGAGCCGCTCGGCCTCGGTCACGCCGTCTGGTGCGCCCGCGAGATCGTCGGCGACGAACCTTTCGCGCTGCTGCTGCCCGATATGATCATGAAGGGCGACAAGGGCTGCATGAAGGGGATGATCGACCTCTACGCCCAGAGCGGCGGCAATATCATCGCCGTCGAGGAATGTGCCCCCGATCAGGCTCATAAATACGGCATCGTCGGCGTGGGCGAAGCGATCGGGGAAGGCTTCCGCATCACCGGCATGGTGGAAAAGCCTGCCAAGGGAACAGCGCCCTCGAATTTCTTCATCAACGGCCGCTACATCCTGCAGCCGGAGATCTTCAGGATCCTCGAAACCCAGGAGCGCGGCGCCGGCAACGAAATCCAGCTCACCGACGGCATGCTGAAGCTGCTGAAGGAACAGGATTTCGCCGGCTACCACTTCCGTGGCACGACCTACGACTGCGGCGCCAAGGATGGCTTCATCCTGGCCAACGTCGCCTACGCCCTCGAACGCGCCGATATCCGTCCGTCGGTCGAAGGCGGCTTCAAGGAACTGCTTGCCGGCCTGAATTAAGGTTTGCCAAAGCTATGGATGATCGAGCGCCGCGCCTCCCACCGGAGGCGCGGCGTTTAGCGTTTCAGCTTCAGGCCGACGCCGGCGCGCCATTGCTGCGAGCCATCGCCGTCCTTGCGCGTCGTCAGCTCGTAGCCGAGCGTGCTGGTGAGATCGAGATAGCGGTTGATGTTCCAGGTCAGGCCGGTCGCCGCAGTATAGACGAGCTCGTCGTTGATGGTGCTGTCGGTAGGATAATCGCGCCATATGACGCCGCCGATCATGGTTCCGACCAGATTGTCGCGCAGCTGGTGGGTGACCGTCGTCGTCAGCGCATGCGAGACGTAGCCGCTCTCGCCGGCGGTGGTCGAGGGCTGGATGCTCGTCTGCAGGTCGAGATTGACGTCGGTGCCGCGGATCGGCGACCAAAGCAGGCTCGCATCGAGCGTGGCCGTATCGATCGAGGCGAGCCGGCTGTCCTCGAAATCCGCCCTTTCGTAGCCGACGCCGACTTCACCCTTCAGCTTTTCGCCGAGGTCGACCTCGACGCCGGCCTTGGCGCCATAGCTATGGCCTGAGCGCTCGTAACCGGCGGAATCGCGCGTCTCGTCATAGATCGTACGGCCGATCGTGGCCTCAATGAAGGGGATGAGCGCGGGCGACAGTTCGTAGCCGACGCGACCGCGCAACGTACCGGTCGTCTGATTGCGATCGCTCAACGCCACGGTCGTGCCGTTCGCAAGCGTGGCGTCGGAATAGATCGAACGGTTCAGTGCCAGCGCCGTCGTGCCGCGCAGGATGCCGAAATCGCGCTGGACGGAGGCGCCGGCGGTGAACTCCTGCACATCGGACTGCTGTGCGGCATCGGCGATGGCGTCGGGATCGTCCGTATCCTCGCGGTAGAAATTGTAGCCGGTCGTGAGGTGCGCCACCGTGTCGTCGGCAAGGTCCAGCCGGAGATCGCCGTTCACCTTGAAAGACGGCTGCTCCTCGCCTTCGCCGCTGATATTCCTCTGCCAGGCGCCTTCCAACGTGACGGTCAGCTGGTGTCGTCCCCAGTCGGAGGTGAGCGTCGCGGCTGCGTCCGTTTCGAGGAAAGCGCGCCGCTGCCTGGTATTGCCGTCCTTGGTGGTCTCGGTGTTGATGCTTTGGGTCACGCTCGGACGGAGCACGAAGGTGCCGATCGGAATGCCGGGTGTTTCTGCCGTCGAGGCACTTTCGCCAGCCCTGCGGACCGGCGGCGTCTCGTCGATCCGCGCTTCACGGGTGTTCAGTCGGCGCATGTCCTCATCGAGGATGGAGCCGGTAATGTCGTCACTGGATTGCGCGTCCGGTATGGCGGACCTCTGCCGGGCATCGTCCGGGCTTCCCGCGTCACCCGTTGCCACAGGAACGGTAGAAACGTCGATTTCGTCATCGAAACCGGCGGCTGCGGCATTGTTCGTGGTGCGGTTATCCTGACCGGCGGAGCGGCTGGCGACAGGCTGCTGTGAGGCGGACTGCGCAAGTGCCGCAGTCTGGCCGAACAGCAGTGTGCCGAACGCAGTAAAGCAGACGACACGCCTCATCGCGCGGAGCGGCGTCACACTGCTCGTCTGTTTTGGCTGGCCCATTCACTCGCCTGACATGCTTTCGGTTCTTACTCAAAGGTAAAGCCTTGTAGTTAATCATTCGTTGCCGCCGGCAAGCGCTGTTCACGATTCGGAAATGGTGCGGGGTGGACTTGGAAAGTGAAAAGGTCTAACGCATCTCCATGAACAGAAGAGCGATCAAACTCGTTGAAAACAGCGTGCTCGAATCGGCAAAACGCACGATAGAGACCGAGAAACACGGTCTGGAAGCGCTCGAACGGGCCTTTGACAACGGACTGGCCGGTCCTTTCACCCGCGCCGTCGAGATCATCGGCGACATCTCTGGCCGGGTCATCGTTACCGGCGTCGGCAAGAGCGGCCATATCGGTACCAAGCTCGCGGCGACATTCGCCTCGACCGGCACCCCCGCCTTTTTCGTGCATGCGGCCGAAGCCAATCATGGCGATCTCGGCATGATCGCACGCGATGACGTCGTCTTGGCGATTTCCAAAGGCGGCGAAAGCGCCGAGCTCAAGAGTATCATTTCCTTCACTCGGCGCTTCTCGATCCCCTTGATCGCGATCACTTGCAGCGAAGCTTCCTCGCTTGCGACAGCCGCCGACATCGTGCTTCTGGTGCCGAACGAACAGGAGGCTTGCCCCAACGGGCTGGCGCCGACGACCTCGACGCTGATGCAGCTTGCACTTGGCGATGCCTTGGCGGTCGCACTCCTGGAGGCGCGGGGCTTTACCGCCACCGATTTCCACGTTTTTCATCCCGGCGGCAAGCTGGGTGCGAGCCTGATGCATGTCGCCGATATCATGCATACCGGCGAGAAGCTGCCGCTCGTTGTCAAGGGCACGCCGATGCCGGAGGCGATCACGGTGCTGTCGCGCAAGCATTTCGGCTGCGTCGGCGTGCTCGACCCGGATGGGCGGCTATGCGGCATCGTCACCGAAGGCGACATGGCTCGGAACCTGAGCCGCAATCTTGCCGAGCTTGCCGTCGACGACATCATGACGAAAACGCCGAAGACGGTGAAACCGACGATGCTGGCGACCGCTGCCCTGGCGCTGCTCAACCAGCACCACATTGGCGCCCTGATCGTCATCGACGAGGACAGCCGGCCGATCGGGCTGGTGCACTTCCATGACTTGCTGCGGATCGGCGTCGCCTGATCAGACCGGTTCGACCCGCAGGTCGCGGCCGTGACACGAGATTACCTTCACCTGTGTTCCAACGGGCAAATCAGGCCCCATTACCTGCCATAGCGTATCGTCGAGGCGGATGCGGCCGCGGCCCTCGCGGATCGGCTCCTGCAGCGTGGCGGTGCGTCCGACAAGACTTGCGCCGCGCTGATTGAGGAAGGGCTCGTCGGTCTCGGCGTTGCGCAGCGTCAGTCGGCGGCCGGCAAAGGTCGTCGCCACGGCCAGAAGCGCAAAAAGGATCGCCTGGATTTCCCAGATCCAGAAGGCGCTGTCCCAGAAGAGCAGCGACAGTGCGCCGACGATCAAGGCCGCGAGGCCGATCCAGACCAGGAAGAAACCGGGCACGATCATTTCGGCGGCGAGCAGCACGAGGCCTGTAACCCACCAGTTCCATGGACCGAGTTCCGCGATGATCTTCGCCAGCATGGCTTATCGCTCCTGATCCGGATTGAAAGGATTGGGGGCCGGCGGATTGATCGGCGGCGTAGAGCGGATCGGCGCGGGACGCGGACGCGGCGGGGAAGGCGGCGGCGGATTGCCGGCGTCACCGAACACTTCGCGGGCGATGGCGCCGATGCCGCCCAGCGAGCCCAGGATGGAAGAGGCTTCCATCGGCATCAGCACGATCTTGGAATTGGGCGCCGAGCCGACCGCGGCGAGCGCTTCGGTGTATTTCTGGGCGACGAAATAGTTGATCGCCTGAACGTCACCGGCAGCAATCGCTTCGGAGACCATCTTCGTCGCCTTGGCTTCGGCTTCGGCCAGTCGCTCGCGGGCCTCGGCGTTGCGGAAGGCGGCCTCGCGCTGGCCTTCTGCCTGCAAAATGGCGGATTGCTTGGCGCCCTCGGCCCTGAGGATCTGCGCGTTGCGCGCGCCTTCGGCTTCCAGCACCTGGGCGCGCTTCTCGCGCTCGGCCTTCATCTGGCGGGCCATCGCATCGACGAGGTCGCGCGGCGGCTGGATGTCCTTGATTTCGACGCGGGTGACCTTGATGCCCCAAGGCTGCACCGCCTCGTCGACGACGCGCAGCAGCCGGTCATTGATCGCGTCGCGATTGGAAAGCAGTTCGTCGAGATCCATGGAACCCATAACCGAGCGGATGTTGGTCATGGTGAGATTGAGAATGGCATTTTCGAGGTGAGAAACCTGGTAGGCGGCCTGGGCGGCATTCAGAACCTGAAAGAATGCGACGGCATCGGCTGAAACCGAGGCATTGTCTTTGGTAATCACTTCCTGGGTCGGCACATTCAGCACCTGCTCCATCACGTTCATCCGCGCCCCGACGCGCTCGATGAAGGGAGTGATGAGGTTAAGGCCCGGCTCCAGCGTGCGGGTATAGCGGCCAAAGCGCTCAATGGTGTAGCGATAGCCCTGCGGCACCGTCTTGATCCCGGCAAAGAGCACCAGAATGACGAAGATGACCAGCACGATCACGACGATGTCGAAGCCGCCGAACAGCATGAAAAATTCCTCCCATCGGCGCATGCGCACGCGCCTCACAACTGATGTGGTGAATTAGCATGTTCTTTGCGAGGAAGAAATGACACGCGCATGCACCACCTCCAGGTGAAAAGGAGGTTCTCGGCAAGGTCTTTGGCTTCTTCTCAGACCCAACCCTGCAATTCGCGGCGGACCACCTTTTCCAGCACCTTCATGCCGTCATCGCTGTCGTTGAGGCAGGGGATATGGGTGAACTTGTCGCCGCCGTTCTCGTGGAAGGAATGCGCGGCTTGTTCGGCGATTTCTTCCAGCGTTTCTAGGCAGTCGGAGACGAAGCCGGGATTGATGACGGCGATACGCTTGACGCCGTCCTGAGCGAGCTTTTCCACTGTCTTGTCGGTATAGGGTTGCAGCCATTCTTCCGGCCCGAAGCGGGACTGGAAGGTGACCATGAAGTTTTCCTGGGTCAGTCCGAGCCGTTCGCGCAGGAGCCGGCCGGTCTTTTGGCATTGACAGTAATAGGGGTCGCCCTGCTTGAAATAGGACATCGGGATGCCGTGGAAGGAGGCGAGCAGCATGTCCGGCTTCCAGTCGAGCGACGAAAGATGCCTTTCGACGGACTGGGCGAGCGCCTCGATATAGGTCTCGTCGTCATGATAGTCCGGCACGGTGCGCAGCGCCGGCTGCCAGCGCATCGAGAGCAGCTTCTGGAAGGCCTTGTCGTTCACGGTCGCGGTGGTCGCTGCCGCATATTGCGGATAGAGCGGAAAGAGCAGGATGCGGTCACAGCCCTCCTGCTTCAGCGTCTCGATGCGTGAAGCGATCGACGGCGTGCCATAACGCATCGCCCAGTCGACCTTGACGTTGGCAAGATCGTGCAGGCGCTTGGCCATCAGTTCAGCCTGGTTGCGCGTGTAGGTGCGGAGATAACTTTCGTTCTTCTCCTTGTTCCAGATCAGTTCGTAGGCCTTGCCGACCTTCTGCGGACGGGTGTTGAGCACGATGCCAAAGAGGATCGGATACCATTTCCAGGGCGACCATTCGATGACGCGGCGATCGGTCAGGAACTCCTTGAGATAGCGGCGCATCGAGGTGTAGTCGGTGCCGTCGGGCGTGCCGAGATTGACCAGCAGTACGCCGATCTTGCCTGATTTGATGGCTGGATGATCCGCCGGGCGGAGTGAAATATCTGCTGTCATTCTGGCCCCAACGGTCGTTGTCTCGTCGGCTTATACGCAGCCTCGAGAACATAGTTCACCCTATAGAAAGAAAAGCCGGCCCGGGAAACCCCGAGCCGGCCGATGGTGTCGAGACAAATCGTCTTACTTTGCAGGAACCTGGATCTCCTTGCCAACCGTCAGGTGGCGCGGGTTCGGCTTGCCGTTGGCCTCAGAAAGCTTCCGCCACAGCGTGCCGTCACCATAGAAGGTCACAGCCAGATCCCAGAAAGTGTCGCCGGCCGCGATGACATGGGTGGAAGGTGTTGTCGCGGCGGGTGCGGAGGCCGCGGGCGCCGGTTCTGTCGCGGGCGCGGGAGCTGCCGGTGTTGCCGGAGCTGGCGCGGCAGGGGCAGGCTCGGTGGCTGGTGCGGGTGCGGCCGGGGCAGGCTCGGCAGCCGGAGCGGGTGCAGCCGGGGCCGCCGGGGCAGGAGCTGGCTCAGTGGCCGGTGCAGGTGCCGCCGGCGCGGGAGCCGCCGGTTCGGCAGCGGGCGCCTGTGCCACGGTCGCGCCGATTTCGGTGACGCGGCCATCGGTATAGGGCTTATAAGGCGAATGCGCGGCGACGTAGTCGGCGGTCACGTCGGCAAGATCCGGGCCGTAATCGTAAGCATTCTTGCCTTCCTTGAAAATCGAATAGCCATCGCCGCCTGATCGCATGAAGTTGTTGGTGGCGATCTTGTAGGTCTTGGCCGGATCGATCGGCGCGAACTTGTCACCCTCCTTCACCTGAACATCGCTGACGCGGCTGCCGGCAGGCTTCGACTGGTCGAACGAGAACTTCAGGCCGGCGACCTGCGGGAAGCGGCCGGCGCCCTGATCGATCTGGCTGACGCCGTTTTCGAGCGCCTTGACGACGTCCGCGCCGGTTGCTTCAAAAGTGGCGAGGGTGTTCTGGAAAGGCAGGACGGTGATGACTTCGCCCTGGGTGATATCGCCGCCGTCGATAGACGCGCGCAGGCCGCCGCCGTTCTGAATGGCGATGGTGACACCCTGGTTCCTGGTGCGGTCAAGCATGGCGTCGGCCACCAGATTACCCATCGAGCATTCCTTGACGCGGCAGACCTTGCGGTCGCCCTCGATTGGACCTTCAGAGGAGCCGATCACCTTTTTGCGCAGTTCCTCGATCGGTTTTGCCAGTTCGGCGACGCGAGCGACGACGGCCGGATCGGGTGTAAAGGACGAGTCGATCAGGATCGGGTCGCCCTTGGCATCCTTGACGACGCCATTGTCGTCGAAATTGACGACGACATCGCCGAGATACTTGCTGTAAGAGGCGGCCTGGACGACCGGCACCTTATAGCCGCCGGGGTTGTCGACCATCGTCGGATACGGGCCTTCAGCCTTCGGATCGGTATTGGAGAGCAGACTATGGGAGTGGCCGCCGACGACGACGTCGACATCCGGAATCTTGGCGATGAAAGCGAGATCACGGGGATAGCCGACATGGGTCAGCGCAATGATCTTGTTGACGCCCTGGCCCTTCAGATCCTGGACGGCTGATGTGATCGTCTGAACGTCATCTTCGATTGTGACATTCGGGCCGGGGGAGGAGAGCTCTGGCGTATCGTTGGTGACGGCCCCGACGATGCCGATCTTCTGGCCGCCAACATCGAGCACCAGCGAGAGCTTGATGCGGTCGCCGAGCTTTGAGGCGGCGCTCGCCTTGACGTTCGCGGTCACGACGGGGAATTGCACCTTGTCGAGGAAGGTCGCAAGCCCATCCTCGCTGTCGTCGAATTCATGATTGCCGACGGTCATCGCGTCGAACTTCATCAGGTTCAAAAATTCGGCTTCGGCCGCGCCCTTATAGGTGGTGTAGAAGAGCGAGCCCTGGAAATTGTCGCCGGCGTTCAGCAGGAGGACATTCTTGCCTGACAGCGCCTGGCGGCGCTGGTCGATCGCGGTCTTCAGGCGGGCGGCGCCGCCGAAGCACTCCTTCTTGCCTTCCTCTTCAGCCGAGCAGGTGGAGTCGAATTTGTTGATCGATTCGATGCGTGAATGGAAATCGTTGATATGAAGAATATTGAGTTCGTAATCTGCAAAGGCGGCGCCCGCGCTCAGCGCCAGCATGGACGCGGTCAAAAGACCGAAGCTGAAAGACTTCGTCATCCCTGTTCTCCTGATTGAGGCGAAAGATCCCCCTGATCCCCGCCAATCCCTTCCAAAGCCCGCCGGGGCGGTTTCCCAGCGAGCAGATGTTCCATCAGACGATTCACAACCGCAAGGGAAAGCTGGATCAGAAGGGATTCTTTCCAAGAGGACCGGCACAAAAAAGCGGCCAGCTCTCTAGCGGGCGTCATCCCCTTCGAGGTGAGACCAGCATCAGCAGGACAAGGTTACCAGAAAGAGACTCGCACGGTAACCAGCACAAGACCGTCAGCGCATCCGCTCTTTTCAGCCGCGGCGGGAAAGTGTGAATTGTGCACCGGAATCCGAAGTGCAGTTGAGCTGGGTAGGATTGACGAGGGCGCAATTAACCTTGGACTGTGTCTTGCGCACCAGCGAGGTCATGTTGATCTCGACCAGTGTCGGCGAGGTATTGATATAGGTGCCGGAAGCAAGAAGCTGGTTGCTATCGGTCGTGCGGGTGGTGAAGGTACCGCCCTGGAACGTGGAGACGATGCCGTTCGGATCGCTCCAGCTGCCTTCAACGCCGTTGGCGAAGGGCGTGGCTGCAACCGGCAATGGCCGTGGCTCCGGCGAAACGCAGGAGGCAAGAGCGGCCGCTGCACCGACAAGAACGAGACCAGTTCTGATTTTCATAAGGCTTCTCCCGGCGAATCGGCGTGGCGGTCACCCGCCAAGTTCGGGCAAAACATGGCGTGCGTCTGCCATGATGGCAAGGCTTGGAGCAGTGGGGACGGCATTTATACAGCCAGCGTTACAAAAATGCCCGCCTCGCGGCGGGCATCTTCAAAGTTGCACTGACAATGTCAGCGAACGAGGATGTTCCTGAACTGCCAGGGATCCTTGGTGTCGATATCCTCAGGAAACAGACCGGGACGGCCGTCGAGTGGCGTCCAGTCGGTATAGTGGCCTTCGACCGGGCCGAGATAGGGCATCTGCACGTCGAGGCAGCGCTTGTAATCGATCTCGTCGGCTTCGACGATGCCGGCCTTGGGGTTTTCCAGCGCCCAGACCATGCCAGCGAGAACGGCGGAGGTCACCTGCAGGCCGGTGGCGTTCTGGTAGGGCGCGATGCGGCGGGTTTCTTCCAGCGACAGGCGCGAGCCATACCAGTAGGCATTCTTCTCGTGACCGTAGAGCAGGACGCCGAGTTCGTCGATGCCGTCCTCGAGCTCGTCCTCGTCGAGAACGTGATGGACCGGCTGCGGCGTGCCGCCGTTGCCGAACATCTCATGCAGCGAGAGCACGGCGTCGTTGGCCGGATGGTAGGCATAGTGGCAGGTCGGACGGAAGGTGACTTCGCCGTCCTTGTCGCGGACCGTGAAGTAATCGGCGATCGAGATCGACTCGTTGTGGGTGACGAGGAAGCCGTATTGCGGGCCGGGGGTCGGGCACCAGGTGCGCACGCGCGTGTTGGCGCCCGGCTGCTCCAGGTAGATCGCCGCCTTGTTGCCCTTCTTGTGCTTCTTGGCATTCTTCGGCATCCACTGCTCGTGCGTGCCCCAGCCGAGTTCGGCCGGCTGCATGCCTTCGGAGATGAAGCCTTCGACGGACCAGGTGTTCCAGAAGACGTTGAGCGGCTTCGGATGCTTGGTGCGCTGGGTGTCACGCTCGGCGATGTGGATACCCTTGACGCCGACCTTCTTCATCAGCTTGGCCCAGCCTTCGCGATCGTGCTGGTCCGGTTCCTCGAATTTAACGCCGGTATCATTGGCGAGGTTGACGAGTGCCTGCTTGACGAACCAGGAGACCATGCCCGGATTGGCGCCGCAGGTGGAGACGGCGGTGGCGCCGCCGGGGTTTTTCGCCTTTTCCTTGCGCACCGTCTCGCGCAGCGCATAGTTGGTGCGGTCGGCATTGCTCATGCCCTTGTCGAAATAGAAGCCAAGCCAGGGCTCGACGACCGTATCGATATAGAGAACGTCGAGCTTGCGGCAGAGCTTGATGATGTCGAGCGAGGAGGTGTCGACCGAAAGGTTGACGCAGAAGCCCTGGCCTTCGCCTTTCGTCAGCAGGGGCTTCAGCAGCTCCTTGTAATTGTCCTTGGTGACATATTCCTTGATGTGGCGAACGCCGTGTTTCTTCAGGATCTCCATGTCGGAGGGTTCTTCACGCGGGTCGATGACGACCATCCGGCTCTTGTCGAATTTGAAGTGGCGCTCGATCAGCGGCAGGGTGCCGCGGCCGATGGAGCCAAAGCCGATCATCACGATCGGACCGGTAATTTCGGCATATACCGGGTGGTTCTTGTCCGTCATTCTTTTCTCCTGTGGAAGGGGACGAAGGCGATCAGCCTGAAGAATTCTTTTGAAATTGCCGCAGAAATTGCGAGGTGACCGGCTCTAACCACAAAACGGCGTCACAATAAAGAGCGTTGACCGGGAAAGGCCAAATATCGGGGCGACGAGACCATCTGACCGAAAATCAGCGTTTCAGGATTTCCAGCCCTTCGACCGTCGTCGTCACCGCAAGCTCGGTGATGTCGTATTCGGCGACGCCATGGATGGTGAAGGGATCGGCGGCGACATAGGCCTCGATTTTGGCGCGGTCGCCGATGGCGATGATCGCGCCGCCGGTGCGCGGCACCTTGCGGCCGGAGGCGAGGAACCAGCCCTTGGCATAGCCCTCCTTCACCCAGGCCATATGCGGCTCCATGTGCCTGTCGGCCTCGTCATTGGATTTGCGATAGGTGAGGGAGAGAATGAACATGATCAGCTCCTCAGGAGGTTTGCGCGGATCAGCCCGCGCAGCGAGTTGCCGACATATATCGTGCCGGCATCGAGATCGGCAACTGTCAGACGACCGACGCGGGCCTTGCGCCCACAGAGGAGTTCGGTGCGCAGCACGCCCGCAAGAAGGCCGCAGGAGATCGGCGGAGTGCGCAGAATGCCGCTTCCGTCATCGAGAAAGATGGAGGTGATGGTGCCCTCGCAGACTTCATCGCGTTCATTCAGGAGGATGACTTCGTCGGCCTCAGCCTGAGCATATTCGGCGCGGGCGGTCTCGTAGAGGGTGCGCCGTGTGGTCTTGACGCGCAGCAGCCTGTCGGCGGAGTGGAGGCGGGTCTTGGCGATACGGACCTTCCAAACGGTCTCCGGCGCCAGTGGGAAAAAGGGCGCGCTCGTCACCTCGATCTCGCCTTGCAGGTCGAAGATCAGGCGGACGCGCAGCGGGCCGCCAGCGCCGGCAACGGCTGCTTCGAGCTTTCTTTGCGCATCGGTCGGTTGCGGAAAACCGAGGCGACGGGCGGAGCGGAAAAGCCGGGCGAGATGCAGGCGCAGACGGATGAAGCCTTCGCCGGGCTGCCAGCGCAGCGTCTCGATCAGCGAAAAATCGGTCATCGAGCGATCCATTGATCGCCAACGGCAAAGCGGGCCTTGAGCAGGCATTCCTCATATTCGGCCTCGGCTGTGGAATCAAAAACGATGCCGCCGCCGACATTGAAGACCGCCCTACCGCCGCCGAAAAGCGTCACGGTGCGGATGGCGACGGAAAAACGCATGGCGCCGGTCGGCGAGATCATGCCGATTGCGCCGCAATAGGCGTCGCGTGCGGTATCTTCGAGCGCGTGGAGGATTTCCATCGCCCGTATCTTCGGGGCGCCGGTGATCGACCCACAGGGGAAGAGGGCGGCAAAGATCTCGTGGATCGATAGGTCGGGTCGAAGTCTTGCCTGCACATGGCTGACCATCTGGTGGACGGTCGGATAGGTCTCGACGTCGAAGAGCTTCGGGACATCGAGCGTGCCGACCTCGGTGATGCGGGAGATATCGTTGCGCAGGAGATCGACGATCATGCGGTTTTCCGCCTGCGTCTTGATATCGTTGCGCATGGTCTTGATGATTTCGGCATCCTCGGCGGCGGTGGCGCCGCGTTTGGCAGTGCCTTTCATCGGATGCGTCTCGATCCAGCCTTGCTCGTCGGTGCGGAAGAACAATTCGGGCGAGCGCGACAGGATGACAGGGCCGCCGAGCTCGACCAGCGCGCCGTATTTGACCGGCTGGCGCTCGATCAGCGACCAGAAGGCAGCGCGCGGGTCGCCGTTCCAGCGGGCCTCGATCGGCATGGTGAGGTTCGCCTGGTAGGCGTCACCGAGTCTGAGATGCTCGTGAAGCCGGTCGAAACGCTCTTTATATATAGGGAAATCCCAGGCGGCCTTCGGGGCCGTGAGGAATTCCTCGTTTTCGAGGCGCTGTTTCGGCTGGGCAAGCGGATGCGTATCCGGCTGCGGCGTGTCGAAAACGCCGAAAAGGAGAAGCGGTGTTTCGCGGTTTTCGTCGGCAAAGGAGGCGAGTTTTTCTTCGAAGAGATATCCGGCCTCGTAGGCCATGTAACCGGCAAGCCATTTGCCTGCTGCCTTGGCCTCTTCCATTCTGACAAGGCCGGCGAAGAATTCGGCGCGCGTTCGCGCAATGATGATCTCGGCCGGTTCGGCGAAAAGCATCACTTGGCTGGTCGCGTCGTCGCGGAAGAGAATATAGGGTTGATCGGCCACGCAACGCTTTCGATTGTTCTGCTCCCCATGGCTCGGATGCGATCGGGAGCGTCAAATATTTTCTCTCTTCTCCACTCGGGGAGAAGATGCCCGAAGGGGAATGAGGGGGTGGAGTGAAGCGACGTCCTGAGCATATGCGCAGGAGAGGTTCTGCCGTGTGGCCCCCTCATCCGCCCGCCGACACCTTCTCCCCGAGGGGAGAAGGGACTTGCTCTCTCACGCCCTATCCAAAGTCTCCAACTCGTCGATAAGCCCTTCGATCATCGACAGGCCCTGGCTCCAGAACGACGGATCGGTGGCGTCGAGGCCGAAAGGCTTCAAGAGTTCGGAGTGATGCTTGGTGCCGCCGGCCTTCAGCAGTTCGAAATACTTCTCCTGGAAGCCCTTCTCGGTCTTCTGGTAGACGGCATAGAGCGAATTGACCAGGCAATCGCCGAAGGCATAGGCGTAGACATAGAAGGGCGAATGGATGAAGTGGGGGATATAGGCCCAATAGGTCTCGTAGCCCTCTGAAATATTGATCGCCGGCCCGAGGCTTTCCGACTGGACGGAGAGCCAAAGTTCGCCGATGTCCTCGGCGGTGAGTTCGCCTGCCTTGCGGGCGGTGTGCAGCTTGCGCTCGAATTCGTAGAAGGCGATCTGGCGCACGACCGTGTTGATCATGTCCTCGACCTTCTGGGCAAGCATCGCCTTGCGCTCGCGCCTGTCGGTGGTCTTTTCCAGGAGCGCGCGGAAGGTCAGCATCTCGCCGAAGACGGAAGCGGTCTCGGCAAGTGTCAGTGGTGTCTGGCACATCAGCGCGCCCTGCGCGCCGGCAAGAACCTGGTGCACGCCGTGGCCGAGTTCGTGGGCAAGCGTCATGACGTCGCGCGGCTTGCCCATATAATTGACGAGCACGTAGGGGTGAGCCGAGGGAACCGTCGGATGAGCGAAGGCGCCGGGCGCCTTGCCTGGGCGAACCGGGGCATCGATCCATTGCTCGTCGAAGAAGCGCCTGGCGATATCGGCCATCTCGGCGGCGAAATTGCCGTAAGCCGAGAGCACCGTGTCCTTCGCGTCCGACCAGGAGATCACGGCGCTAGACGTTTCCGGAAGGGGCGCGTTGCGGTCCCAGAAATTCATCTGCTCCATGCCGAGCCATTTCGCCTTCATTTTATAATAGCGGTGCGAAAGGCGGGGATAGGCTTCCCGGACGGCGGCGGCCAAGGCGTCGACAACCTCTCGCTCGACGCGGTTTGCCAGATGCCGGGAGTCGGCGATATCCTCGAAGCCGCGCCAGCGGTCGGAGATATCCTTGTCCTTGGCAAGCGTATTGGTAATCAGCGTGAAGATGCGGATGTTCGCCTTGAAGGTTTCGGCGAGCGCCATGGCCGCCTTGCGGCGTACTTCCGGATCCTTCTCCTGCAGCATGTTCAGCGCCACCTCAAGCGGCACTTTCTCGCCATCGATCTCGTAGCGAAGCTCAGCCATGGTTTCGTCGAAGAGGCGATTGAAGGCGGAGGCCGATGTCATCGACTTTTCAAGGAAGAGCTGCTCCAGCCTGTCATCGAGCTGATAGGGCTTATCTTTGCGCAGGTCGATCAGCCAGGGGCGATAATGGCCGGCATCGGGGTCCTTGGCCATGCAAGCGTCGATGACGGCGTCGTCGATCCGGTTCAGCTCGAGTGCGAAGAACAGGAGATGGCCGGAGAATTCGGTGATCTTGGCCTGGACATCGCCGTAGAGCTTGCCGTTTGCCGGATTGGTGGTGTCGGAGAAATAAGTGAGGCCGGCAAAGGAGCCGAGACGGCCCATGATATCGTCAAGCGCCTCATATTCCTTAAGCGCCGCGCCGATGCCTTCGGCGCCGGTCATCACTGCTGCTTCGGCGAGTTTGCCCTTCCACTTTTCTTCGAAAGCGATCGCGGCCTTGCCGGCCTTTTCCATGTCGGCGACAAAGGCGGTCGACGTGGCGGAGGGATAAAGATCCTGCAGCTTCCAGACCGGCAGGTCGCCGAGCGCCGGATCGGCCGCCGCCCCGGCTGGCGCTGCTGGCGAGAAAAAAAAGCCGGCGTGCAGGGGCTCGATTTTCATGGGCGCAATTCCTCTCCACTTTATAACAGGTCTGTTTGAATAAGCGCGAGAAGGCCCCGCATCAAGGGCCTTTCGGCGCTTAAAAGGCCTCGCTTCGGCACGAAATCGGGTCTTCGCAATCGTTAAAATGCAATTATTTCTCAAAACTGGATGTTCAAGCCTTTCTGCCAGAGTGCGCTTCATGGTTTCGCATGAAGTGGAGCGACAATGACCGGTTACAATGAGCTCAAGGGAGCAGGACAAATCCTCGTGGTCGAAGACGACCCGGTGCAGCGCCGCCTGCTCAAGAACGCAATCGAGCGTCACGGCCATGTCGTGCACCAGGCGGAAAACGGCCGGATCGGCCTGGAAATGGTCAAGCGCGACAGCGGCCTTTTCAACGTCATCGTGCTCGACCTGATGATGCCCGAGATGACCGGTCTCGAATTCCTCGACGCGCTTCACGAATTCGGCACCCAGATCCCGGTCATCGTGCAGACGGGACAGGGCGGCATCGAAACCGTCGTGCAGGCGATGCGCGCCGGCGCCTTCGATTTCGTCGTCAAGCCGGTCTCACCCGAACGGATCGCTACCTCGATCTCCAACGCCATGAAGCTCGACCAGCGCGAGGTGAAGGCGCGGGCCGGACGCCGATCGCGCGCGGGCTCAGTCGGGTTCGACGACATCGTTTCGGCCAGCCCGGCGATGATCCGCGTCATCGACCTCGCGCAACGGGCAGCGCAATCGAACATTCCGGTCGTGCTCGAAGGCGAATCCGGCGTCGGCAAGGAGCTGGTGGCGCGCGCCATCCAGTCCGGCGGCGAGCGCTCCAACAAGCCGTTCGTCACCGTGAATTGCGGCGCGATCCCGCACAACCTCGTCGAAAGCATCCTCTTCGGCCACGAAAAAGGCGCCTTCACCGGCGCGACTGAACGCCACATTGGCAAATTCATGGAGGCCGACGGCGGCACGATCTTCCTCGACGAAATCGGCGACCTGCCGCTCGAAGTGCAGGTGAAGCTGCTGCGCGCCGTGCAACAGGGCGAGATCGAGACCGTCGGCGCGCGCACCGCGCATAAGGTCAACGTCCGGCTGATCTCGGCAACCAACAAGGATCTGATCGAAGAGGTCAAGAACGGTCATTTCCGCGAGGACCTTTATTACCGCCTCAATGTCTTCCCGATCACCATTCCGGCGCTGCGCAAGCGCAAGGAAGACATTCCGCATCTCGTGCGCGTCTTTGCCGACCGTTTCTCCAGCGAGCAGAAGAACGGACGCCGCATGACTGTCAATTCAGGCGCGCTGGCACTGCTGACCGCCTATGATTGGCCCGGCAATATCCGCCAGCTGGAAAACGCGATCTTCCGTGCGGTCGTTCTGGCCGAGGGGCCGGAGCTGACCGAGGCGGATTTCCCGCAGATCGCCGCCCAGCTTCCGGAATATGAGGTGGTGGATCACCTGGCGCTCGTGGCCGACAACACCGGCCTCGAGCCGGACGAGGCATATAGCGAAGAATACCGGGCGCCGACGGAGTTCCATCATCACCGCCTGTCCGAGACTTCCGAAAATGCTATCGCCAGCGTCAATCCCTCCGGAGACGTGCGCAAGCTTGCCGACGTTGAGGAGGAGCTCATCCGATTCGCACTCAAATTCTATCGTGGGCAGATGAGTCAAGTGGCGCGCAAGCTTGGCATCGGCCGGTCCACACTTTATCGCAAGCTCAAAGATTACGGCATAGATCCCGATAATCCCCAGAAAGATGCGGCTTAGGGCCCTATTTATTAAGACTCGGGCAACCACGATTTGTTACTGATCATAAACCACTTGTTAGTGGCTCGTTCACTATGTAAAGAAAAGGTTGATCATGTGTGGCATTTTTGCCATCGTGTGACCGCATTTGACAGTCATCTGAGACAGTACGGGACATTGTCTGTCTGACGGGGATCGAGTTGCCGAATCTGAATGGGAATTCCAAGCCTTCGCGCTTGAGCTGGCGTTCTTTGTGCGCCGACATCTGCGGAAAGGCAGTAAGGACGGCGGCGGCCGCCCTTCTTGCGCTTGCAGTTTCCTCACCGGTATTCGTCAGTACGCCTTCTCAAGCAGCGGGCGAAACCCGCAGTCTCAAACTCTATTTCATCCATACCGGCGAAAAAGCCGTCATCACCTACAAGCGTAACGGCAAGTTCGACCCGAAGGGTCTGGAGCAGCTGAACCGCTTTCTGCGCGACTGGCGCAAGAACCAGCCGACCAAGATGGATCCGCGTCTGTTCGACCTGATCTGGGAAGTCTATCGCCAGAGTGGTTCCCGGGATTACATCAACGTTGTCTGCGGTTTCCGTTCGCCGGCGACCAACGAGATGCTGCGCGGCCGCTCGCGTAATTCCGGCGTCGCCGAAAAGAGCCAGCACATGCTCGGCAAGGCGATGGACTTCTTCATTCCCGACGTCAAGCTTGCGACGCTGCGGGCCATCGGCATGAAGATGCAGATCGGCGGCGTCGGTTTCTATCCGAAATCCGGTTCGCCCTTCGTGCACATGGATGTCGGCGGCGTTCGCGCCTGGCCGCGCATGAGCCGCGACGAGCTCGTCCGGCTGTTCCCGAACGGCAACACCATTCACATCCCGGCCGACGGCAAGCCGCTGCCCGGCTACCAGCAGGCGATGGCCGATTACAAGCGCCGCGTCAGCGGCACGCAGATCGAGATCGCCAGCGCGTCCGAATCGGCGCCGAAGCACAAGACGCTGTTTGCAGCGCTGTTTGGCGGCGGGGCAGACGAACAGGAAGACGATTCCGATGATTCGGCTCCCGTTGCTGTCGCCAAGGCGACGCCGCCGAAGGCGGAGCCTGCTCCTGCCGAGCCGCAGCAGACCGAGGTCGCAGCCTTGAATGCGCCGGTGCCGCAGGTTCGCCCGGCCTTCAGCAACCAGCCGGCCGGCAGCGAAATGGCCAGTGCGTTGGTGGCGCCGTCTTCGGGTAATGCCGCGCAGCAGGCCCTTGCCGCGGCGCTCCCGGCCGATCAGGCCCAGCCGCAGCAATTCGCCGATCTCAGCGCCTACAGCATTCCCGTTCCCTCGCTTCTCGGTCAGCGCCGCGCGCCTGGTGACGCTGAGGTCGCGTCGGTCGATCCGAACATGCAGAACGGAATGCCGGTTCCCACCCCGGTCGAGCGCCCTGCCGTTGCCGAAAATCTGCTTGCTGCGGCGGATGCCGATCCGGAAGCGGAGGCAGACGAGGCCGATCAGGATGGCGGCCTGTCTCCTGCCATCGCCGACGCGCTTGAGCAGCAGAACAAGGATACGGAAAGCCAAGTCGGCTCGCATGAGCCTCAAATGAGCGTAGAGCAGGCAATCGCCGCCGCGATGCCGCAAAAGCCGCCCGCCGAAAGGCCGTCATTGCAGCTTGCGGCTTTGGCGCCGGCGACGAAATCGGCGAGCTTCGGTGACGCTTTCGACGCCCCGGCTGCCGAGAGCCCCGCGCCGCAGCCCCTTCCGGTCAAGGGCGGCCGTCCGACGCAGAAGGAAGCCGCCGCAGCCGATGCCAGCCGTGCGACGGTGCGTGCCGAGCCGAAGCTGACGCAGAAGATGATCTCGCAGTGGGCGCTGACCAATGCCCGTCTCGAAATGGCGTCCAAGCAGGTCAAAGCGCCGCGCTTCGTCAGCCAGACGATGCGCGCCCAACCGACCGCTGTCTATGCCGAGGGCTTCAACGTTAAGACAGCTTCGGTCGATCCGGCCCGCTTCAGCGGAACGGCCGTCAATTTCATGGAAGTGCGCAAGTTCAACACGAACTAAGCCTGCCGATCTCGTCAGACCGAAAAACCGCCGGAGTGATCCGGCGGTTTTTCTTCTGACTGTCCGAGCGATTGGCCAATTGTGGCCAGCTGGATCCGGCGCAAAAGAAAAGCCGCCGGAGGAGGCGGCTTTCGAAAGCAGCGATGTCGGCGAATCAGCCTTCCGGTGGCGCCTCGATCATGCCGAGTGCATGCAGATAGGTGTCGAGGATTGCTTCCTCCTCCATGCGCTCCTGCTCGTCCTTCTTGCGCAGGGCCACGACCTTCTTCAGAATCTTGGTATCGAAGCCCATTCCCTTGGCTTCGCCATAGACGTCCTTGATGTCGTCGGCGATGGTCTTCTTTTCTTCTTCCAGCCGTTCAATGCGCTCGATGAAAGCGCGAAGCTGATCGCGGGCGACGCCATGAGCATCAGACATCGTGTTCTCCTGATTTTTCGGTGATCAATTCGGGATGCACGTGACTGCCGCGAAGCGGCGTCACGGTCAAGCCTGTTAAAGGCCAAGCGGACTATTTGTGTGGCTTGTTCAGCTCAAATGCCGCCTTTTGCACAGGCGAGGCCTCCTTCTGGTGGAGGTTCTTCCAGTCCTCATAGGGCATGCCGTAGATCATCTCGCGCGATTCGTCGCGGGTGACCGGAACCCCTTCGGCCTCGGCGGCTTCGCGGTACCAGTTCGACAGGCAGTTGCGGCAGAAGCCGGCCAGGTTCATCAGATCGATGTTCTGGACGTCACTGCGGTCACGAAGATGCGCGACCAGACGCCGGAAGGCGGCGGCTTCGAATTCGGTCTGTTGTTTCTTGCTGAGCGCGGTCATCTCGCTCTCCTTTCATTCCGTGGGCCTCAATAGGGGCCGGTGCGCGACGGATGGACGTCGTATTCGTGCAGGGCCGGGTCGGCATTCATCGCTGTGAAAATCGGCGCCAGGCGCTCGGCCCATGCCGATATGCCGGCTTCATCGGCGATCAAATCCTGACGCACTTCGAGGAGGGCATGCGGAATGCCTGTCACCATGCAATGGCGGTACATGGTATCGCCCTTCAGAGCGCCGTCATAGGGCTCGTTATCGCCGACGACGAGGTCGGGATCAGTGCGCAGCATGTCGAGTAGCGGCCCGACGGCACGCCGGTCGCTGTCCCAGAGCACCGCGGCGTGCCAGGGTCGGGGAATGCTCTTCCACGCCGGCGTGAAGGAGTGCAGCGACAGCACCAGCGGTGCCTTACCGGTGCTATTTGCCACCGTGTCGATCGTGCCTGCTACGGCATTGTGGTAGGGGCGATGAAAGGCTTCGATCCGGTAATTCCATTCCTGCGGCGTGATCGGGTGATTGCCGGATATGACGGCGCCGTCTGAGATCTTCATGATCAGCGTCGGGTCGTCCTCCCCGCGGTTCGGGTCGATCAGCAGGCGCGAGAAACTGCCGAGCACTGCCGGCACCCCGAGCCTCACCGAAAGCTGTCGCGTCAGCCCCTCGATGCCGATGTCGTAGGCGATGTGGCGGGAGAAGGCAGACTCAGGCAGGCCGAGCCTTTCATACCGGGCGGGAAGGCGGTTCATCGCGTGATCGGCGAGGATCACCATGCCTTTGTCATGTTTTCCGGGTAGAATTTCGAAGGATTGGAAATCGTCCATGGAGGAATTGCCGTGGCCATTGCGCAGTCGCGCCCAGTGATTGCATGAGCCCGCGAGCGATTCAAGCGCGACACGCGACGAGAGCGGATATGAACCTCCGCGGGCAGTTATGAAAGGAAATATAATCGATTAGCATTGCGTTGACTTTCGGATGGCGGCGGCGCAAGAAGGCACGGATATGAATAACCGTGGAGCTATTTGGGAGCCGTGTTGATTCAAGCCGCGCCAAGTTTCCTCACGCGGTCCGGACCGCTGGTCCGACTCGCCCTGTTTGCTCTTGCAGCCGCCATGCCGTTCTTCATCGCAGATGCCGCACGCGCCGATTTTCGCGTCTGCAACGGAACGCAAAATCTGGTTGGGGTAGCGATCGGATACAGGGCCAAGGACGGCTGGATCACGGAGGGCTGGTGGCAGGTGCCGGCAACGACCTGCGCCACGCTGATCGAGGGAGAATTGCAGTCGCGCTATTATTACCTCTACGCAGAGGACGCCGCCAGGGGAGGACGGTGGACGGGGGACGTGCAGATGTGCGTGGCGGAAAACGAATTCAAGATCTCGGGCGTGCAGGATTGTTATGCGCGGGGTTACCAGAAGATGGGATTCAAGGAATATGACACGGGCCGCCAGGGCAGCTGGATGGTTCAACTCTCCGACACCCCAGGGACGCAAGAAAGTCAGAATTGATGAAGCGCAATCGCAAAATTAAAATCCTCGCCACCCTCGGGCCCGCCTCCGCCGAGGAATCGATGATCGAGAAGCTGCACCAGGCTGGTGCCGATGTCTTCCGCATCAATATGAGCCATGCGAGCCACGACCTGATGCGAACGCTCATCCAGCGCATCCGCTCGGTCGAGGCGCGCTCAGGCCGGCCGATCGGCATCCTCGCCGACCTGCAGGGACCGAAACTGCGCGTCGGCAAGTTCGTCGACAGCAAGGTTGACCTGAAACCGGGCCAGACCTTCACGCTCGACAACAATGAAGCGCTCGGCGACCAGAACCGCGTCTATCTGCCGCATCCGGAGATCCTGGAGTCGGTGCAGCCCGGCCACCGCCTGTTGATCGACGACGGCAAGCTCGCCCTTCGCGCAGAAAAATGCGACGGCAAGAGCATCGTCACGACAGTTATTTCCGGCACGCGCATCTCCGACCGCAAGGGGGTGAGCCTTCCCGACACGCTGCTTGGCGTCGGTGCGCTGACCGACAAGGACCGGTCCGATCTCGACGCCGTGCTCGCCACCGACGATGTCGACTGGGTGGCGCTTTCCTTCGTCCAGCGTCCAGACGACCTTGCCGAAGTGCGCAAGATCGCCCGCGGCCGCGTGGGCCTGATGTCCAAGATCGAGAAACCGCAGGCTCTCGAGCGTATCGAGGAGATCATCGAGCTTTCCGACGCCTTGATGGTCGCCCGCGGCGATCTCGGCGTCGAAATGCCGCTCGAATCGGTTCCCGGTATCCAGAAGCAGCTGATCCGCGCCTGCCGCCGTTCGGGCAAGCCGGTTGTCGTCGCCACACAGATGCTGGAATCGATGATCTCCGCGCCGGTTCCGACACGCGCCGAAGTTTCCGACGTCGCGACCGCAGTCTTCGAAGGGGCCGATGCCGTCATGCTCTCGGCCGAATCGGCCTCGGGCGACTATCCCGTCGAGGCCGTCTCGACCATGGCGTCGATTGCCGGCGCCATCGAGCGCGAGCCGCATTATCCAGGCATCATCTATGCCCAGCGCGCCCAGCCGGAAGCGACCGGCGCCGATGCGATCTCGCTTGCCGCCCGTCAGATTGCCGAGACGCTGAAGCTGTCGGCGATCGTCTGCTACACCTCTTCCGGCACGACGGGTCTTCGCGCCTCGCGCGAGCGCCCGCAGGTGCCGATCCTGGCATTGTCGCCGATCATCAAGACGGCACGCCGGCTTGCCGTCGTCTGGGGGCTGCATTGCGTCGTCACCCATGATGCGACCGATCTCGACGACATGGTCAACCGCGCTTGCCGCATCGTCGCCGACGAAGGGTTCGGCAAGCCGGGCGATCGCATCATCATCTCGGCCGGCGTGCCGCTCGGCACGCCCGGCGCCACCAACATGCTTCGCATCGCCTATATCGGTTCGGACGGCCAGAGCGGCATCTGATCCGATCGCATCCGTGATGAAGCCCGCTGCCTGAGAAAGGCGGCGGGCTTTTTTCGTTCATGTGACGAGGCATTGCCAAGGGTTGCGGCGCATGCAAGTCTCGATCCCCGGATTTGGAGGGATCACCATGGATGTCGTCACACTTTTGGCCTTTGCGGCCGTTTCCTTCGTCGGTATCGCGACGCCGGGGCCGACGGTGCTGCTGGCGTTGACAAATGGTTCTCGGCATGGGCTGCGCCGCGCGACCGCCGGCATGGTCGGCGCGGTTCTTTCGGATTTTCTCCTGATCGGCGCTGTGGCTGTCGGGTTGGGCGCGCTGCTTGCGGCATCGGAATTCTGGTTCTCGATGCTGAAATGGGCAGGTGCTGCCTATCTCACCTTTCTCGGCATCATGCTCTTGCGCTCGAAGGGCACGATCGATGCGGCACTGAAATCCGATGAGGCGGCCATGAGATCGTCCTTTTCGATCGGGCTGAAGAGTTTCATGGTCGCGGCAACGAACCCGAAGGGCTACCTCTTCTTCTCCGCCTTTCTGCCGCAGTTCATTGATCCCGCCCAGCCGCAGACGGCGCAGTATATGCTGCTCGCGCTTGTCTTCGCTGTGATCGATTTAATCATCATGTTCAGTTATGCTTTCTTCGGCTCGCAGGCGGTCCGTTTCCTGAAAACGTCAGGCGCCTTGTGGCTGGAACGGGCCTGCGGCGGTGCGCTGCTCGCCCTTGCCGGGTCGCTTGCCTTCTACCGCCGGGCAACGGCCTGATTTCAGGGCCGAGGCAGGGATAGGTGGCCGACTCGATAGGCCTGCGTGTGTGTGCCGATCTCAGGCAGATCTTTCCATAGCCTGAAGCGGACGCGCGTCCATGTCGTCGGTTCGAAACCGGAGACGGAGGCGAGCGCACCTCTTGCCAGATCGGCTTCGGTTTCAGCGCTTTCGGCCCGGCGAAGGTCGGCAAGCGACGCATAGGCTTGCGTCTGAAGGATGTCGCGCGTGGCAAACCGGGACGCCGCAATGTCGGGCGAGACTTCCGCCTGCCACACAATCCAGGTGCTCACCTCAGGCCAGCCGAAGGCGCCGGCGAGCGCCTCGAAGCCTGGGCCGCAGAGGAAGTCGCTCGCGCCTTCCGGTTTCTGCCAGAGATAGAAGGGCGCATAAAGATTGTCGCGGCTGCCAAACTCGTTCTTGCGGGCGCTGAGATAGGCCTTGAAGTCGAGGTTGGGAAAGCCGTCGAGCAGTGACCCTTTTTCGCAGATGCGGCGCTCGATGATCGACATGTCGTAATCGGCGGGTAGGGTGAAGCCGTATTGCATAGCGATCATGGCCGTTTCTCCACTGCACGCAGTCGCCAGTCGGGATCGGTCATCTGGGCGATGCCGGCGCCGAAGGACCAGTCCTCAGGCGCGCTGGTGCTGACGACGATCATCACGTCTTCTGGCCGCAGGCCCGGCGATTGGGCCAGCAGTTCGGCAAGCCGCCAATACAGCGCTGCCTTCATCTCCGCAGTTCGCGGCCGGCCTATCGTGACCGAAATATAGACGAAATCGTCCGAGCGCGGACCGCCGAGATAGCTGCGGTCGAAGATCAGCTCATTCTCATCATGCTGATGGATGGCCTGGAAGCGGTCGTTCTCCGGCACGTCGAAGGTCTCGACCAGTGCGCGCTGAACGTTGTCGGCAAGCGCTGCGAGATATTCCTGTGACTTGCCTTTGCGAAGAGAGATGCGAACGAAGGGCATTGGGATCTCCATGGTTCGGACCGTCCGGCGGCCTTGACAACGGCATCATCGCAGCACACGATGATGCTGAAAAGCGGAATTTTATGGATCAACTGTCCCAAAAATTGGAACTATACGATGCGGCGGACGATCTTCGATCTCGATGTGCTTCGGACCTTTTCGACCGGCATGGAGCTTGGCAATTTCGCCAAGGCGGCAGAAAAGCTCGGGCGCTCGACGTCCGCGGTCAGCGCGCAGCTGAAGAAGCTGGAGGAACAGGCGGGCACGCCAATCTTCCGCAAGGCGGGCCGCGGGCTGGCGCTGACCGATGCCGGCGAAACGATGCTCGGTTATGCCAGACGGTTGCTGGAGCTCAATGATGAGGCGGCTGCGGCCGTGCACAGCGTTGAGCTGGAAGGCTGGGTGCGGCTCGGTCTGCAGGAGGATTTCGGTGAGACCCTGTTGCCCGAGGTGCTCGGCCGTTTCGCGCGCGCTCACCCGAAAGTCCGCATCGAGGCACGGGTGGTGCGCAATGCCGAACTGCTCGAGCGAGTCATTTCAGCCAAGCTCGATCTGGCGCTCGCTTGGAGCGACGGGACGCTGTCGGCACATTGTGAGCGCATCGGTGAAGTGCCGATGTGCTGGATCGGGCCTGCCGAGGGACGGCCCGGCTGGCATGTGGCAAGCGGCGAACCGATGCCGCTTGCGTCCCTGGAGGCGCCATGCCTCTTGCGCAGTGCGGCGACCAAGGCGCTCGACGCGGCGGGAATCTCCTGGCGGCTGGCCTTCGTTAGCCCCAGTCTCGGCGGCCTCTGGGCAGCGACGGCGGCCGGCCTGGGCTTGACTATCCGCACACCGATCGGCCTGCCAACGAACGTCCGGGCGCTCACGCCAGAGGCAATCGGCCTGCCTGAGCTGCCGAAGCTCGGTCTGGTGCTGCACAGAGCCGAAGCCGAGCTGCAACCGGCTGCGGCGCGGCTTGGCGAGCTGGTTCTACAGTCCGTGCATGGCGTGCTGCACGGGACGGCAGGCTGATATCTCGATTATCCCGCGAGCGCAGAGCCCGATCACCATGAAGCCGCTCTAATACTCAGCCGAAGCGTTCCAACGCCATGGCGAAGATGTCGGTATCGACATTGCCGCCGGAGGTGACGGTGACGACGGTATCGCTTTCCAGCGCCTCGCCATGGAAAAGAGCGGCGGCCAGCGCCACGGCGCCGCCCGGCTCGACGACGATCTTCAGCCTGACGAAGGCGAGCGCCATGGCGCGTAGCGCCTCGTCGTCGGTGACGACGATGCCGGCGCCGGCGAGGCGCTTCAAGATCGGAAAGGTGATCTTGCCGGGCTGCGGCGTGATGATCGCATCGCAGATCGAACCCGACATCGAGGCGTTGCGCTCGATCCTGCCGGAGGCGAGCGAGCGGGTGGTATCGTCGAAGTCCCTGGGCTCGCACGGACGGACGCGAAAGCCGGGGGCGCTGGCTTCGAGCGCGAGCGCGATGCCGGACGTCAGTCCGCCGCCGCCGCAGGGAACGAGCACCTCGGCTTCCGTTAGGCCTTCTTCTTCCGCCTGTTCGGAGATTTCGAGGCCAGTCGTGCCTTGGCCGGCAATGACAAGCGGTTCGTCGAAAGGCTTGATCAGCGTCAGGCCGCGCTCGGCGGAGAGCCGGGCGCCGATTTCGTCGCGATCCTCATTGGCGCGGTCGTAGAGCACGACTTCGGCGCCGAAGGCGCGGGTGTTGGCGATCTTCAGCTTCGGCGCATCGCTCGGCATGATGATGACGGCGGGCACGCCGTGCAGCTTGGCGGCAAGGGCGACGCCCTGCGCATGATTGCCCGAGGAGAACGCGATGACGCCGCGCGTGCGTACGGCCGGGTCGAGGCCGGAGACGGCAGACCAGCCGCCGCGAAACTTGAAGGAACCCGAATGCTGCAGGCATTCCGCCTTCACGAACAGGCGCCGGCCGGCGATCTCGTTCAGGAATGGGGAGGAGAGAAGCGGCGTTCGGCGCGCGCGACCGCGCAGTCGAGCGCGGGCGGCAACAATCATTTCAATGCTGACCATTCGGGAATCGTCCTGCTTGCTGGGGTCGTTCATGCATAGGACGCGGCAAATGGTTTGTGAACGGTGACTTTGTCACCGTGACATGAATGACTATTGCGCCTATGCCAGCGGCTCGCCGTCCGTCAATAGCCGGCCGCCGAGCCTTCTGTCGCGCGGGCGTCCATGGCGCCGTTGTAGCGAGCGCCGCCGCCCTTTTCGATGGTGGCAAGGCTTTTGCCGCCGACGAGGATGCCGGCGGCCTGACCCCAGAGCGGCGCATCGTTGCCGCCGTCGAAGCTATAGCCCATCGCCGCAAGCGTCTTTTCCGTATCTGGCGAAAGCGCATAAGGTTCGAGATAGACCTTGTCGGGCTGCCATTGGTGATGGAAACGCGGGGCGTTGACCGCCTGGCTGATATCCATTCCGAAATCGACGACATTCAAAATCGCCTCCAGCGTGATGGTGATGATGCGCGAGCCGCCGGGGCTGCCGATCACCATGAAGGGCTTGCCGTCGCGGGTGATGATCGTCGGGCTCATCGAGGAGAGCGGCGTCTTCTTCGGGGCGATGGCGTTCGCCTCGCCCTGAACGAGACCATAAAGGTTCGGCACACCCGGCTTGGAGGTGAAATCGTCCATCTCGTTGTTGAGCAGAACGCCGGTGCCGGGCGCCACGACCGCCGCGCCGAAGGAGCCGTTCAGCGTATAGGTGACTGCAACCGCATTGCCCTCGTCGTCAATGATCGAATAATGGGTCGTCTCGTTGCTTTCCTTGCCACCGAGGGGTTTCAAGTTGGCCGAAGTCCCGGCCTTGTAGGGATCAATCTTTGCTGCGATCTCCTTGGCGTAGCTCTTATCGAGCATTTTTTCGACCGGGTTCTCGACGAAATCGGGATCGCCGAGCGCCGCGTTGCGGTCGACATAGGCGTAGCGCATCGCCTCGACCATCACATGCACGGTTTCAGCCGAGGCGTAGCCGAGATAGGCGAGCGGATAACCTTCGAGGACGTTGAGGATCTCGCAGATGATGACGCCGCCGGAGGAGGGGGGCGGCGACGAGATGATATCGTAGCCGCGGTAATTGCACTCGATCGGCTTCAGCTCGCGCACAGTGTATTGCTCGAAATCCTCCTTGGCAAGGATACCGCCCTTGGCCTGGCTCGCTTTGACGATCGCCTCGGCGGGGGCGGCCTTGTAGAAGGCGTCGGGTCCTTTTTCCGAGATGACTGCCAGGACCGTGGCGAGATCCGGCTGCGCAAGCTTTTCGCCTGACGCATAGGGGTTGCCGTCCGGTTTCAGGAAAATCTTCGCCGCTGTCTCGTCCTTGGCAAGGCGCTTGGCGCTGCCGGCGAAAATCGCGGCATCGCCCTGTTCCAGCGTGTAGCCCTCCTTGGCGAAGCGGAGCGCCGGTGCGATCAAATCCTGGCGTGAGCGGGTGCCGTATTTCTCGCGCGCCGTCTCGAAGCCCATGACGGAACCGGGAACGCCGACGGCGAGATAACCGTCAAGGCTGGCGCGCGGCACGATATCGCCTTTGCTATCGAGATACATGGTCTTCGTCGCGGCCATCGGCGCGCGCTCGCGGAAATCGAGGAAGGTCTTGGTGCCGTCTTTCAGGCGGATGGTCATGAAGCCGCCGCCGCCGAGATTGCCGGCCGAGGGATAGACGACCGCCAGCGCGTAACCGACGGCGACGGCCGCATCGACGGCGTTGCCGCCGCTCTTCAGCACCTCGACGCCGACTTCGGTCGCCAGATGCTGGGCGGTGACGACCATGCCGTGTTCGGCTTCGACCGGTGCGGGCGAGGCCGCGAAGGCCGTCGTCAGAGTTAGCGACAATGCCGATATGACGGAGATCGTCCCGATATGCAGGCGGCCCATGATTTCCCCTCCGATGGACAACAACGGAAAGACATATGGGGCTGCTGCAGCCTGCGGCAATGCGAAGAGCAGGCTTTGTTCGAGGAGGCCGGCCGAATGTCCCACAGGGACGCCGCCGGAGAGATCAAACGCGGTGGAGAGCCCCTGGCATGAGCGACGGCTGGATTTGGACCGCGGGATCGCGGAGAGGGGCGACGAGCCTCTCTTCGGCTCGGCGGGCGGCCGCTTGGAGGTCGTGCGGCTTGCCTGCGATCTTTTCCATGGCAGCGATGGCGACGTCGGTGGCGAGATAATCCGGCTTGTGGCCGACGCCGCGGATGGTGATGAGTTCGGAGCCCGCTATGTCGCGGGCGAGACCGCGTGAATGCAGGTGTTCCCAGACGATCTCGTCGCGGTCACCTGTTATGATTACGGTCGGCGCGGTGATCTGCGAATAGAGCCGCGACTGCTCCTTCACATAGGCGAGCAGTCTTTTAAAATCGGCGGCATTGTTGTGGAAGGTGCGCGGCCGCAGCACCAGCGACGGGCCGGTTTTTTCGATGTAGTCGGCAGGGCGTGGATTGGGACGGAAGACATTTAGCGTGCCCCGCTCCAGCCGCCTCAGTCCGAGCGGAACCACAATGGCGTGGTTAAAGAGCCAACCAATGACCGGCACGGTCGCCACGTGGTAATACCAGTCGATTCCGCCGGGCCACGGATGGGTGGCGGGCGCGAGGAAGAGCAGGCCTTCGGTCTTGTCCGGATGGCGCAGACCGAAGGCGGCGGTGATCGCGCCGCCGAAGGAATGGCCGACGATGATCGCCTTCTTGATGCCGCGCTTTTCCATCAGTCGGGCGATTGCATCGGCCTGACCCGAGGGTACGGTGTTCTGGGGGCCGCCGCGTTCGGAATAACCGTGCCCGGGACGATCGACGAACAGCATTTCCGCCCGGCCTTCGAGCCGGGCGCGAAAGGCGACGAGCTGATCGAGCAGATTGCCACTGGCGCCGTGAATGAAGACGAGCGCCGGCAGATCCGCATTTTTGGGACGCTCGACATGGACGGCGTTCATGCGGTAGCCGCCGACATCCGTCAATTCGCCGATATTCGGATAGGTCTGTTCGAATTGCCGCGCCTTGTAAGAGGAGTAGCCAATGGCGGCGGCGAGCGGGGCGAGAAGAGCGGAAACTTCGGCAAGCATGATCTTAACGGCGACAATCGACGGATTTTGTGAGGCCCGACGGGCATGCTCTGGCCGCAGGTCAAGTTCGGTGAGCCGGCTTCAGGTTCGATTGCCGGCCAGTTTTTCCGCAAGCATGTTGACCTGCTCCTGTGCAGTGCGATCGGCGGGATAGATGTCGAGAAACCGTTCCCAGGCCTTCAGCGTCAATTGGTCGTTGCCGGAATTGCTGAGGATCGCGGCCATGCCGGAGAGCGCGCCGAAATGGCGCGGCTCGATATTCAGCACATGTTCGATGTCGGACATCGACTTGCGGTAATTGCCCATGACGAAATTCAGCGTGGCACGGCGATTCCAGCTCTCGGCATAATCGGGCTTGAGGGCAATCGCCTCGTCGAGGAAATCGAGAGCGGCGGGATTGCGCTTTTCCTCGATCGCCTTGTCGGCCCATTGCATCAGCAGATTGATCGTCGCGCTGCCGGAATCATTCCATTCCAGACGAATTTCGTTGGCAATGCTGCTGGCCTTATCAGGATCACGCTCGCGCTTCAGCTGGCTGAAGAGCTGGTCGAGACGCTGCTTCGGCGAACTACTGGCATTCCTCTGCTCGACAATGACGTTCTTTTCCGCCGCGGTGGCCGGAAACGGGGAGGTGGAGAGGATGAAGGCGAGCGGCAGCATGGCTGACGTCAAAGCAAAAAGGCGCATGGCGGACATATTAGTCCGCCAGCGCCGAAGATCAAACAAATTAGACGTGATCACCGCAGCGACCCACCGGATGTCCGTCGACGCAATCTGCGCGGCGCACAAATCCGAATTGGCGCAATCAGCCCTGACGAGCCTTGTAGCGCGGGTTCAGCTTGTTGATGATGTAGATGCGGCCCTTGCGGCGAACGAGACGGTTGTCACGGTGGCGAGCCTTGAGCGACTTGAGCGAATTCTTGATCTTCATTTTTCTGATCCGCGATCTCTATAGGGGGAATTCACATTCGCCCGTAACTTTAACAATCAAAAGCGCGCCGTCGGGGCGCGCTCTTTAGGTGGGGGTGCAGATACCCCGTCACCTTTTCCGTGTCAACCACGTGGCGGTGTTTTTCCCAAGCTGCCAGGCCGTTTTCTCACCGCTAAAGCGGGGATTTCGGCGCCAGTGTGGTGACATGGCCCATCTTGCGGCCGGGGCGCCACTCTGTCTTGCCGTAGAGATGGACCAGCGTATCGGGGCGTCGCAGCCACTCGGGAACGGCAAGGATATCGTCGCCGATCAGGTTTTGCATGACGCAGTCGGAATGGCGGGCGCCATCGCCGAGCGGCAGGCCGGCGACGGCACGGATATGCTGCTCGAACTGGCTGACGGCGCAGGCCGCCTCGGTCCAGTGTCCCGAATTGTGGACGCGCGGAGCCATCTCGTTGGCGATCAGGCCGCCGTTCGCAAGCACGAAGAATTCGATGCCGATGACGCCGACATAGTTCAATGCCGCGAGGATTTTTTCGGCCGAACGGCGTGCGGCTTCGCCCGTCGTTGCGGAGATCGCGGCGGGAACCGTCGAGGTATGGAGGATGCCGTTGCGGTGTACGTTTTCGGCAGGATCGAAGCAAACGACCGTCCCGTCCGCGGTGCGCGCGGCGATGATCGAGACCTCGCGTTCGAAGGCGACGAAGCTTTCGAGGATCAGCGGTACGGCGCCGAGCGCGGCATAGGCGCCCTCCGGGCTGTCGGCCACCGAACGGAAAACCTTCTGTCCCTTGCCGTCATAACCGAGCCGGCGGGTCTTCAATACGCCCTGACCGCCGAAGTCCTTAAGTGCCGCCTCGAGATCGGCCTGGCTGTCGATCGCGTGAAAGCGGGCGGTGGTGATGCCGCAATCGTTGAGGAAGCGCTTTTCGATCAGGCGGTCCTGGGCGGCTTCCAGCGCCTTCGGCGGCGGATAGACCGGAATGCTGGCCGAAAGCGTTTCTGCGGCCGCGACGGGCACGTTCTCGAATTCGTAGGTGACGACATCGCAGGCGTCTGCCAGTTCGGCCAGTGCCGCCGGATCGTCATAGGCGGCGACGATCTGCCGGTTCGCCAGTTGGGCGGCGGGGCAGTCGAGTTGCGGCTCGAGGATGACAGTACGGAAATTCAATCTGGCGGCGGCGATGGCCAGCATGCGGCCCAGTTGGCCGCCGCCGACAATGCCGATCGTTCCTATGGTCATTGGTCGTCCATTGGATATTCGGCGACGGCAGCACTCTGGCGCTCGCGCCATTCATCGAGCCTGTCGGCAATCTCTTCGTCGGAAAGGGCCAGCACGGCGGCGGCGAGAAGAGCGGCGTTGACCGCACCCGCCTTGCCTATGGCGAGGGTCCCAACCGGAATGCCGGCCGGCATCTGCACGATGGAAAGAAGGCTGTCCTGGCCGGACATCGTCTTCGACTGGACCGGCACGCCGAAGACCGGCAGCGTCGTCATCGACGCGGTCATCCCTGGCAGATGCGCGGCGCCGCCAGCACCGGCGATGATGACCTTGAAGCCTTCCGCACGCGCGCCCTTGGCGAAATTCATCATGCGCTCGGGCGTACGGTGCGCTGAGATGATGCGCGCATCATAAGCGATTTCCAGCGCTTCCAGCGTGTCGGCCGCGTTTTTCATGGTCTCCCAATCGGATTGGCTGCCCATGATGATGGCGACGAGTGGTCTATCTGTCATCCTGCGGCCGTTCCTTTCAGGCAATGATGTCGGGAACGATCTGGTCTTCCAGCTTGGAGAGCTTGTCCTTGATGACGAGCTTCTTCTTCTTCATGCGCTGGATTCGCAAAGCGTCGCATCCGGTCTCGATCATGGCGTTGATCGCAGCGTCGAAATCCTCGTGCTCCTGGCGCAGACGCGCCACCATGAGCCTGATTTCCGCCTGTTCCTGATCGGCCATATGCATTCCCCGTTATCGTCCTCGGACCTTGTCCGATCTGCCGATGATTTCCGCAAGCTCCTATCACCAAATACGGGTAACGGCTAGTTAGTCTTGATCATGAATTTGCCATCTCATCTTCATCTTTTCGCCTTCGACAAGCCGTCAAAAATATGTCACAGTCCGGCGCGTTGACACCTTGATCCCCGACGATGATGGCCGGGGAGGGTAAGAGGAAGGAAGGGTCAAATGACAGTTGAAGCTCATCTTGAATCACTCCAGAAAAAGCATGTCGCTCTCGAGGAGGAGCTGCATGCACTCAGAACAGCTCCTTCGATCTCCGATACGGAAATTGCTGAATGCAAGCGCCGCAAGCTGCGCATCAAGGACGAGATTCAGCGTCTCAAGTCATCCGTCCATTAAATCTTCCCAAGGGTCGCCGGACGATCTTCTTGCGTAAGAGGTAAACCATCCATTCCGCCAAAAATTTGCAAGACCCGGTGATTTGACACCAGAATTGCGCCAGCCCGATGCTCGCGGCATCGCGGCTGGCGCGTTTGCGTCTGCTTGTCAGCAATGGCGTGATAATGAGTGCGTCAGGGCGTCATGGGCGTCAGGCCCAGAACTGATCCAGCCACAGATTGAGCTTGTCAAAGCCACGGTTGTTGACCGCATAGATGCGTTTCGTACCTTCCGAGGTCACGGAGACAAGATTGCTTTCGAGCAGTGCCTTCAGGTGCTGCGAGACAGCGGGACGACTGATCGGCAGGCCCTCGGCAAGCTCGTTGACCGTTCGCGGCGCGCGCCGCAATTCCTCCAGCAGAAAGCGCCGGTTCGGGTCGGCAATCGCAGAGAAAGGGTCCGTGTTCGACATAGCAGAAACGCTACGTCAAACCGGCCGTTGCAGCAAGGAAATTGTGCATTGCAGCGTGCTGCCGCGCTTACCAGCCGAGGCCCTCGCGCATGATCAGAAGGGCCGCGATGAGCGCCATCGTATACATGAAGGGATAAAAGATCTGCGGTTTCATGCGGCGCACGCACCAGGCGCCGGCAAGGGTGGCGAGCGGCGCGAAAGGCAGGAGCGTGGCGGAGGTCGCCAGGTTCTGCGTGTCGAGCTGGCCGAGGGCAAAGTAGGGAATGAGCTTGATGGCGTTGAGGATTGCGAAGAAGCGCACGCTGGTGCCGGTATATTCGCGCGGCTCCAGTTTGAGCGGTAGGGCATAGATCTGAAACGGCGCGCCCCCGGCATGGGCGACAAAGCTGCCATATCCGGAAAACGTGCCCCAGAGGCGGGCGGCGACCGGTCGTTGACCCCGCGGCGGGATCGACTTGCCGGCGCCGGGGCCGAAATTGTTCCAGAAATAGCGCAAGCAAAAGAGGATTGTCACCGCGCCGATGACGACGCGAAGGACATTACCGGGAACGAGCGCCGAGGTCGCCCAGCCGAGGGCAATGCCGAAAATGGCGCCCGGCAGCATGATCTTCAGTGTCGCCCAGTCGCCATGCCTGCGCCAGATGACGAGCGAGATCATGTCCATGAAGACCAGGATCGGCAGCAGGATCGCCGCCGCCTCGAGCGGCGAGACGACCAAGGCGAGAAAGGGCAGGCCGATCAGCGACAAAGCGTCGCCCATGCCGCCTTTTGCGAGGCCGACAAGCAGAACCGCGGGCACAGCGGCGTAGTAGAATGACAAGTCCTGCGGCATGCTTTCGACGTCCTCCTCTTGCAAGCCTCCTCTAACGGAACTACTCACACAAAACGAGTGCGGATCCGTCCTTTCCAGAAGGGAATTCGCAGGAAACGGAAAGACCTCATGACCGAAGCCGAAAACCGCTGCCGCCTGGTGCTCATCGTCCCTGATATCGCCGACGCCGATGAACAGGCAAGGATCGTCGCCGATGCGCTGAAGGGCGGCGATGTCGCCTCCGTCATCGTGCCGCAATATGGGCTCGACGACGGCGCCTTCCAGAAACATGCCGAAAAGCTGGTGCCGGTGATCCAGGATGCGGGGGCAGCCGCGCTGATTGCGGGCGACAGCCGTGTGGCGGGACGGGCGAAGGCCGATGGCCTGCACATTACCGGCAATGCGCAGGCACTGTCAGAGGCGATCGACAAACACGCTCCGAAGCTGATCGTCGGCGGCGGCAATGCGAGCGACCGGCACAATGCGCTGGAGATCGGCGAAGTCAGGCCGGATTATATCTTCTTCGGCAAGCTCGATGGGGATATCAAGCCGGAGGCGCATCCCAAGAACCTCGCGCTCGGCGAGTGGTGGGCCTCAATGATTGAAATCCCCTGCATCGTCATGGCCGGCACCGATCCGGCGTCGGCTCTTGCCGTCGCCGAGACCAGAGCAGAGTTCGTGGCGCTGCGGCTGGCGGTGTTCGGCGAGCCCGGTCGAGCGCCGTCCATCGTTGCCGAGATCAATGCTCTGCTTGACGAAAAAGCGCCACGGTTTGAGGATTGAAATCCCGCCCATGCCGATCCTGCCCGCCCGCCCTTTGAAATATCTGCTTGCCAGCATAATCGCCCTCACTGCGGGCGGGCCTGATATCGCTGTGGCGCAGGCACCGGACAGCGTTATCAGCCAGCCGGGCACTGCGCCGGCGTCAAGCTTTCGCACCGACCGTCTCCCCGGCGGGGATGTGAAGCCCTCGGATGGTGTCGGCGTTTTCGACCGCATGGGCGCGAAGCTGCCCGACCTCCCGCCCGAGAAAGATTACAAAGGGCCGATCGACGAGGCGTATGGCGCCTACCAGCGCGGTTATTATCTGACGGCGATGGACAAGGCGCTGCCGCGCGCCCAGCTCGGCGATCCGGCGGCGCAGACGCTGATCGGCGAAATCCTCTCGCAAGGCCTCGGCGTCAAGAAGGACGTGAAAGGCGCTGCCTTCTGGTACGGCAAGGCGGCCGAAGGCGGCGATCCTGCGGCGATGTTCAAATATGCGCTGATGCTGATGGAAGGCCAGGGTGTGCCGCGCGACAAGGTCAAAGCCGACGATTATATGCGCAAGGCGGCCGAGGCCGGCAACCCTTCGGCCGAATTCAACTGGGCGCAGATTGTTGTCGCCGACAATCCCGGCGAAAAGGGGCTGAAGCTCGCGCTGCCGTTCTACGAGAAATCGGCCGAGCAGGGCATTGCCGATTCGCAATACGCTGTCGCGCAGATCTATGCGACGCTGAAGGACCTGCCTGAGGAAAAGAAGCGGCTCGCCCGCGAGTGGATGGCGCGCGCCGCGCGCGCCGGCTTCGACACGGCCGAGCTCGATCTCGGCATCTGGCTCGTCAACGGCGTCGGTGGCCCCAAGGATTACGTCAAGGGTTTCGAATGGCTGAAACTTGCTGCCAACGGCGGCAATGTCGTTGCGCAGAACAAGCTCGCCCATCTCTACATCAACGCCATCGGCACGCCGCCGAATCCCGTCGAGGCGGCGAAGTGGTATGTGCTATCGCGCCGTGCTGGGCTTGCCGATCCCTCGCTCGAGGATTTTTATCTCGGGATCGAGGACGATCAGCAGAAGGCGGCAATCGATGCCGCCAATAAATTCCGCCGGCGATAGCCGCCGCGCGTTTCATTCTCTAAAGCATGTCGCGATCTTTCAGATTCGCTTATCATGCTTTCGGTCCTTGTTTTTCCGCACGTCTTTATCGCAAACCGCCGCCCAGTTTTGCGAGACATGCTCTAGAAAAGCGCGTCGGCGAAAAGATCGTCGTCGTTTTCGGCTTTGGCGGTCTCGGTGGGCGCTGGAATGCTCTCCTCTCTTGCCGGGATGATATCGCGATGAATGTTGCGCTCCTGGACCATCGTGTAGAGCTTGAAGATCTTGCGGTCGAGTGGTGCGATGGCCTCCGCGAGATCCGAGATATCGGCGACATCTGTGCCGGCGACGCCTTCGAGCACATCGGCGCAGCGGGCAAGGACATCGCCGAGTTCATGCTGGAAGTCGAGCTTGCCGATCAGCAGGCCGATCTTGGCGGCGACCTCGCGGCCGTTCTCGGCGAGCACCTTCAGCTCGTTTTCCATGACATTGGCCGCGGAGCGGATGTTGCCGACGGCCGAGGTCAGGCTCTCGCCCAGTCCGCCGGCCGCGGCGTCCGTGGCGGGAGCCACGCGTCCGGCGGCGGCTTCGAGCGCCGGCAGGCCGTTGACGATGGCGTCGGCGGATTCATCGAGCTTGCCGGCGAAGATGCGCAGCTCGGCGGTGACGACGTTGATCGACTTGCCTGCCTCGCCAAGCCGGCTGCAGCGCAGGTTGGTATTCAAAGCCATGTAATGAATGTCGGTCTTGACCGCTCGGATGTTGGCGATGGCTTCGGAAAGCTTGGCGGCCGTGCGGGTCGTCGAATGGCTCACCTTATCGGCCTGCCGACTTGCTGCGTCGACCTGTTTGACGATCTCGTCAGCGGCGGAAACGCTGGATTCCAGCGCGCGCATGAAATTGCCGCCGGCTTCGCCGCTTTCCATACCCATTTGATCGCGCAGCTTGAGGATTTCCTGCATGTCGTAGTCGAAACTCGCGATCGTCTTGACGACGTTCTCAGACTCCCGCTGGAAATTGACGCACATGTCGCTCATCTGCGCTGCGGTCAGATGGTGAACGACATTCTGAAGACGCTGGCGCGCACCGGCGTCGAGCCTGGCGCCATCTTCGCCAGCGAGGAAGTCTTCAAGCAGCGAAAAGGTTGCTTGTACATGTTCGATGCGCTGACGGGTGATATCGCCGATCTGCAGGGCCGATAGAGTCGAGCTGACCTTGCTCTGGACGCCGCGTGCGATCGCGCCGACCTCACGGGCGATGACCCCGAGGTTCTTGCGATGTTCGGCGATTTTGGCAGCATCGTCTTGCAGGGCTCGGGCGACGGCGGGAACGGTATCGGCGTAGCCTTTGGAAACGCTGACCCCGAAGGATGCGGCGAGTTTGACCTCTTTCTCGAGGCTGTCGAGATGGGCGGCGAAGCGATTGACCTCGTCAGTGCCCGAATAGATTCGTTCCAAAATCTCCTGCGCAAAGCCCGCGAATTCGGCAAGGCCGGCGCCGGTGATCTTTACGGTCACGGCAAAGGTTCTGAGATAACGCATGGTCTCCTGCATGTCGGCGACGTGCTTGCGCAGTTCCCTGCCGGTTTGCGCCAGCAAGATGAGCGCCTGCTGGCGGTTTTCTTCGCTGACCGGCAATGCAGTCAGGCTTTCCACCGTGGCACGGAGATCGGCGCTGGTGTCGCTCGCCTCCTTGTCGTCGAGTGCCTTGGCGACACTTTCGAGCGAATTCAGCAGGCGGTTCAGGACATCCATTACCGACAGCAGCACCGAGCCGCCCTCGAGGAAGCGCTCCTCGACTTGGCTGCGGGCAGATTCCAGGGTCTGGGTGATCCCCCGCCCCGATCTGTCGGCTGCTGCGTCGGATGATACCAGAGCGTGTGCCACATCTATACCTTTTCTTAAAACGCAGGCCATTTGACTCTATTTTTACGGGCAGAATGGAAATGTCAGGTAAACGCGCGAGACTCGCCTGCGTTGTGATTAATGAAAGGTGTGAAGGAGCGGCTCCATAAAGTTCCCAGCCAAAAGAGATTATTTAAGGCCATGTTTTCACTTTGTTATTTTTCTAAATTTCTAAACAAATACAACTTATCCTGGATGAGAATTAGGAGTCGCGGTCCGCGTTATACGACAGTTTTCTACAACCTCTGTTTACGCTGCATTAACGCTGTCGTGAGAGTCCTCTTAGGGTAGCAAGTATTTCTCGGGCCAGGAGGCTGCATTGGATACTCAGAAACAATATTGTGAATCTATAAGTTTGCCGGACGCGCTAAGCATTCGCAGTATGGCTGAAATACGTTCCAAGCTTAGTGAAGCATTTTCTAGTAAGTATGAAATTTTTCTCAGCATCCCCTCCGGTGCTGAAGCTGACCTGAGTTTCATTCAACTTATTGAGGCAGCGCGTCGCCAAGCATCAATTGATGGAAAGAGGTTCAATCTTTCTTCTCCCGTGACCGGCAATGTTCTGAAGGTACTTGAGCGCGCCGGTTTCATCGAATCCTTCGATCAAGAAGACTTAAAGTTCTGGTTGCATAAAGAGGTGACGTTATGAGTGCCAACATCCTGACGGTAGACGATTCCGCCAGCATCCGCCTGACCACAAAGGTTACGCTGACCAATGCCGGCTACAGCGTCACCGAAGCAGTCAACGGAGCGGAAGGCCTCGCGGCGGCAAAGAGCAACAGTTTCGATCTGATCGTGACCGATCTCAACATGCCTGTCATGGACGGGCTGACGATGATCGAGGAACTGCGCAAGCTGCCGGCGCAGGCAGGCGTCCCCATTATCTTTCTGACGACGGAATCGGACGCCGATCTCAAGGCCCGCGCCAAGGCCGCCGGTGCCACCGGCTGGCTGACAAAGCCATTCGACCCGGAAAATCTCGTAAAGATCGTCAAGAAGGTCTTAGGAAGATGAGCACGCTCGATCCCGTTGCCGTATTCCGCATGGAGGCTGCCGAATGCCTCGAAGCAATCGAGGCCGGTCTTCTCGACCTCACTCACCAACTCGACGATAAGGATCTCGTCGACGCGGTATTCCGCGGGCTTCACACGCTCAAGGGATCGGGCGCGATGTTCGGTTTCGAGGCGCTTGCGGCCTTTACTCATCATTGCGAAACCGCCTTCGACCGCGTCCGAAAGGGCGAGGTCGGGGCGACCAGCGAACTCGTCGCCGCCGTTCTCGCCGCCCAGGACCATATGCGTGCCCTCGTCGACCAGCCCGACGCCGATCACGGCGACACCGGGCATAAGCTTCTGGCACAGCTGCAGGCTGCGGTCGGCGCCAAGGCTGCGGCGCCCGCCACAGCGACAGCCGCCGTCGCAGCGCCCGTGCAAGAGGCGTCGGCGAAGAAGGCGAAGAACGGTTGGCGCATCCGCTTCCGTCTGCCGGCCAATTCAATGGCCAATGGCACTAATCCGCTCGGTCTGCTGGACGAACTGCGCGATCTCGGAGAATGCACCGTGCGCGCTGACACTTCGGCCATTCCGCCCCTCGACGAGCTTACTCCGACGGAACTCTACATTTCCTGGGATGTGACGCTAATGAGCGAGCAGGACCGTTCGGCGATCGACGACGTCTTCATCTTCGTGCTCGACGACATGGAACTCAGCGTCGAGGAGATCGACGGCGCGGCAGCGGCAATGGCTGCTCTGGTCGAGGCAAAGCCGGCGCCTGCCGCTGCCGCCTCAGTATCGTCACCGCCTGTCCCGGTGGTCCCCGTGCAGGAATTTCGTCCCGTCGAAGCGGTCCCCGTCAAGCGTGAGGCACCCGCCGCCATCCAGGCGAAGGCTGCCGAAAACGTGCGCGTCCCGGCAGAGCGCTTGGACGAACTGATGGACCGCGTCGGTGAACTCGTCATCGCGCAATCGCGCCTCAGCCAGCTCGCCAGCGCCAGCACCGATATTGCATTACGATCCGTCTCGGAAGAAATCGAACGTCTGTCCGGCGAATTGCGCGATACGATGATGGTGCTGCGCATGGTGCCCGTTGCGACCCTCTTTTCCCGCTTCCGCCGTCTCGTCCACGATCTTGCCCGCGAGACCGGCAAGGCGATCGAGCTGGTGATGGAGGGCGAGAGCACGGAGGTCGACAAAACGGTGATAGAGCGGCTGGCCGATCCGCTGGTGCACCTGGTGCGCAACTCGATCGATCACGGCCTCGAAGTGCCGGCCGACCGCCTTGCCGCCGGCAAGGCCAAAGCCGGCACGATAACACTTTCGGCCCGTCAGGCCGGTGGCGAGGTTATTATCTCGATTAAGGACGACGGCCGCGGCATCAACCGCGAACGGGTTCGTGCCAAGGCGGAATCCTCCGGCCTCATCCATCCGGGTCAACCGCTTTCGGACCCCGAGCTCTTGCAACTGATCTTTGCTCCCGGCTTTTCGACGGCCGCCGCGATCACCAATCTGTCCGGCCGCGGTGTCGGCATGGATGTGGTCAAGAAGACGGTTGAAGAACTTCGCGGAGCAATCGATATCGTCAGCATGCCCGGACAGGGTTCGGAGGTGTCGCTGCGCATTCCGCTGACGCTTGCCATTATCGACGGACTGCTGGTGCGTGTCGGCTCGGGCCGTTACGTCATCCCGCTTGCGGCCGTTGAGGAATGCCTCGAACTCTCGCTCGAGGAGGATCTGCGCTCGCGCGGCCGCAGCTTCATCTCGCTGCGCGACAGCCTGGTGCCGTTCCTGCGCCTGCGCGACCTTTTCCGCACCGGCACGAAACCCGACGTGCACCAGAAGGTTGTCGTCATTTCAACCGGCACGGAGCGCGTCGGCCTCGTCGTCGATCAGATCATCGGAGACCATCAGACGGTCATCAAGTCGATGTCGAAATTGCACAACGACGTGGCAACCTTTTCGGGCGCCACCATTCTCGGCGACGGCAGCGTCGCTCTCATTCTCGACATCGGGCACCTGGTTGCCGCGGGTCAGCAACAGGAGGCGCAATTGCGGGCAGCAGGATGAATGCAACAGCAGCACTCGAACGCTTCGACAATCATTGGAGCTATGCCGAGGAAGTCGAGGTCCTGACTTTCGATCTCAACGGCGAGACCTTTGCGCTGGAGGCGGCCATCGTCCAGGAAATCCTGGACCTGCTTCCGGAGACGGCGGTGCCCGGAAGCCAACCCTTCGTCGCCAGCGTCATCAATTTTCGCGGCAAGGTCATTCCGCTCGCCGACCTGCGTCTCGCCTTCGGGATGGAGGCGGCTGAAGCGACGATCGACAGCCGCTTCATCGTCATCGAGATCGATCTGCAGGGCGAGCCGACGCTCGTCGGCCTCAGAACCGACAAGGTGAACGAGGTGACGACGCTCGCAAAAACCTCGAGCGAGGCACCACCGAGCGTCGGCATGCGCTGGCGCGCCGACTACATCAACTGCCTGGTGAAGAGGGGTGGCGAATTCATCATTCTCCCGAATCTGCAGGCGATTTTTTCATCCAGGCATGATGCGGCGGGAGCCGTCACCTGACGCAGATGGATTCAACTTGGGGTTAAAGCCGATGCGACTGACAATCAAGACGAAGCTGGTGACCGCGTTCACCTTCATCATTCTTATGCTCCTGGGCACCGCCGCTTACGGTATCTTCAGCCTCGGATCGCTGAACGATACGATTGGCAATCTCCTTGCCGGCCCGGCAGCCCGCCTCGACCTTGCGCAGCAGATCAACATCGCGCAGCTCGAAGCGATCCGCCAGCAGAAGAACCTGCTCAACGCCCGTAGCGCCGACGAAGCGGCCGCGGCGATCGACAAGGGCAATCAGGCCCGCAAGGACTTCAGTGATGCCTTCAATCAAGTGTTGGCGCTTGCCACGGAAGAAGGCAAGGCGCGTTGGGCTCGTATTGCCGAATTTTCGAAGTCCTTCAACGCAGCTGACGATCAGATCCGTGACTACGTGAAGACCGGCAACGCGGAAGGCGCGAACACCATCTCCATCACGACGGCGCGCGCTGCCGCCAACGGGATCGACTCGGCACTCGCCGAAATTCTGGCGCTTGAGAAGCAGCGCATGAAGGCCGCCGACGCCGGTGCCGACGCACAGTATGAGACGACACGCACGACGATGATCGCCGTCGCTGCCGTAGCACTCCTGATTGCCGCGATGACCGCCTTCTGGATCGCCAGTACGATCAGCAAAGGCCTCAGCCGCGCCAACACCGTGGTTCGCGAAGTGTCTGAAGGCGACCTGACAAAAATGGCCGATATTACGAGCCATGACGAAATCGGCGAGCTTCTCGGCAATGTCAACATCATGATCGAACGCCTGCGGGGCGTTGTCGCCGACGCGATCTCGGCTGCCGAGAACGTCTCGTCCGGTAGCCAGGAGCTTTCTGCAAGTTCCGAACAGGTGTCGCAGGGCGCCACGGAGCAGGCCGCTTCAGCCGAAGAGGCCTCCGCCTCGATGGAGCAGATGGCCGCCAACATCAAGCAGAATGCCGACAATGCCGCCCAGACCGAAAAGATCGCCCGCCAGTCGGCTAGGGATGCCGAAGCCAGCGGCGAAGCGGTAACGCGTGCTGTCGACGCCATGCGCACGATCGCACTGAAGATCAGCATCGTGCAGGAAATCGCCCGTCAGACCGATCTGCTTGCCCTTAACGCGGCTGTGGAAGCGGCACGCGCCGGCGAGCATGGCAAGGGTTTTGCCGTCGTTGCCTCGGAGGTGCGCAAGCTTGCCGAACGCAGCCAGTCGGCCGCAGCCGAAATCAGCTCAATGTCGAGCGACACCGTCAAGGCCGCCGCCGATGCCGGTGAGATGCTGGGCCGGCTGGTGCCCGACATTCGCAAGACGGCGGAGCTGGTTTCCGAGATCAGCGCCGCCTGCCGCGAACAGGATATCGGTGCGGCTCAGATCAACGAAGCGATCCAGCAGCTCGACAAGGTGACGCAGCAGAACGCCGGCGCCTCGGAGCAGATGTCGGCAACGTCCGAGGAGCTCGCCTCCCAAGCGGAAGAACTGCAGACGTCGATCGCCTTCTTCAAGGTCGATACGACGAGCAGCGCACGGTCCGGCGCCCAGAAGATGCCGGCGAACGGCTCAGCCAAGGTGGTCAAGGCCGCCGCCCGCAAGCCTGCGCTGCAGGTCCAAAGCCAAGGCCGTGGCCAGACGGTTTCGGCTCAGCAGCAACGTCTCAAGGGCTTTGCTCTCGATATGTCGATGGGCGGTCCCGACGCCAGCGACGGCGATTTTCGGGAAAGCGCGTAGGCGCTTCCCTTGGGAGAGCGCTTATGCACCCCTCTGGGGGAGGCGTATAAGGCTCCCCCCTCATATGCTCGGGCGGCTCCGGTGGCCCGAGGCGCAAATATCCCCAACGCGTGTAGGCGTTGGCCGCTGCGACCGATCGATGTCCGGCTGCCGGGAAGTGAATGCAGTCGCTTTCCCCCTTTCAGACACATCACTTTCACGTTCGACGATCCGCGACGGGACGTCGCTGTCCAACCGTTTTGGCGCATAAAATGGGGTATCACATGCGTTTCACCATCAAACTCAAATTGGGTCTCGCTTTCGGGATCATGACGCTGCTGCTGATCGGCATTGCAGTCTATGGAAGCTTCAGTCTCGGCACCTTGAATGAGGCGAGCGGAAACATGATCGACGGCCCGGTGCGGCGGCTGGAACTGGCGTTGAACGCCAATATTGCCGAAGTCAATGCCATCCGCGCCCAGAAGAACGCGCTGCTTTCCACCGATGCCGAGGCTGCGGCCGGCTTCTACAAGGACGCGGACCAGAATCTGCAGGTGATGTTCGACGCTGTCGACGCCGGCCTTGCTATCGCCTCAGCGGAGGGCAAGCCCCATTGGGAGAAACTGCGCACCATCGGCGAAAAATTCCGTGAAAAATCGGCCCAGCTGCAGCAACTGGACGCCAGGGGTGACAAAGCGGGTGCGCTTGCCCTTTCGCTCGGTGACCTCAGAGCGATGACTGTCGACATGGGTGACGCGATTGCCGCGCTGACGGAAATCCAGCGCAAAGGCATGAAGGCGACCGATCAATCGAACACCGAGCTTTATAATTCGACCAAGCTCATTCTTACGGCCGCATCCGGCATAGCCGTCCTCATAGCTCTTGGTGCCGCCTTGTGGATCACGCTCGGCATCAATAACGGCCTCCGGAAGATCACCATGGTGGCCAACGCAGTCGCGACCGGCGACCTCAACCAGACCGTCAATGTCAGGACCAATGACGAGATCAAGGATCTCATCAATACGGTCAATACTATGACCGCCAATTTGCGTGCCACGGCGGCGCTTGCCGATCAGATCGCTATGGGTGATCTGACCACCGATGCCAAGCCGCTCTCGGACAAGGACACGCTCGCGATTGCGATGCAAAGCATGATTGCCAACCTCAGGACCACCGCGGGCATCGCCAACCAGATCGCAAATGGCGACCTCACCGTGTCTCCGAAGCCGCTCTCCGACAAGGATGCGCTGGGTCTTGCCCTGGAACAGATGGTCGAACGGCTGCGCGGTGTCGTTGCCGACGCGATCTCGGCCGCTGAGAACGTCTCGTCCGGTAGCCAGGAGCTGTCGGCAAGTTCCGAGCAGGTCTCGCAGGGGGCTACGGAACAGGCCGCTTCCGCCGAAGAGGCTTCCGCCTCGATGGAGGAAATGGCCGCCAACATCAAGCAGAATGCCGACAATGCCGCGCAGACGGAAAAGATCGCGCGTCAATCCGCCAAGGATGCGGAAGCCAGCGGCGAAGCCGTCTCCCGCGCGGTCGATGCCATGCGCACGATCGCCCAGAAGATCGGTATCGTCCAGGAAATCGCCCGGCAGACCGACCTCTTGGCTCTCAACGCTGCCGTCGAAGCCGCTCGTGCGGGTGAACACGGCAAGGGTTTTGCCGTTGTCGCCTCGGAAGTGCGCAAGCTTGCGGAGCGCAGCCAGTCAGCCGCTGCCGAAATCAGCTCGATGTCGAGCGATACCGTGACGGCCGCCCAAGAAGCCGGCGAGATGCTCGGCCGGCTGGTGCCCGACATTCGCAAGACGGCGGAGCTGGTTTCCGAGATCAGCGCCGCCTGCCGCGAACAGGATATTGGTGCGGCCCAGATCAACGAAGCGATCCAGCAACTCGACAAGGTGACGCAGCAGAATGCCGGCGCCTCGGAGCAGATGTCGGCAACTTCCGAGGAGCTCGCCTCCCAGGCGGAAGAGCTGCAGACGTCGATCGCCTTCTTCAAGGTCGACATGGCGGGTGGGCGCCGCGATCGCACACCGGCGGCCAAGATGGCGGTGCGCAGCCCAGCTCCTGCCGCCAACAAGCCGGCGGCAAAGAAGCCGGCCGCCAACAGCGTTGTCGGCCAGCAGGCACGCGTGAAGGGCTTTGCCCTCGACATGTCGATGGGCGGCCCTGACGCCGGCGACGACGATTTCAGGGAGAGCGCATGATGCTTCCCTGGGAATAGTGCATGACGTTCCCCGGGGATGGCGTGCTTTCCCTCGCAACTGTCGTGGGCCAGCCAGCACGGCCCGCGACGCATAACTCCGCCGTCCGAGGGCGGTGGCACGCCAATTCTTTCTACCTGCTTTCGCCTGCCGGAATTTCTTTGCTGCATGACGCCGCGCGCCCGGTCCACATTGTTGCTTCGCTCTCAGAGAGGGATGTTGAGATGCGTATTACGATCAAACTTAAACTCGCCGCCGCATTCGGTTTCGTCATACTCTTGTTGGTGGGGAGCGCGATTTATGGAATCATCAGCCTCGGCTCGCTGAACGACGCTGTCGGCAGCCTCATCTCCGGTCCTGCAAAAAGCCTGGAGCTGGCTCTGGAAGCCCAGACGGCCGAACTCAATGCTGTTCGCTGGCAGAAGAACGCCCTTCTGGAGATGAATCCTGAAACGGTGATCAGGGACTATCAGAACTCGGCGAAGAGCACGGATGAGATGCTTGCCTTCGCGAAAAGCGGCCAACAGCTCGCAACCGCGGAGGGCAAGCCCACCTGGGACAGGCTGATCGACCTGGCCAAACGCTTCAGTGAAGGGTCCGCTAAAGTCGCCGCCATCCAGGAAAGTGGTGACAGGGCAGGGGCCACCGCACTTTCGTCAGGAGAGGTTCGTGCTGTCGTCGTGGAACTGGAAGAAGTGTTCGACACGCTCGTCGCGCTGCAGCAGAAGGCCATGACGCAGGCCGATAACGACACCGACGTCCTCTATAGCACCACCAAGAACATGCTGATCGGCATCGCACTCGGCGCATCCGTCATCGCCTTCGCGGCTGCATTGTGGATCGCCCTCGGCGTCAACCGCGGCCTGAGCAAGATCATGAACCTTGCCAATGCCGTCGCCGCCGGCGACCTGAACCAGAAGGTGGAGATGAAGGGCAATGACGAGATCAGGGATCTCGTGGATACAATCAACCTCATGACCGATAATCTTCGAGCCACCGCCGACATTGCTATGCAAATCGCCGGCGGCGACCTGATGGTGTCGCCGAAGCCGCTTTCGGAGAAGGATACGCTTGGTATCGCGCTGGAACAGATGGTCGAACGGCTTCGCGGCGTCGTTGCCGATGCGATCTCGGCCGCTGAGAACGTCTCGTCCGGCAGCCAGGAGCTATCGGCAAGTTCCGAGCAGGTTTCGCAGGGCGCCTCGGAGCAGGCGGCCTCGGCCGAAGAGGCCTCTGCCTCGATGGAAGAAATGGCCGCCAACATCAAGCAGAACGCAGACAATGCTGCCCAGACCGAGAAGATCGCTCGCCAGTCGGCCAGGGATGCCGAAGCCAGCGGTGACGCAGTAAGGCGCGCCGTGCAGGCGATGCGGACCATCGCCGAGAAGATCGGCATCGTTCAAGAGATCGCCCGCCAGACCGATCTCCTGGCTCTTAACGCTGCTGTCGAAGCAGCTCGTGCGGGCGAACATGGCAAGGGCTTTGCGGTCGTGGCCTCCGAGGTGCGCAAGCTTGCCGAACGCAGCCAATCGGCCGCCGCCGAAATCAGCGCCATGTCGAGCGATACCGTAACGGCGGCTCAGGACGCCGGCGACATGCTCGGGCGCCTGGTTCCCGACATTCGCAAGACGGCCGAACTGGTCTCCGAAATCAGCGCGGCCTGCCGCGAGCAGGATATCGGTGCGGCGCAGATCAACGAAGCGATCCAGCAGCTGGACAAGGTTACGCAGCAGAATGCCGGCGCCTCCGAAGAAATGTCGGCAACTTCCGAGGAGCTCGCCGCCCAGGCGGAAGAGCTGCAGGCTTCGATTGCCTTCTTCAAGGTCGATATGACCGGCAGTGGCAAGGCGGCGACCGGTCGCCATGGACGCGCTGCTGCCGTCAAGATGACGGCGCGCAGCCCGGCTGCGGCCGCGATGCGCAAGCCTGCCGGCAAGGCGGCCGCAGCCAACAGCATCGCAGGCCAGCAGGCCCGCGCGAAGGGCTTTGCCCTCGATATGTCGATGGGCGGTCCCGATGACGGAGACGCCGAATTCAAGGAAAGCGCATGATCATGGCCCCTACATCTCTGGAAGCGCAATTCGTGACCTTCAGCCTCGGCGAGGAGATTTTCGCCGTGCCGGTTGAGGTTGTACGGGAAATTCTCGACCATGCGGAAGCTTTCAAGATTCCGAATGGTCCCGACTATCTGCTCGGCCTGCGCGACGTGCGCGGGCAAGGTGTGCCGACGATCGATCTCCGATTGAAGCTCGGCATGACGAAGACCGTGCCGACGCCGCATACGCGGGTGCTCGTCCTCGACGTGCCGATGGAAAGCCGGCTGCTGACGCTGGGCCTCGTCGCCGACCGAGTCTTTGAGGTCACGCCCTTTCGGCGTGACCAGATCGAGGCAGCGCCCGACATCGGCGTGCGTTGGCGCTCGGACTATATTGCAGGTGTCGTTCGCCGGGAAAACGGCTTCGTCGTCATCATCGATCTCGCGCGGCTTTTGTCGCGCGAGGACGCCTCGGCTTTGCAATCGGCCGCCTGATCCTGCATTAACGGAGTACTGCGTCCCATGAGTGTGGCAGCAATGGCGGAGACCCATTTGCCGGGCGACCGGATCAGCAAGCGCAATTTCGATAAGCTTGCCCGGTTCATCTACGACTATAGCGGCATCAAGATGCCGCCGACCAAGCTGACGATGCTTGAAGGGCGGCTGCGGCGCCGCCTTCGTGCGACCAATCATTCGACCTTCGACGATTATTGCGACTTCCTGTTTGATCACGACGGGCTTGCCCAGGAAACCGTTTACCTGATCGACGTGGTGACGACCAACAAGACCGACTTCTTCCGCGAAGCCAAGCACTTCGATTACCTGCAGAGCGTGGCGCTGCCGGCGATCACCAATAGCGGCGTTCGCACCATCCGCACCTGGAGCTCGGCCTGCTCTACGGGCGCCGAACCCTATACAATGGCAATGGTGCTGGCGGAATTCGCGGAAGGTCGCAAGGATGTTTCCTATAGCGTGCTTGCCACCGATCTTTCTACCGACGTGCTGCAGACGGCGCGCCGGGGCATCTACCCGGAAGACCTGATTGCGCCCGTGCCGCGCGACCTGCAGCGCAAGTATGTGCTGGTCGCCAAGCATCCGGACCGCAAGGAGGTGCGCATAAGCCCGAAGCTGCGCAGCAGGGTGGGGTTTGCACGGATGAATCTGATGGACGACAAATATCCGGTTGGCGACTTGATGAACATCATTTTCTGCCGCAACGTGCTGATCTACTTCGACAAGCAGACCCAGGCGGGCGTTCTCGACCGCCTCTGCAATTGCCTGGCGAAGGGCGGCTACATGTTCATCGGTCACTCCGAGTCGATCACCGGTTTTGACCTGCCGCTGAAACAGGTTTCGAACACGGTGTTTCAGCGTATCTAGAGGCGTTTATGCGCAAGAAAATCCGCGTTCTCATCATCGATGATTCTGCCAGCGTCCGGCAGACGCTGGCCCATGTGCTGGAGCAGGATCCCGATATCGAGATCATGGCGGTGGCGTCCGATCCCTTCGTGGCGGCGCGCAGGCTGCTGGACGAGATTCCCGATGTCATCACGCTCGACGTGGAGATGCCGCGCATGGACGGCATCACCTTCCTGCGCAAGCTGATGGCGCAGCGGCCGATCCCGGTCGTGATGTGCTCGTCGCTGACGGAGGCGGGTTCGGAAACGCTGATTCAGGCTTTGGAAGCGGGGGCCGTCGACGTCATTCTGAAATCGAAGATCGGCGCCGCCGACAGCCTTGCCGATGACGCCATGCGCATTCGCGAAGTCGTCAAGAGCGCCTCGCAGGCGCGGCTTTCCACCGTGCGCCGCGCCGCGGGAACCATTCGTTCCGCTTCCGCCGAGGGGCCGGCGAAGAAGCTGACGGCGGATGCCATGCTGCCGCCGCCGACGGGGCGGGCGATGGCGAAGACGACGGAGATGGTCGTCTGCGTCGGCGCCTCCACCGGCGGCACTGAGGCGCTGCGCGAATTTCTGGAGGAACTGCCTGCCAATGCGCCGGGCATGGTGATCGTCCAGCATATGCCAGAGAAATTCACCGCCGCCTTCGCCAAACGCCTGAACGGACTCTGCGAGGTCGAGGTCAAGGAAGCCGTCGACGGTGATCCGGTGCTGCGCGGCCATGTGCTGATCGCGCCTGGTGACAAGCACATGCTGCTCGAACGCCAGGGTGCGCGCTATCATGTGAGCGTGAAGACCGGGCCGCTGGTTTCCCGCCACCGGCCTTCCGTCGATGTGCTCTTCCGTTCGGCGGCGCGTTCGGCCGGCTCGAACGCCATGGGGATCATTATGACGGGCATGGGCGACGACGGTGCGCGCGGCATGCTGGAGATGCATGAAGCCGGCGCCTACACGGTGGCGCAGGACGAGGCGAGTTCGGTTGTCTTCGGCATGCCGAAAGAGGCGATTGCCAGAGGCGGGGTCGACCGCATTCTGCCACTCGATCAGATCGCCCGCGAAGTCCTGATAACGCAGCAGAAGTTCTGAGGCCGCTTCCAGTTGCGATGGCAAATGAGGCCGGCGCTTTTCAGGCCTGCGGGCAGCCATGAGGCTTCCTCTTGAAATTTCCGCGATTTTGTGGTCTTGAGGCCGCCAATCTTTGCAGCGCTGCCTGTCATGCATGTTCAGGGACATTTCCCGCCCCTGGCAGCGCGCGTCCCGTATCAGTCCCAAGGAAATGCGCCGATGGCCCGTTCAGCTCTTCTCAATGTCATGGTTCAGGCTGCTCTCAAGGCAGGAAAATCGCTGGGGCGTGATTTCGGCGAAGTGCAGAACCTGCAGGTTTCAGTGAAGGGACCGGCCGATTTCGTTTCCGCCGCCGACCGCAAGGCCGAGAAGATCGTCAGGGAAGAACTGATGAAGGCGCGTCCGACCTATGGCTTTCTTGGCGAGGAAAGCGAAGAAATCAAAGGCACCGACGGCGCGCATCGCTGGATCGTCGACCCGCTCGACGGCACGACGAACTTCCTGCACGGCATCCCTGCCTTCTCTGTCTCGATCGCGCTCGAACGCAATGGCGAGATCGTTGCCGCCGTCGTCTTCAATCCGGCGACCGACGAACTTTATACCGCCGAGCGCGGCGGCGGCGCCTTCCTCAATGACCGGCGCCTGCGCGTCGCTGCGCGCCGCGTGCTGTCGGATTGCGTCCTCGGCTGCGGTGTGCCCGCGCTTGGCAAGCGCAATCACGGCAAGTTCCTTATCGAACTGCGCCACGTGATGGGCGAAGTGGCCGGCATCCGCCGCCTGGGCGCGCCGACCCTTGATCTCGCCCATGTCGCCGCCGGACGTTTCGACGGCTTCTGGGAGGCGGAGCTTGCGCCCTGGGACATGGCGGCCGGTATCCTGCTGATCCGTGAAGCCGGTGGCTTCGCCACCGATTGGGATGGCGGAACGGCCATTCTGGAGGGCGGTGCGATCATCGCCGGCAATGAACATATCCATAAGGCGCTGATCGAGGTCATCAAGCGGCCGATTCCCGCCAAGTGAGCGCATGAAAAACCGGCTGTTGTAAAGTCACGGTTTTCGCCCCGGCATACTTCAATTCGGCACAATGTTGCTCTAGTCTCCGCCAGCAATGAGTTCGGAGGCTGCTGAACCTATGGAAAATGTGAATGTGGCGGAGATCGGCTCCACCGAAAAGACGGCCGGCGGTTATACCTACAGGCTCTCGAGCCCCATGCCCTTCCTCTGGACGATGCTGCTTTTCCTCGTCATCGTCGGGTTCATTGCCGCGATCCTCTTTCGGCAGACGCAGACCGCCTTCATGCACAATCCGGGCCTCAACGGCCTGATCCTCGGCGTTCTCGCAGTCGGAATCGTTCTTGTTTTTAATCACGTTCTGGCGCTTCGCCCCGAAGTGCGCTGGTTCAATTCCTTCCGCGCTGCCGGCAGCGCGGATAAGGTCAACCGCAACCCGCGGCTGCTTGCGCCGATGCGGGCGCTGATCGGCAGCCGCAAGAGCTCGGTGGCGCTGTCGACGACCGCGCTGCGTTCGATTCTTGATTCGATCGCCACCCGCCTCGACGAATCGCGTGACGTTTCGCGCTACCTGATCGGCCTCTTGGTCTTCCTCGGCCTGCTCGGCACGTTCTGGGGTCTCATCGGCACGATCGGTTCGATCAGCGCCGTCATCCAGTCGCTCGATCCCGGCTCGAACGGCACGGGAGACGTGCTCTCGGCGTTGAAGGAGGGACTTTCCATGCCGCTTTCCGGCATGGGGCAGGCCTTCTCGTCGTCGCTGCTGGGCCTCTCCGGTTCGCTCATTCTCGGCTTCCTCGACCTTCAGGCCGGTCGCGCGCAGAATCGCTTCTATACGGAGCTGGAAAACTGGCTCTCCTCGGTCACCGATGTCGGCTCCGATCTTGCGCCGGCGCTCGACGCCGTTGCCGGGTCTTCCTCGGACGACATGCGCGCACTCTCCGAGTATCTGCGCAAAGTCTCCGAAGAAGGCGGCGTCGGCAACCAGCGCTCTGTCGCTGCCATGGCAAGCCTTGCCGAAGGCATTCAGGGTCTGGTCAAGAATATGCGCAACGAGCAGCAGATGCTGCGTGACTGGATCGAGGCACAGCAGGACGAGGCGAAAGCCATGCGCCGCACGCTCGACCGGCTGGCCGAGCGCATCGGCCTGCAGGAGCGGGGCGGCGAGCGGGCCGAGCGCCTGCGCGAGCGCACGAGCCATGCAGAAAAGAGCGAGGGCAAGTAAGCCATGGCACTTGCCCGCAACCGCCGCCGCGAACGCACGGTGGATTACTGGCCGGGCTTCGTCGATGCGTTGTCGACGCTGCTCATTTCGATCATGTTCCTGCTGACGGTCTTCGTCGTCGGGCAGTTCATCCTAAGCCGCGAAATCACCGGGCGTGACGAGGTGCTCAATCGCCTCAATAGCCAGATCAACGAGCTGACGCAGCTTCTGGCGCTCGAAAAGGGCAGCAACCAGGATCTCCAGGATGCGGTCGCCAATTTGCAGGCTTCGCTCGCGACGGCCGAAGGCGACCGCTCGCGGCTTCAGGCGCTGCTGAACGCCGGTTCGGGCGGCCAGGATGCGGCCCAGAAGCGGATCGGCGCGATGACGCAGGAGCTCGACGAGCAGAAGCAGGTGAGCGAACGGGCGCTGAGCCAGGTCGAACTCTTGAACCAGCAGATCGCCGCGCTCCGCAGCCAGATCGCCGCGGTCGAAGCGGCGCTGCAGGCATCCGAGGAGAAGGACCGGGTCTCGCAGACCAAGATCGCCGATCTTGGCAGCCGCCTCAACGTGGCGCTGGCGGCGCGCGTGCAGGAACTGAACCGTTACCGTTCAGACTTCTTCGGCCGGTTGCGTGAAATCCTGTCAGATCGCGAGAATATCCGCATCGTCGGCGACCGGTTCGTCTTCCAGTCGGAAGTGCTGTTTCCCTCGGGCGGCGCCGATCTCAATCCGGACGGGCAGACGGAGATGGCGAAGCTCGCCGCCGCTCTTCTCGATCTCGCCAAGGAAATTCCCCCGGAGATCAACTGGGTGCTGCGTGTCGACGGCCATACCGACAATGTGCCGCTCGCCGGGACCGGCCGCTATCGCGACAACTGGGAACTCTCCTCAGAGCGTGCGATTTCGGTCGTCAAATTCCTGATCGGCCAGGGCGTGCCGGCCGACCGGCTCGTTGCCGCGGGCTTCGGAGAGTTCCAGCCAATCGCGCCGGGCGATACGCCGGATGCGCGCGCCACCAACCGCCGTATCGAGCTGAAGCTGACCGAGAAATGATCAGCCTGGCGAGGCTTGGCGCACTTGCTCCAGCCGGCTGGCGAGGAAGTTGCGCACGGCGGGACTGTCGCTGAGACCAATCGCCGTCATATAGGCATCGGCCGCCGCGATATCGTCGCCGGCGTTCGCCAGAAGAAAGGCGCGAACGGCCCAGTAGGGCTGATAGGCCGCGACGTCACGCGGATCGAGTGTGTCGATTCGCTCTAGGCCGGCGGCCGCGCTCACCGCCCTGCCGATCACCGCTGCCTGGCCGACACGTGCGCCGAGCGTCGGCTTCATTGTCACGAGTGCGGCGTAGAGCGTCGTCAGCGCCTGCCAGTCGGTCGCTCCCGAAAACCGCCGCGCCGCATGCACGGACTGGATCGCTGCCTGGCATTGGAAGGGACCAAAACGGTCGAAACTTCCGGCCTTGCGCAGCAGCACATCCGCTTCCGTAATCATGATCGCATTCCAGGTCGCCGTATCCTGCTCGTCCAGCGGTACATATCGGCCGTTGCCGTCGCGCCGGGCGCTGCGGCGCGCTTCGCAATGAAGCATAAGGGAAAGGAGACCGATCGCTTCCGGTTCGTCGGGCAATACCGTGAGAAGCGCGCGGCCGAGCCAGATAGCCTCGCCGGCGAGCGAATGGCGCTCCTCCTCACCGTCGAGGCCGTCCCAGCCGAGACCGTACGCGGCGTAGATCGCTGAGAGGACGGCCGCGAGGCGCCCCGATAGAGCGGCGCCGGAGGGGACGGCGAAGGGAACGCCGGCTTCGCGGATCTTCACCTTGGCCCGCACCAGCCGCTGGCTCATCGCTTCCGGTGACACGACGAAGCTCCGGGCGATGGTTCTCGCCTCGATTCCGAGAACCGTCTGCAGCATCAGCGCCGTATGCACTGACCTGTCGATGACGGGATGGGTGCAGGCGAAAAGCAGCTTCAGCCGCTCATCGGGAAATACGGATTTTCCGGCCTCGTTCATGCGCTCCTCCGCTTCCTCGAAGGCAAGCGATATCGTCGCCTGTGCGTTGGCCTGGACGGTGCGGTGGCGGGCGGCCTGCATGAGGTTGCGGCGCGCGGCGACCATCAGCCAGGCTTCAGGATTATCGGGGACGCCGCGTTCCGGCCAGACGCGAAGGGCCGCGGCCAGGGCTTCCGACAACGCGTCTTCCGCTGCCGGCACGTCGCGCGAGCGGGCGGCGAGAAAGGCGATCAGCTTGCCGTAGGATTGACGCGCCACCTGTTCGGCGGCGCGTCCCGCATCGGGCGGCATTGCAGCCTCACATCTGCAGGCGCGGGCGCACTTCGACCGAGCCCTTATCGGAGATCGGGACGCGCGTTGCCCATTCGAGTGCGGTGTCGATATCGGGGACCTCGATCAGGTAAAAACCGCCGAGCTGTTCCTTGACCTCCGGATAGGGGCCGTCTTGAACGTCGTGATCCTCGCCCTTGCGCCGCACGATCGTGCCGGTCTCAGGGCTCGTCAACCCGGCGCCGGCGATCACGATTCCTGCCTGGCCGATCGCCTTGATGTAGGCCATCCAGCCGTCGCGATAGACGGGATCACCGCGCCGGGCGAAATCTTCGGGGGCTTCGCGAATGATGAGGGCATATTGCATGGCAAACTCCTGATTTCATTGTTGGCCTCGATCCAGGCGTCCGGATGCCGGAGAAGGATATCCCGAAAGCCGTGACGCCGGCGGAGCGGCTCAGCCGTTCCAAGACAATGAGGCGCGGCCAACAGTCATTTCGACACGGGTTTCAAAAAATATGCGAAAAGGTGAATGGCGCATAAACTCACAAGCAAACAGGCCGGGCTCGAAGGCGCCGGCTTTGCTCGCGGATGCGGAAAGGCAGAGCGGCGTTCAAGCCGCGGCTGCCGCCTTGATCAGGCCTCGGCCTTGGTCTGGTCTACGACGTCGGCGCCGGGCGAGTTCTTCTTAATGGAGTCGATGGCGTTCAGAGCCGACGCCTTCGCCTTGTAGCCTTCGGAACTGAACATGGTTTCGCCGTTCGATGCCTTGAATCGGAAACGGAATTCGCCTGATTTGTCCTTGTAGACTTCGAATTTATACATTGATGTCTCCCAAAACGCTGAATTCCAAACCATCAGCATGGCGAAGGCTAGACCAAAATGGTGAGTTTTTCCACCACCTTAATTAGAAATGAATTGCGCAGCGTCCAATTGCCGCCGCTTCCGTCGAACGCAAGCAAGGTGAGCGGCGGCCGCGGCCGGCGTCATTCCATCTGGATGTTCGCCCCCTTGACGACCGGTCCCCATTTGGCGAGCTCGGCCTTCACATGGGCAGCGAGTTCCTCCGGCGTCGAGCCGACGACGGTGGCGCTGAATTCCTTCATGCGTTCGCTAACCGCCGGGTCTTTGAGCGCCTTGTTGGCCGAGGCGTTGAGGCGCGCCACTACCTCGCTCGGCGTGTTGGCCGGGGCAAAAAGCGCGTTCCAGGTGTAGGTCTCGTAGCCCGGTATGCCCGACTCGGCGATCGTCGGAATGTCGGGGAAGGAGGGCGCGCGCTCGGCGGTCGTCACCGCCAGCGCCCTCAGCGTGCCCGCCTTGATGTGGCTGGAGGACGAGGGGAGGTTATCGAACATGATCGGCACTTGGTTGCCGATGACGTCGTTCAACGCCGGTCCGGCGCCCTTATAGGGGATGTGCTGCATGCTGACGCCGGCCATGCTCTTGAACAGTTCGCCGGAAAGATGCAGCGGCGTGCCATTGCCCGATGAGGCGTAGCTGTATTTTTCAGGTTCAGCCTTCAGCAGCGCGATCAATTCCGGCACTGTCTTTGCCGGCAGTTCCGGATTGACGACGAGCACGTTCGGCACGATGACGAGCAGCGAGACCGGCGCGAAATCCTTCTCAGGATCATAGGGTGTCGATTTGAGGATCAGCGGATTGAGCGCGTGGGTCGCGACGGTGCCCATCAGAATGGTGTGGCCGTCGGGCTCGGCGCGGGCGACATTGCCGGCGCCGAGATTGCCACCGGCGCCGGCAACGTTCTGGACGATCACCTGCTGGCCGAGATCTTCCGACATCTTCTGCGCGACGATGCGGGCGACGACATCGGTCGAGCCGCCGGCCGCGAAGGGCACGACCAAGGTGATCGCGCGATCGGGAAAATCCGCAGCGCCGGCGGACCCGCCGAGCACAAGAGCCGCGAGCACGCCGAAGCCGAGCGCAAGGCTCGTACGTCGCCTCATGTTGGAAAGCGCCATTCCTATCTCCTCCCAAGGATTTCAACAGCCATCCCCTACCCAGGGCATGAAGAGGGTAGGGCGGGAGACGCGAAAGACAACCGCAGGAGGGCGGCAGGATTTTCAGACTTTCGTCGCGGTCTGCAGGAAAAGTGCGCGCTCGGCTATTTCGCCGGGGCGAGCACGTCCTCGTTGGCGGCATCGAATTGCAGCCGTGCCAGCCGGGCGTAGATGCCACCCTGGCGGATCAGGCTTTGATGCGTGCCTTCCTCGATGACGCGGCCCTCGTCCATAACAAGAATCCGATCGGCTTTCAGCACGGTTGCCAGACGATGGGCGATGACGAGGGTCGTTCGGCCATCGACCAGCCCGTCGAGTGCCTTCTGCACCAGCGTCTCGCTTTCGGCGTCGAGGGCAGAGGTCGCCTCGTCGAGCAGCAGTACGGGCGCGTTCTTCAGGATGGCGCGGGCAATGGCGATGCGCTGCCGCTGGCCGCCCGAGAGGGTGACGCCGCGTTCGCCGACCTCGGTCTCATAGCCGCTTTCCAGCCGGGCGATGAACTCGTCGGCCTGGGCGGCAAGGGCTGCGGCGCGGACCTCCTCACGCGAGGCGCCGGGGCGGCCGAAGGCGATGTTGTCATGGATCGAAGCGGCAAAGATGGTGACGTCCTGCGGCACGATGGCAATGCGCTGGCGCAACTCGTCCGGTGTCGTCAGCCGGGCATCGACACCGTCGATCGTCACGCTGCCCTGCTGCGGATCGTAGAAGCGCAGCAGCAGCGAAAAGACGGTGCTCTTGCCGGCGCCGGAGGGGCCGACGATGGCGACGGTTTCGCCCGGTGCGATGGCAAAGTTCAAGCCATGCAGCGCCGATTTGCCTGGACGCGAGGGATAGGCGAAATGCACGTCGGAAAATTCGACGCGGCCGCGGCTGGGCGAGGGCAGGGCTTCGGGGCTGGCAGGGGCGGCGATCGGCGAGACCTCGTCAAGAAGCTCGGTCAGGCGGTCGGCGGCGCCGGCCGCCTGCGAGAGTTCGCCCCAGACCTCCGACAGTGCGCCAAGCGATCCGGCCGAAATGACGGCATAGAGCAGGAACTGACCGAGCGTGCCGGCCGAAAGCGTGCCGGCAAGCACACTGTGGGCGCCGACCCAGAGGACCGCGACGACGCTGCCGAAGATCAGCGTGATGGCGATGCCGGTCAACAGTGCGCGTGAGCGGATGGCGGCGCGGGCGGCTTCGTAGGCGGACTCGACGGCGCTGGCGTATCGCCTCGCCGCGGCATCCTCGCCGTTGAACGCCTGTACCGTACGAGTCGCGGCGATCGTCTCGTTGGCGAAGGCGGACGCTTCGGCAAGCGTATCCTGAGCGGCGCGAGAACGCCTGCGCACCGAGCGGCCGAAGGCGACGAGCGGGAAGACGATCAGCGGGATCGCACCGATGACGAGACTGGAAAGCTTCGGCGAGGTGACGATCATCATGCCCAGGGCGCCGAGACAGAGGATGAGGTTCCTGAGCGCCACAGAGGCGGTGGCGCCGACGGCGGACTTGATCTGCGTCGTATCGGCGGTCAGCCGCGAGACGATTTCGCCGGACTGGTTGACGTCGAAGAAGGAGGGCGACAGCCGCGTCACATGGGCAAAGACGTCGCGGCGAAGATCGGCGACGATGCGCTCGCCGATGGTGATGACGAAATAATAGCGCAGCGCGCTGGCGATCGCGAGCACGACGGCCATGACCATCAGCATGGCGAAGTAGCTGTTGATGAAGCTGCCGTCGGACTGGGTGAAGCCGTGGTCGATCATGCGGCGCACGGCGAGCGGCAGCGCCAGCGAGGTGATGGCAGCAAGCGCCAGTGAAATCAGCGCACCGGCCACCATGCCGCGATAGCGCATGACATAAGGCGTCAGCCGCCCAAGCGGACGCAGCGACCGCCTTTTGTTTTCCCCAGTTTGTGCCTGTTCTGCCAAATCGTCTCCGATCGCCTCAAGGACCCGCTAATGCGGCCTGTTGGCACTTGTTATCCCGGCGTCCTTCATGTATAGGCACGCCATCCTAATGGGAAGCCGTAGCCATCACGACTGCGGCTTCATTTATTCAATCGGTTCGGTGGCCGCAACTGCATGCGGCAAATTGAACTCGGGTATCGCAGGAAGATTGTTATGAAGGCAGGCATCCATCCCGACTATCACATGATCAAGGTAGTCATGACCGATGGCACCGAATACGAAACCCGCTCGACCTGGGGTTCGGAAGGCGCTGTAATGAATCTCGAAATCGATTCCAAGTCGCACCCGGCCTGGACCGGCGGCAACCAGCAGCTCATGGACCGCGGCGGCCGCGTCTCCAAGTTCAACAAGCGTTTCGGCGGCCTCGGCCTCTAATCGCTTCTGCTCGACGGAATTTGAAAGAGCTCGGCTTTGCCGGGCTTTTTTGCGTTGTGCGAATGCTGAGGCACATCGGCAACAAAAAACCGGCCGCGTGGAGCAGCCGGTTTCATATAAAATTCTCTCGGGAACCGGTCAGTTGTTGCCGAAGGCCGTCTGCAGCAGGGAAAGCTGAGCCTGGACGCTATTCTGATTATCATGAACGATCACGGCTTCGGCCGGACGATAGATTTCGCGATCCAGCAGCGCGATGCGGTTCTGCAGGCGCAAGGAGCGCTCGACGAGGTCGCGGAAGGATTCCGGCAGATCGCCCCAGCCGGGTGCTGCGCGATCGACGTTGAAGCCGTCGAGGCGAACCTTGTTCTTCTCGGCCAGCACCTGGTCGCGGGACATCTCGCCATTGTTGACGGCGCGCTGCAGCAGCAGCCAAGAGGCCATCTGCATCAGGCGGGTGGTCAGCCGCATCGATTCAGCGGCGTAGAGGACGGACGCCATGCGCGGCAGAACCTTGGAGGCTGCGCGGCCCTGGCCGTCGAGATAGGCGGCGGTCTCTTCGACCAGCGACATGCCTTCGGCATAGAGTGCCTTGAACTGCGAAGATGCAGCCGCGCGGCCCGCAAAACTGATCGTGTTCAATCCAACTTCCGACATCGCAATAGTCCCTGTTGCACGCAGCTACTTATGGTCAGGTAACGCCGGGGCCGACGGAAAAGTTTCCGTGTCCCGTCTTTATGACTTTAAGATGGTATCATTAGCGCAAATGCGCAAGCCGTTTCTTAAGAAAGGGTTAATCTCCACAGTTTCATGGAAATATGCCGACGGCAGCAAAAAGAAGAGCCGCAAAAGCGGCTCTCAAGGTAAAACAGGGAGAAAAATCAGACCAATTCACCGCTTGGAAAACTGTCTGAGATCCAGAGAAAGCCTGGATGAGTACAGTAATATCTTATAAAGCTTAATATTTTATTACCATTGTGCCGAATGAAGACTTGAGGCTGGCTTCATTTTGCCTGCCTATGGTCTTGTTTCGAAGGCTTTTAGCGGATCACGAGCGGAAGAAGCTTTCAGCGGCCTGCCGCCCGGATGCCTTGCGGGTAGCTTCGGCTTCGAGCCGGGCGATCTCGGTTTTCAGCAATTCCACTCGCGCCTTCAGTTCATCCACCGAAAGCATGGAGAGATCGGCGCCGATCTCGTGGGCGGTTTTCTTCTGCGGTCGGTCGTCATCAATAAAGCTCATCGGTTCTCCTCCTTGCTGCCGGCAACATAATGCCGAAAAATGCGGCTGATAGGGAATCGGAATCTAGGCCGATCCGGCCCAAATCCAGCCTCGCCTCCCATTTTCGTTTTTCGCGAGCCAAGGCAAACACCGCAGCGCGGTTCTCGTAGGAAGGCCTAACCGAACTTTACAGCAGGATCGCCGCTTTCGGGAGACTTGCCGGTGCCGCGATCGGCCAGCGACATGCTTTGCGGTGTCAGCATCGGCGACGTTCCGGTCGGGATCGTCGTATAGGCGTCGCGGTCGCTGGCCGGAACGGCGGCGCGGATGCGGCTTCTGATAATCGCATAAACGGTGATCAGCACATGGGCGACGGCGGTGACCAGGAAAAGCGCGTGCGGGGTGATTGCCGACATGACGGGGCCGCCGAGCGTCGGGCCGATGACTGTGCCGATGCCGTAGAGCAGCAGCAGGCCGCCTGAGACCTTGACGAAATCCTCCGATGCCGCGAAGTCGTTGGCGTGAGCAACCGCGATCGGATAGAGCGTATTGGCCACCGCGCCGTAAAGGACAACGAGCCCGATCAGCAAGGCTGGGGATGTCGGGTGAAGCAGAAAGATCAGCAAGCCGGCGAGGGCGGCGATCGCCGACAAGGCAGCGAGCACGTAACGCCGATCGATACGATCAGAAAGCCGGCCGGCCGGCAACTGCATCATGGCGCCGGCGAAAATCGTAGAGCTCATCATGACGGCGATGCTCGTATCGGAAAGGCCGGCGCCGGCGCCGAAGACGGCGCCGAGAGTGCCGTAAGCGCCGTTGGCGATGCCGACGAGCAGGATGCCGAGGCAGGAGACGGGGGAGTTGCGATAGAGCGCCGGCAGGTCGAGGCGCACGGCCTTCAGCGGCTGCGGCGACGCCGCTGTCGAAAGCGTCGTCGGCAGCATGGCGATGCAATAGAAGATGCCGCAGATCATGAAGAGCACCGGCGTGCGCACGTCCTCCAGCGGGATCATCATCTGGCCGCCGACGACGCCAAGCAGTGTGATGCCGATATAAAGCGAGAAGATCGCACCGCGGCTCTCGTTGCTGGCGCGCTCGTTCAGCCAGCTTTCGATGATCATCGACGTGCCGGCGGTGGAGAAGCCGGTGACGGCGCGCAGGATCACCCACCAGAACGGATCGATGATGATGCCGCTGACCAGCGCGATGATGGCGATGATCGAGATGAAACCGGAGAAGGCTCTGACATGGCCGACGCGGCGCACCAGTTTCGGCGCCACCAGGCAGCCGACGACGAAGCCGCCGGCCCACGAGGTGCCAAGCAGGCCGAGCGTCGTCGTGGCGTAGCCTTCGAGATTGCCGCGCACGGGAAGCAGGATGCCCTGCAGACCATTGCCCATGAAAAGGAAGAGCGTGCCAAAGAGCAACGCAGCGACGGACAGCAGATTTCTCTTCATTTCCCCAGACTCGGTCTCAGCGATTGTAAACGGACATAAGGCGAGACCTGCGCCTGCCCAGTCTCAAGATGATTGATTGTGCCCCGGAATGCCTTTACGGCGTGTGTGATCCTCTTGTTCGCGCGGAAAAATGTCCGTCCTGTGGCATTCCGAAAAACGGAAAAAATAAAGCATGACAAAGCTGATAGCCTTGCCGCTCATCCTTGCCATGGCGATACAGGTGATCAAGCCGCTCGGGCTTCCCGGCCTCAGACGGCGGGTGGATTTCTGGAAGATCGCGCTGATCGCCTTCGGCATATGGGCAGTGGCGCTGCTGTCGCGCGACTTCCTGATGTAGATCCGGGATCCAAGTCCCGGTCGTGATCGTCAGTCCTGCAGGATGATTTCGCCGCGCATGACGGCAACGCAGCTTCCCGAGATGACGACGTCGGTAACGGTGCCGCCGGATTTCGCCACATCAAGAGCAATAATGCTGCGGCGGCCCATTTCGACGCCCTGTTCGATGGAGACGCGAACGTTCATGTCAGTCTCCGGCGCAAGCGTGACGAGATAGGCGGCCAGCGCTGCCGAGGCGCTGCCGGTCGCCGGATCTTCGGGCACGTTGTCGAGGGGCGCGAACATGCGGGCACGAATCTTCCATGGATCGTCGGATGAACGGACATACAGGAAGAGCGAGAAATCGTGACCCCTTGTCGTCTGCGTGCCGGCGGCTTGCTGGAAGCCGGCAAGGTTCGGGCGGGCGGCGGCCAAGGTTTCGATGCCGTTCAACTCTGCGACGGCGAAGTTGAGGCCGACGGAGGCAAAGACCGGGGCGTGGGTGGCCACGGCGACGGCGCCGGGATCGAGAGAAACGCAGCGGGCGATGGTTTCTGCGGCGATGGCATCGCCGACCGTCAGCGGTTGCGGCGCGCGGATGGCAGTGGCCGTAACACGTCCACCGCTGCGCTGTAGGCTGACCTCGACAATGCCGGCCTGTTCCTCGAAGCGCAGCCTGTCGCCGACCGGCTTGCCGAAGATCTCAGTCCGCTGGCCGAGAACATAGGCGGTGCCGACATTCGGATGGCCGGCGAATGGTATTTCCATCGTCGGCGTGAAGATGCGCACGCGGGCCGAATTCCGCGGATCTTCCGGCGGCAGGACGAAGGTGACTTCGGAATAGTTGAACTCGGTGGCAATCTTCTGCATCGCCGCATCGCTCAAGCCCTGGGCATCGGAAATGACGGCAAGCGGATTGCCCTCGAAACGGGTGGAGGTGAAGACGTCGACGGTGACGTAGGAGAGGGTGTTCATGGCGGCTCCTGTTGTGGCGGGCCGCTATGAGTAAGCATGGTTTTTGGGGAATGAAGCGGTTTCTTGTCGCCGTGACAATGAGAGGGTGAGCGTCTTACGCGCCGTATTTATCCACCGGTTCGTTGGTGAAGAAAGCGTCTCCACGAACTCCCTCATTGCTATGCCTGTCACAGGAATCCAGCCACGGCGCGTCTGCGCCGTGAATGAATCAATACATGAGGAGAAGAGTCTATCACGCCCAAGGACTTGGGCGCGCTGGATTCCTGTGACGAGCACAGGAATGAGGGAGAGAGGGAGGGGCAGGAGTGACTACGCTGCGGTTGCCGCCCCCACCCGAATCCCAAGCCCGAAATCAGGCGGCCTGTTCCAGGTCCTTCTTCCAGCTACCCTTCGCGGCAAGGCTGTTCATCTCCGCGCGGTGGGTGAACTCGCGCTGTCCGGCCGCGACGTTCTCCGGCTTGCCATTCCAGGCCTTGAGCGCGCTGTCCTGCAGGGCGCGTCCATAGGAGAAGGTGACGAGCCAGGGCAGGTCAAAACCATTGATGGCGGAAAGATGCGCGGTCGCTTCTTCGGTGGTTTGACCGCCGGAGAGGAAGGCGATGCCGGGAACGGCCGACGGAACCGTGCGCTTCAGCACCTGGACGGTGCGCTCGGCGACTTCGGCGACGGAAGCCTTGCGGGCGTTCTTGCCGTCGATGACCATGTTCGGCTTCAGGATCATGCCTTCGAGGCTGACGCGGGCTTCGGCCAGTTCCTCGAAAACGATTTGAAGCGTGGATTCGGTCACTTCGGCGCAGCGGTCGATGTTATGGTCGCCCGGCTTGCCGTCCATCAGGCATTCCGGCTCGACGATCGGTACGATCTTGGCTTCCTGGCAGAGAGCCGCATAGCGGGCGAGCGCCTGAGCGTTGGCACGGACCGAACCGCGGGTCGGCAGCGACGACGAGATGGCAATGACGCCGCGCCATTTGGCGAATCGGGCGCCGGCCTCATAATATTTGGCCAGGCGTTCGCCGAGGCCGTCGAGGCCTTCGGTAATGGTTTCGCCCGGGAATTTGGCCATCGGCTTGGCGCCGGTATCGACCTTGATGCCTGGAATGGAACCGGCAGCGCGGATGATATCGACGAAAGGCGTACCGTCGGCGGCCTTCTGATAAAGCGTCTCTTCGAACAGGATGACGCCGGAGATATATTTCTTCATCGCCTCGTCGGAGCGGAAGAGCATCTCGCGGTAGTCGCGACGGCTGGTTTCGGTCGATTCGAGATTGATCGTGTCGAAACGCTTCTTGATGGTGGAGGTCGATTCGTCAGCCGCAAGCAGTCCCCGGCCGCCCGCAACCATCTGCACTGCAATGTCTTCCAGTCGTTCGCTCATTCGATCTCTCCACAGCGTTAAACATCGTCGGTTTAAGAATATAGGACGGCGATAACAGAAGTTTATAGTGAGGAAAATGGAAGGCTAAGTCATTGAAACGATTGAAATCAATTCAATCGTTTGAAAGGATGGGATTTTTTTCGACCCCTGGGCAAAAGACCGCGGAAGGCTTCTCGCCAGCGCGGTCTATCCACATGTAAAGCCTGCTAAATTGCCTTTGCGGCGCCGCACCCGCCCGTTGCAAGGTGCGACGCCGAATGCTTTTTTTCGCGCCAAGGCGCTCGGTCTTATCTGGCGGCGTTGAGGACGGCGACGCCGGGAAGTTCCTTGCCTTCCATCCATTCCAGGAAGGCGCCGCCGGCGGTCGAGACATAGGTGAAATCGTCGGCAACGCCGGCATGGTTGAGCGCCGAGACGGTGTCGCCGCCGCCGGCAACAGAGGTGAGCTTTCCGGCTGCAGTGCGCTCAGCGGCGTATTTCGCGGCCGCGACCGTTGCGGTATCGAAGGGCTCAATTTCGAAGGCGCCGAGCGGACCGTTCCAGACGAGCGTTGCGGCGCGCTCGATCCAGGCGTTGATAGCCTCGACCGATTTCGGCCCAACGTCGAGCACCATGGCATCGGCGGGAATGGCGTTAATATCAACCGTCTCGTTGGCGGCACCGGCTCTGAATTCGCGCGCAACGACGCCGTCTTCCGGCAGTATGATGGCGCAGCCTGATGTCGCGGCCTCGATCATGATCTGCTTGGCGGTTTCAGCAAGATCATGCTCGCAGAGCGACTTGCCGACATTGGTGCCCCGGGCGGCGATAAAGGTATTGGCCATGCCGCCGCCGATGACCAGCGCGTCGACCTTCTTCACCAGGTTCATCAGGAGGTCGATCTTGGTCGAGACCTTGGCGCCGCCGACAATGGCGACCACCGGGCGGGCCGGCGCGCCGAGGCCCTTTTCCAGTGCTTCCAGCTCGGCCTGCATGGTACGGCCGGCATAGGCCGGCAGGTGGTGGGCCAGGCCTTCGGTCGAAGCATGGGCGCGGTGGGCGGCGGAGAAGGCGTCGTTGACGTAAATATCGCCATTGGCGGCCAGCGCCTTGGTGAAATCGGGATCGTTCTTTTCCTCGCCCTTGTGGAAGCGGGTGTTCTCCAGCAGCAGGATATCGCCGTTATTCATCCCGGCGACGGCGGCGGTGGCGGCCTCGCCGATGCAGTCGGAGGCGGTCAGCACGGCATGATCAAGCACTTCCTCGACGGAAGGGGCGATCAGCGACAGCGACAGATCCGGCGACGGGCCGTCCTTCGGCCGGCCGAAATGGGCAAGCAGGATCACCTTGGCCCCCTTATCGGAGAGTTCGAGGATCGTCGGTGCCACGCGCTCGATGCGTGTCGTATCGGTGACCTTGCCGTCCTTGACCGGAACGTTGAGGTCGACGCGGACGAGAACGCGCTTGCCGCTGATGTCGGAAAGATCGTCGAGGGTCTTGAAAGAAGGCATGGGGAAGATCCAGTCTTGGTTGGCGGAAGTCGCGCCGACCATAGCAAGGATCATTCGAGACGCAAGGCGTTCAACGGCCGTTTTCGCGTCTGGCTTCGTCGCCTCCGGCCGATGCTTTCGGCATGGTTTCGGAGGCCGCCGCTTCGCGGTTGCGACGTCCGTTCAACCTGTCGCGGATGCGCTGGATAATGTCCTTGAGATTGATGAAGATCGGCAGCGTCGTGGCCGGTTCGACCGCTTCGAGCGACATGCCGACCGAGGTGACGTGGTCGTGCTCGTCGAGATCACGGACGATGAGGATGATCGAGCCGAGACGGACGCGATCGGCATAATCGGCCTTGCCGCCGAGGCGCTGGCGCATCAGTTCGGCGATCGTCAGGCCTTTTTCGGATTCGTTGAGCAGGCCGGGACCGTAAGCTGCATCGAGATCGGCGGCGGGGCGGGCAGGCGAGAGCGCGAAGGCCCCGAAGAATTCGGCATCGTCCTCGTCGACAGGGGCGCGGCTGGCGAAGAGCCGGTCGAGCAGGCGGGAATAGCTCGGCACGATGAAGAGATAGACGAGATCATTTTCGCGCAGCCGTCCGGCATATTGGTAGCGCATCGACTTGCCGTCGCGGATGACGAGCGAAGGGGTTGCCCAGCGCGGGATGCGCTCACCGCGCAGCACCGGACTATCCTTGATCACGCGGTAGGAGAGCAGTTCGTGGTTGGCGGCACCCGGAAGGTCGACCTCGACCTTATCGACGGCGCCGATGCGTGGGGGAATGATCAGGCCGAGCTTCTTGGCGACCGGCTTGATCGTCCAGCCCTGGATGAGCAGCGAGACCAGCACGATGATGAAGGCAGTGTTGAAAAAGATCTGGCCGTTTTCCAGCCGGCCGAGGATCGGCATGATGGCGAGCAGAATGGAGACGGCGCCGCGTAGGCCGACCCAGGCGACGAAACCGATCTCCTGCTGGGTGTAATCGAAGGGAAGCAGCGACAGCCAGACCGCCAGCGGCCGTGCGACGAAGATCAGGAAGAGGGCGAGCAGGATGGCCGGCACGATGATGACGGGAAATTGCGACGGCGTGGCGAGCAGGCCGAGCACCAGGAACATGATGATCTGCGCCAGCCAGGTCATGCCGTCCTGGAATCGCTTGATGGTGCCGATCGCCTGCATCTTGCGATTTCCGGCGTAGATGCCGGCGACGTAAACGGCAAGGAAACCACTGCCACCGACCGCGCCGGTGAAGGAGAAGACGAGAAGGGCGAGAGCCAGCACGAAGATCGGCGTCAGGCCGCGGTCGGTGTCAAGCTTGCTGACGATCAACACGATCATCATGCCGCCGAGCAGGCCGAGGATGACGCCAAGCCCCATCTGCTGGATGAACATGGCGAGCATGCCGATGTTGATGCCGGCATAACGCTCCCCACTCGCCAGGACTTCGACGAGGGCGATGGTGAGGAAGATCGCCATCGGATCATTGGTGCCGGATTCGACCTCGAGCGTCGAGCGCACCTTGTCGCGGATGTTGATGCCGCCGATGCGCAGCAGGAAGAAGACGGCGGCGGCATCCGTCGATGCGACGATCGAACCGAGCAGCAGGCCTTCGAGCCAGGTGAAGTTCAATAGCCACATGGCAGCGACGGCAAAGAGCGAGGCGGTGATCAGAACGCCGACCGAGGCGAGCGTCAAAGAAGGCACTGCCGCGAGCCGGAAAGCCTGCATCGGCGTGCCGAAGCCGGAATCGAACAGGATGACGGCGAGCGCGATGGAGCCCAGGATATAGGCGAGATAGTTGTTGCTGAACTCGATTCCGAGGCCATCGACGCCGGCGGCAAGGCCGATCATCAGGAAGAGCAGCAGCAGCGGCGCGCCGAAGCGGAAGGCGAGCAGGCTGGAAAAAGCGGCCATAAGCACGAGCGCCGTCGCAACCAGCACCACGATATAGAACGCTTCCATGCCCGCCCCTTTCCACCGACTGCTTCGCGGATATGCCACCCTCCGGCCGATCCATTTGTTTCAACCCTCCACCGCCCGCGTCGGTCCATCACTAAACGGCAAAACGGCACAGAAGGGTAGGCCTTGCGGCTTAACCTCGCCTCGTGCTGCATCATGCTGCTGAGCGGCCGCCGGGACGACGCCCGACACGGAAATGCTACGGGAGAAACTCTCTACAAGGAATGTATAGGAAAATCAGGCAAGAGCAGGGCGAAAGGCAGGAAGATGGATTTTTCCTGCCGGGATCTGCAACCGCGACAGGATAAGGCACGCTCCTTCGTTCACGCGGGCCGTTCATCCTGGCAACGACGGGAAGAGGGGATTGCAGCGGCGGATCGGCGCTATCCCAGCACTGCCTGAAGTATGATGACGGCGAGAAACGAAACGCCGATTGCCGCGGCTACCCGGATCACCAGACGATCAGCCTTTGCCAGCACGGCGGGTCGGACGTCCCGCTTGGGATGAAACCGTTGCCGCCGCTTAAGGGTGGTATGGGACAAGCGTTTCTGCGGCCCTGCCATTTATCGCCTCCGCTACGATCATTTCAGCCTTTGTGCAGCGCTATGCATTTCCCAATCTATCACGTTTGGCTGGCGGATTGCCAACCGCGATTTCATCCTTGCGGCCACACGGAACTCGTCGCTTCGAAGCGGCTTTCAAAGCGGGAGACGATGCGGATCGACTGTCAATCTTCGGTGTCTTCGCCGTCGTCGGTCAGATCCTCGACCGGAACCAGGAAAACGACGAATTCGTCGTCGATGGTCCTTTGCGGATCGTCGTCGAATTCATAGGCGTGCTCGACTTCGCTGGCTTCCTCGGCGGTCGCCTTGCGCAGGCTGAGCGTCGCCTTGCGGTCCCACAGGGGCTTGCCTTCGGATTCCAGGATGGTCAGGTCGTCGCGAAAATCTTCCGCCTCGAAGAAATGCGTCGCTTCCTCATGGTTTTTGGAGCGAAAGCTGGCAACGGCGCGGCCGGCGATCTCAACGGTAAAGTAATCCATCGATCTCTCTCTATCCCCCGGCGGTGATGCCGTTCGGGCTTGGTGCACCGTATCAGGTTTCGCAATCGATTTGGCGCAGTAATCATAGCAAAACGGCCCGGTTTCCCGGGCCGCTTGCGAATATTCAGTCGTCAGGCCCTCAGATGAGCTTGGCGAGGGCGACGGCCGTGTCGGACATGCGGCTGGAGAAGCCCCATTCGTTGTCATACCAGGACAGGACGCGCACGAAGTTGCCTTCCATGACCTTGGTCTGATCGGTCGCGAAGATCGAGGAGTGGCTGTCGTGGTTGAAGTCGCGGGAGACGAGCGGCTCGTCGGTGTAGCCGAGGATGCCCTTCAGCTTGCCGTTGGAGGCAGCCTTGATGGCTTCGTTGATTTCGCCGACCGTGGTGGCCTTCTTGGAGACGAATTTGAAGTCGACGACCGAAACGTTCGGGGTGGGAACGCGGATCGAGGTGCCGTCGAGCTTGCCCTTGAGATGCGGCAGGACGAGGCCGACGGCCTTGGCTGCGCCCGTCGAGGTCGGGATCATCGAGAGGGCGGCTGCGCGGGCGCGATACAGGTCCTTGTGCATCGTGTCGAGCGTCGGCTGGTCGCCGGTGTAGGAGTGGATGGTCGTCATGAAGCCGTGGTCGATGCCGACGGCGTCGTCGAGAACCTTGACAACGGGCACCAGGCAGTTGGTGGTGCAGGAGGCGTTGGAGATGACCGTATGCTCCTTGGTGAGCTGGTCATGGTTGACGCCGTAGACGACGGTGAGATCTGCGCCATCGGCGGGAGCCGAGACGATGACGCGCTTGGCGCCGGCCGTCAGGTGGGCGGCGGCCTTGTCGCGGGCGGTGAAGATGCCGGTGCATTCCATGGCGATGTCAACGCCGAGCTCGCGGTGCGGCAGCGTTGCCGGATCCTTGATCGCGGTAACCTTAATCGGCTTGCCGCCGCCAACGATGATCGTGTCACCTTCGACCTTCACTTCGGCCGGGAACTTGCCGTGGATCGAGTCGTAACGCAGGAGATGGGCATTGGTCTCGACCGGGCCGAGGTCGTTGATGGCGACGACCTCGATGTCGGTGCGGCCGGATTCGACGATAGCGCGCAGGACGTTACGGCCGATGCGGCCGAAACCATTGATGGCAACCTTGACTGTCATGTTCATTCACTCCCGATAGAATAGGGCCCGATAGAGAGGGCCTGGAATTGAGGAGATGGAGAGCGCCTCAAGGCGCCCTCTTTAAAGCTTTGCTTCGGCAGCCGCAACGACGGCGTCGGCGGTGATGCCGAAATGCTTGTAAACGTCCTTCACCGGACCGGAAGCGCCGAAGCTCTTCATGCCGATGAAAGTGCCTTCCGGTCCGATGAAGGCGTCCCAGCCCTCGCGGACGGCGGCTTCGACGGCGATCTTGACCGGGGAGTTGCCGAGCACTTGCTTGCGATAGGCTTCCGGCTGTTCGAAGAACAGTTCGGTGCAGGGCACCGAGACGACGCGGACCGAAACCCCCTTGGCTTCAAGAGCGGCGCGAGCGGCCACGGCGATTTCGACTTCCGAGCCGGAAGCGAAGATCGTCACCTTGGCGTCGGCATTACCGGCGAGCGTATAGGCGCCCTGTTCGCAGAGGTTCTTTTCGCTGTATTCGGTGCGGGCCGGGCTGAGGTTCTGACGCGTCAGGGCAAGGCCCGACGGACGGTTGTGAGTCTTGATGGCGATTTGCCAGCATTCCGCCGTTTCCGTGGCGTCGGCCGGACGGAAGACCAGCAGGTTGGGGATGGCGCGCAAGCCGGCGAGCTGTTCGACGGGCTGGTGCGTCGGGCCGTCTTCTCCGACGCCAATCGAGTCATGCGTCAGAACGTGGATGACGCGGATGCCCATCAGTGCAGCGAGGCGGATCGGCGGGCGGCAGTAATCCGAGAAAATCAGGAAGCCGCCGCTATAGGGAATGAGGCCGCCATGCAGCGCAATGCCGTTCATGGCTGACGCCATGCCGTGCTCGCGGATGCCCCAGTGCACGTAACGGCCGGCGAAATCCGTCGGCGTGATCGAGTGCATCTGGCTGGTCTTGGTGTTGTTCGACGGCGTCAGGTCGGCGGAACCGCCAAGCGTCTCCGGCACGAAGCCGTTGATGATCTCCAGCGCGTCTTCGGATGCCTTGCGGGTTGCGACCGTCGGCCTGGTCTCGGCCAGCTTCTTCTTATATGCGCTGATCGCGGCATCGAAACCTTCCGGCAGGTCGCCTGCCATACGGCGGGAGAATTCCGCTCTGGCCGGCGATCTGGACAGAGTTTCTTCCCATGCCTTGACGAGATTGTCGGAACGGGTGCCGGCTGCGCGCCATGCATCGAGAACGTCCGAGGGAACGACGAAGGGCTCGTAATCCCAGTTCAGCGCCCTACGGGTGGCGGCGATCTCGTCGGCGCCGAGCGGGCTGCCGTGAACCTTGTGGCTGCCGGCCTTGTTCGGGGCGCCGAAGCCGATCACCGTCTTGCAGGCGATGAAGGTCGGGCGATCAGACTTGTGGGCGGCCTCGATTGCATCGGCGATGGCGGCCTGATCGTGGCCATCGATCTCAATCGTGTTCCAGTGAACGGCCTTGAAGCGGGCGATCTGATCGGTCGAGTCCGACAGCGAAACGGCGCCGTCGATGGTGATCGAGTTGTTGTCCCAGAAGAGGATCAGCTTGTTGAGCTTAAGGTGGCCGGCAAGGGCGATGGCTTCATGGCTGATGCCCTCCATCAGGCAGCCGTCGCCATTGATCACATAGGTGTAGTGGTCCTGGAGGTCCGCGCCGAATTCGTCGCGCAGCTTGCGTTCCGCGATCGCCATGCCGACGGCATTGGCGATGCCCTGACCGAGGGGGCCGGTGGTGGTCTCGATGCCGGTTGCGTGGCCGTATTCAGGGTGTCCGGCGGTCTTGGAGCCGACCTGACGGAACTGCTTGAGGTCCTCGATCGTCATGTCGGGATAACCCGTCAGATACAGCAGCGAATAGAGCAGCATCGAGCCATGGCCGGCCGACAGCACGAAGCGGTCGCGGTTCGGCCAATGCGGCTTCTTGGGGTCGAAGCGCAGATATTTGGTGAACAGGACCGTCGCCACGTCAGCCATGCCCATCGGCATACCAGGGTGGCCGGAATTCGCCTTTTCAACGGCGTCCATGGCGAGGAAACGGATCGCGTTCGCCATCCGGTCGTTTTGTTGGAGAGAGGTCATAGCTTTTCTGCAAGCTCCGGGTGTCGGGGGATGGCCTCGAGCCTCCAAGACCATCGGGTGAAAGCGGCTGACACATAGCAGTTGGGGCTGGCGAGTCAATCAATGGCGGGCCAAATCCCAGCGGCTTGCGGCAATTTTTTGACATTTGATCGTGTGACTTTACAAAAGACCAAACCGGCGCGGCGGGCCTGTCCAACACGTTCATCCACAGATAGGCAGGCTGCCGGGTGACGGGATTTATTGACGGGCCGTTGGCGAGCTGCATATCCTCTTGAAATCACAAGATCGGCAGATGTGGCCGATTCGCAGGTCCTGCACGGGAATCGGAAAGGCATGATGCCCACAGGCAAAACCATGGAAGCAGCGCTCGACGAATTGAGACAAGCGATTTCGAGCCTCGAAAACGCCGTCGACATGCGCATTGAGCGACAGCGAGAGCAGGGTGAGATCGAGGGCGAGGTGCGACGTGTGCATGCCGACCGCTCCCGTCTGGCCCAGGAGCTCGACCAGGCCGAATTTCGCGCCAACCGGCTGGAAGAGGTCAATCGTGAGGTATCGCGGCGGCTGGTGACGGCCATGGAGACGATCCGCGCGGTTCTGGATCGCTGATGAGAGAGAATTTGATATGGCGCAGGTGACGGTAACGATCGACGGCAAAGCCTATCGCATGGCCTGTGAAGAAGGGCAGGAGGATCATCTGACTGATCTCGCCACCCGTTTCGACCGCTATGTCGGCCATCTCAAGGGCCAGTTCGGCGAGATCGGCGATCTCAGGATCACCGTCATGGCCGGCATCATGATCATGGACGAGATTGCCGAGCTGACGCGCCGCATCGCGGGGCTGGAGTCCGAGCTCGAGTCGCTGCGCGGCAACCGCGACACCGTGCTTGCCGCGACCGCCCGCACCGAGGAAACGCTGGCGGCGGCGCTCGGCGAGGTTTCGAGCCGCATTCGCGGCATCACCGACAAGCTGAATGGCCGGGCCGCTCCCGAACTCAATTGATGTCAATTAAATAAAAACGGGCTGTCGTCGCCACTGGCGCGTCGATGCAAACGACCTTATATATCGCGATGCGGTCTGCGCCTCTCGACAGGAACCACAATCCCTGGGGCCATACTCGATCCAAAGGGAGCTGTCCCTGTCTGGGCTCGTGGGCCTGGACACACGGTGCCCACCTACGTTTGTAGGCGCCCAGGATCGTAAACATCCATCGGTCGTCGTGGATCGCACCTTTTTCGTTCATCGTTGAGAAGAAGCCCTCTGCCGGGCGAACGCGACTTGTGCGTCCGGCGTCTGCCCGCCCACAATCTGTTCCCCTATTCCGGTCAACCGTCCAGGATCGGATCGTGATAACTGGATGAGAGCCTACAACCAGCTCATTGTCCTAATCGACCGGATAGGGTCCTTCGGCGAACACCTCCTCGTGGTAGCCCTTGGAGCCGACATCGAGCGCCAACGGGCTTCGCCATTCGCGACGCTCGCGCAGGCGATCGAGCACAAAGCGGAAGTCATAACGCGGCTGCCAGCCAAGTTCGCGTCTTGCGCGTTCGTTGACATAGACGCGATCGAGCGTCGGGAACATCTTCCAGCCGCGTTCGGCGTAAAGGGCGTTCGCAGCTGGAAACAGCCGCTCGACGACAGCAGGCGCATCACGTCTGAGCTCGGCGAGATCACCCGGCAGAAAAGGCGTCGTGGCCGAGACGATATAGCGGCCGAAGCCGATCGCCGGCGCCTTTTCGAGCGCCAGCAAATGCGCGCCGACCACGTCGCTGACGTCGACGCGGCGATGAAGCAACTCGTTGGCCTGCGCGTTTTCCGCCGAATAGCCGTTGCGAATGTCCGGATCGTCATCGCTTTCGGGAAAGAAGCGCGACGTCCTGAGGATGACAACAGGCAGGCGGGATTTGCGGGCGAACAGTTCCGACATTCCTTCGGCAGCGAGCTTTGTCACGCCGTAGATATTCTTCGGGACAGGAAGCACGTCCTCGGTGACCCACGCCGCGGGTTCGCCGATGGCCGGCGTCAATGCCGCGCCGAAAGCGCTGGTGGTGCTGGTGAAGACGAAGCTCGCAACACCCGCCGCGATCGCCTCTTCGAGCAGGTTCAGCGTGCCGCCGACATTGGTGTCAAGGAAATCGCGATTGCCATGGGTCGCCACATGCGGCTTGTGCAGCGTGGCGGCATGGATGACGTGGCTGATGCCCGACATCGCCTGCCGGATGAAGCCGCGGTCACCGATGGAGCCGACCATATCGGTAAAAGCCGATGGCTTGATGTCAATGCCGCGCGCCCACCGGCTCTGAGCTCTCAAGCTGCGCATCAGCGCCTCGCCGAGATGGCCGGCGCTTCCCGTCACCAGTATCGTCATCGCATCGTCTCCTGACCATGTCGGCGGTGGACGCTATAAAGACCGGTATCTTGGCACAACGCATAAATTATGCATGGGCATGCAGGAAAGCTGAAGGCTCAGCGGATTGTGGTGACGAGGCGGCCGGCGCTGCCGTCGGAAAGCCTGATCCGCTCCCAGGTGACGCGGCCGGGGGCAATCGGCAGGCGCACATTGCCGTTGGCGCCGGTATCGAAGGTCAACGTCAGGAGCCTGCCCTCATGCCAGCCGCACTCCTCCAGAGACTGCTCGGCGGCAGCGATTTCGGCGGAGGCGTAGGAAAAAAGAGAGCGGCCGAGAAAGGCGCCGAGCGGTGCGCGCCATTCCGCCTGCCGCGGTCGGGAAGCAGACATAAGCTGATGGGTGCTATCGCAGATCAGATGCACAGGCCGGACGGAATCCTCGACCAGCCGCTTTAAAGCCGCATCGGCCGCAGCATATTGCGGCGAGGCGAAAATCCGTTCCAGCTTGACGGCTTGGTCGGGCGAGGGAGCAAGCTGGCCGCGCTCCCAGCGCGAAACGGTCGCCTGGTTGAGGCCGAGGAGCTCCGCGAGGTGCTGCTGCTTCATGCTGCGCAACAACCGCATGCGGCGTATGCCGGCTCCTGATATCGTCATCTGTCCTGAGCTCCCGCGCTTCTTTTGCCAGGATAGGAGTTCGGCGGGCCGGAAGGCAAGCCGATCCTCGCGCCGCATCATTGTTCCGGCTGGCCCTCGAGATCGCTTCTCAGCCGATCGAGGATCGACAGGGCATGACCTGCATAGGCGCTGATCCAGCGGTCGTAGATGTGCTTGATCGGCAGGCTGTTCAAGTGGTTCCAGCGTTCGCGGCCCTCCTTTCTGGCGACGATCAGATCCGCTTCCTCCAGCACCTTCAGATGCTGCATCACCGTGCAGCGGTCCATCCCGGGAAACATCTCGCAGAGCGCGCCCGTGGTGCGGGGCGCGTCCTTGAGCAGATCGAGAATCTCGCGGCGGCGATGATGCGCCAGCGCCTTGAAGACAGGGTCGTCGGTTGATTTGCTTGACATGTTATATTTTTATAACATAATGATATCGGACACAATGGAGAAGAGGAGAAGTACCATGTCTCTCGGAATCCGCGTTTCCGGCCGTATCGGCCGCCCCGTTGCCGAAGTATTCGACGCCGTCGTCAATCCGAAGAAGCTCAGCAGCTATTTCACCACGATCGGCGGGGCGAGCGCGCCGCTCGTTCAAGGCACGACAGTAACCTGGTGGAAGGATGCGCCGGTCGAGGTTGTCGAGCTTGTGCCGGAAAGCCGCATCGTGCTTCGCTGGGACGGCGGCACTGCTGAGGACAAGACAAGGTATAAGACGCTAGTGGAAATGAATTTCAAGCCGCTGGAGGATGGCGGCACGCTGGTGACGATTGCCGAGAACGGCTGGCGCGAGGACGAGGCCGGCCGGCGCGGCACCTATCTCAACTGCGAAGGCTGGACGCAGATGCTTTGCAGCATGAAGGCTTTCGTCGAATACGGGATCAACTTGCGCGAGGGCATGTATCTCAGCGAGATGAAGGGCGAGCCGGCCAGCGCCCCGGATATCTGACGAGGCCTGCCCTCGAAGGAGATCGGCGGCCCATCGCCAGACTTTGCTTGCCTGTCACACTGCGGGTGCTAGTTTCCGGAGTCGATACTTCATCTCGGTTTCCAGGAGATTCATTATGCAGCTTGGTATGGTCGGTTTGGGCCGCATGGGCAACTATATGGTCCAGCGCCTGATGCGGGGCGGTCACGAATGCGTCGTTTACGACACCAGGCCGGAAAGCGTTGCCGATCTCGCAGGTCTCGGCGCAACCGGCACCGCTTCGCTGGAGGAATTCGTCTCCAAGCTCACGCATCCGCGTGCGATCTGGCTGATGCTGCCGGCGGCGATCGTCGACAAGGTGCTGGCGAGCCTGGTGCCGCTGCTGCAGAACGGCGATATCGTCATCGACGGCGGCAATTCCTACTACCATGACGACATCCGCCGCGGCGCTGAGCTCATCACCAAGGGCATCCATTATGTCGACGTCGGCACCAGCGGCGGCGTCTTCGGCCTCGAGCGCGGCTATTGCCTGATGATCGGCGGCGAGAAGGGCATCGTCCAGCACCTTTCGCCGATTTTCGCAACGCTGGCGCCTGGGGCCGGCACGACGGAAGCCTCGCCGAACCGCAGCGCCGAGGCGGCTGCGGCCAGCACCGCCGAGCAGGGTTATTTGCATTGCGGCCCGCATGGCGCCGGTCACTTCGTCAAGATGGTGCATAACGGCATCGAATACGGCCTGATGGCCGCCTATGCCGAGGGCCTCAACATCTTGAAACGCGCCAATATCGGCGCTGCCTCGCATGAGGCCGATGCGGAAACCGCGCCGCTCGCACATCCCGAACATTTCCAATACGACTTCAATCTGCAGGATGTCGCGGAAGTCTGGCGCCGCGGCAGTGTCATCACCTCCTGGCTGCTCGATCTCACCGCCGATGCCCTGCATGTTGACCCCGCACTTTCGAAATTTGCGGGCCGCGTCTCGGACAGCGGCGAGGGCCGCTGGACGATCATGGCGGCTATCGACGAAAGCGTGCCGACGCCGGTGCTGAGTGCGGCGCTCTATGGCCGCTTCTCCTCGCGCGACAATGACGAGTTTGCCAATAAGGTGCTGTCGGCAATGCGCGCTGGTTTTGGGGGCCACGTGGAAAAGCCGGCGCCGAAATCTTGAAGGCCAAATTATTCCCTTCATTGAGCAGAATGGGACCTTCACCCCGTAATTGGAAGGCGGTCGGCATGGCTCGAGCAGGCGGCGAAAAGCGGTCCTTCCTAGCCGTCGGTATGGTTTTCCTACCGCTTGCTGGCGGCGGCAGTCGCGAGTATCCATTGCAAGATGTCGGCCTGGTTTAGTGCAGGCGTCGACACTTCGTTGGAGGGCGGTCGTGAAGCGTGACAGGGCAGGAGGCTTGACGGCCGCCATATCAGGCATATTGGCATTCATTGCGCTTCTTTCCGTGGCTTGGCCCAGCTTTGCCCAGACGCAGCCGGCACAAGCGCCGGCCGTGGCTAGCCCGCCGGCGCAGGTGCGCGAGATGATGCAGCTCATGCAGACGCCCGAGGTCAAGCAATGGATGTCGACCCAGATGGCGGCGACATCTGCGGGCGATACAGCGGCGGAAAACCAGATGTCCGTCTTGTCGGGTTTGCTCCAGCATTCCCGTCGTCATGTCTCGATGGTTTCCGATGCCGCGATGACGCTGCCCTTGCAGATCGGCAATGCATCCTCGCTGCTTTTCGGTGAAATCGCCGCCACTGGGCGGGTTCGCATGATCGTCCAATACCTGGCGATCTTTCTGCTGGGCGCGATCGTCGAAAGCATTGCCCGCTATGCCTTCCGCCGCCGCCGTCGCCGTCTGGCTGCGATGGCAGGCATGCATCTGGCGCCACGCGTCATCCCGGCGCTGATCTTCGCGGCGGCGACAGTGCTGACGCTTCTCAGTCTCAATTGGCCGCCGCTCAGCCAGAGTATCGCGATCGTCTGTGTCGTTGCGCTGATCGTCCAGCGTTTTACAATCTGCCTCGGCGGTGTGCTGGTCGATCTCATCGGACTCTCGCGAGCCGAGGAGGAGCGGCAGGGTGTCTCCGCTCCAATCATGCCGGGACGCTCCGTCGCGCTCTTCTGGTATCGCCGTTGCGCGATCTTCGTTATCTATTTCGCTTTCGGCTGGGCAGTGATCCAGTCGATGGCGCCGCTCGGCTATACACCGAGCGCTCGGCTTCTCGTCGGCTACATCCTCGGTATCGGCCTGCTGCTGATCGCGGTCGAGGCGGTCTGGTCGCGGCCGCATAAGGACGAGAAGCGTGGTTATGGAATCTCCTGGGCACTCACCATTTATTTCCTGCTGCTTTGGGGACTGTGGGTCGCGGGCTTCAACGGGCTGCTCTGGCTCGGCATCTATGTGCTGCTGCTGCCGCGCGTGCTCGCGGTTTCGACGCTTGCGGTGAAATCGCTGCAGCAGACCGAAGCGAGCTTCCTTGCCAGTCGCCGTATCGCGACAGTGCTGCTCGACCGTGGCGTGCGGGCGCTGATTATCGCCTTTGCCGCCATCTGGCTCGGGCGGATGCTCGGCGTCGGCGCCGATACGATGGCTGCTGGCGATCGGATGACTGACAAGATCGCGCGGGGGGTCATCGGCGGGATTGTCATCCTGCTCGCTGCTGATTTGCTCTGGCACGTCGTCAAGGCCTATATCGACGGCAAGCTGCTCGATTCACCCCTGGACGTTACCGCGACGGACGAGGAGAAGGCCAAACATGCGCGGATCCAGACGCTGCTGCCGATCTTCCGCAATATCCTCGCCGTCGTGATCGCGGTCATCGCCGTTCTGATGGTGCTCTCGGGCCTCGGTATCGAGATCGGGCCGCTGATCGCGGGTGCCGGCGTCGTCGGCGTTGCGGTGGGCTTCGGCGCCCAGACGATCGTCAAGGATGTCATCAGCGGCATGTTCTACCTCTGGGACGATGCTTTCCGTGTCGGCGAATATATCGAAAGCGGCAGCCACAAGGGTGTCGTCGAAGCGTTCAGCCTGCGATCGGTGAAGCTCAGGCATCATCGCGGGCCGTTGACGACCGTGCCGTTCGGCGAACTCGGCGCGGTGAAGAACTTGAATCGCGACTGGACGATCGACAAGATCAGCCTCAACGTCAAATACGACACCGATCTCGTCAAGGCCAAGAAGGTGATCAAGCAGATCGGCCAGACGTTGCTCGAAAACCCGGAATTCGGCCCGCACATCATCGAGACGCTGAAGATGAAGGGTGTCGAGCAGTTCGGCGAATTCGCGATTGAGATCCGGCTGTCGATGATGACGAAGCCCGGCGAGCAATTCGTCATCCGACGCAATGCACTGGCAATGATCCGCAACGCCTTCAAGGAAAACGGCATCGAGTTCGCCGTGCCGACGGTGCAGGTGGCGGGCGATCGCGAGGCCGATTTGGAGGCTGCCGTCGCGCGTTATGCTTCTCATATGCGAGCCAACGGCGAACCGGCTGCATGAATGCCGCCACCTGAATCTCATTATCGCGACAAGGCATTCGCAAGCTTACGAAAATGCAATGTGCGATCACATATTCCTGCGCAAATTCGCCCCAATTGAGGATGATTGAGGCGCAGACGGCAGGGTTGGTAGCGTCGGGCACGGCTTCATAGAGCTTATATGCCTGTCGTGTTACGTCTTCGAAAAATGATTCCCGTCGAATTGGAAGCTGCGCAGGTACGAGATGTCGGGTCACGGCAATTTGGAAGAGATCGAGGCGACGGACGGGTTTTCTTTTCGCACGCTTTTCAGACGTTACAGGACGCCGCTCACTGCAGCCGCGACGCTCATCGTCTTCTGTCTTGTCGGTTACGCCATCATGCAGCTCACCAACGAGGTGCGCTATGACGATGTCGTCGCAGCACTAGCGGCTACCGGGCCGAGCGCGATCCTGCTTGCTCTGTTCTTCACGGCGCTGAGTTTCCTTTCGCTGGTCTTCTACGATCTCAATGCGATCGAATATATCGGCAAGAAGCTTCCCTTTCCGCATGTGGCGCTAACGGCATTCAGCGCCTATGCGGTCGGCAACACCGCCGGCTTCGGTGCGCTGTCGGGCGGCGCAATCCGCTACCGCGCCTATACGCGTCTGGGGCTCTCACCCGAGGATATCGGCCGCATTATCGCCTTCGTCACGCTCTCCTTCGGCCTCGGGCTCGCGGCCGTCGCGTCGATCGCCCTCATCATCATCGCCAGCGAGATCGGCCCGCTGATCGGTGTCAGTCCATTCCTCCTCCGGCTGATTGCCGGCTCGATCATCGCCATTCTCGGGGCTGTAATGATCATAGGCCGCGAGGGTCGTGTGCTCAATTTCGGCGCCGTGGCGATCCGCCTGCCGGATTCGCGCACCTGGTCACGCCAATTCCTCGTCACTGCGTTCGACATTGCCGCCTCCGCGTCGGTGCTCTACGTGCTCTTGCCGCAGACGGCCATCGGCTGGCCGGTCTTCCTCGCCGTCTATGCGATCGCCGTCGGTCTCGGCGTGCTCAGCCACGTTCCGGCCGGGCTCGGCGTGTTCGAGACCGTGATCATCGCTTCGCTCGGCAGCGCGGTAAATATCGACGCGGTGCTGGGATCGCTGGTGCTCTACCGGCTGATCTACCATGTATTGCCGTTGTTGATCGCCGTGCTCGCGGTCTCGGCGGCGGAGTTGCGCCGTTTTGTCGACCACCCGGCCGCCTCCAGTGTCCGCCGTATCGGCGGACGGCTGATGCCGCAACTGTTGTCGACCTTGGCGCTGCTGCTCGGCGTCATGCTGGTGTTTTCGAGCGTCACGCCGACGCCGGACCAGAACCTGGAATTCCTCTCCAACTATCTGCCGCTGCCGATGGTAGAAGGCGCGCACTTCCTCTCCAGCCTGCTCGGCCTCGCGCTGGTGGTTGCGGCGCGCGGCCTCGGTCAGAGGCTCGACGGCGCGTGGTGGGTGGCCGTGTTCTCGGCCGTTGCCGCATTGACCTTGTCGCTCCTGAAGGCAATCGCCCTCGTCGAAGCCGCATTTCTCGCATTTCTCATCTTCGGGCTCTTCGTCAGCCGGCGGCTCTTCACCCGGCATGCGTCGCTGCTCAACCAGGCAATGACGGCATCCTGGCTGATGGCGATCGCCGTGATCGTCGTTGGCGCGGTCGTCATCCTGCTCTTCGTCTATCGCGATGTCGAATACAGCAACGAACTCTGGTGGCAGTTCGAATTCACCGCCGAGGCACCGCGGGGACTGCGCGCCCTGCTTGGCATCACCATCATCTCGTCCGCAATCGCCATTTTCAGCTTGCTCCGGCCGGCGACCTTTCGGCCGGAGCCGGCGACGGAGGAGGCGCTGACGCGTGCCGTCGAGATCGTCAGGAAGCAGGGCAATGCCGATGCCAATCTGGTGCGCATGGGCGACAAAAGCATCATGTTTTCGGAAAAAGGTGACGCTTTCATCATGTACGGCCGGCAAGGCCGTTCATGGATCGCACTGTTCGACCCGGTTGGCGATCATGGTGCCGTGCAGGAACTCGTCTGGCGCTTCGTCGAAGCGGCGCGAGCTGCCGGCTGCCGCGCCGTCTTTTACCAGATCTCGCCGGCGCTGCTTTCCCATTGCGCCGATGCGGGCCTCCGCGCCTTCAAGCTCGGCGAACTGGCGGTGGCCGACCTCCGGACCTTCGAAATGAAAGGCGGCAAATGGGCGAACCTTCGCCAGACGGCGAGCCGGGCCCAGCGCGACGGGCTGGAGTTCGCGGTCGTCGAACCCGAGAATGTGCCTGATATCATCGATGAACTCGCCGCCGTTTCCACGGCATGGCTCGAACATCACAATGCCAAGGAAAAGGGCTTCTCGCTCGGTTCCTTCGATCCCGATTACGTTTCCGCGCAACCGGTCGGCATCCTGAAGAAGGATGGCAAGATCGTCGCCTTCGCCAACATCCTCGTCACTGAATCCAAGGAGGAGGGCACGATCGATCTCATGCGCTTCTCGCCGGACGCGCCGAAGGGCTCAATGGACTTTCTCTTCGTGCAGATCATGGAATATCTGCGTAATCAGGGTTTCACCCACTTCAATCTCGGCATGGCGCCTCTCTCCGGCATGTCGAAACGCGAAGCGGCGCCCGTCTGGGACCGTATCGGCAGCACCGTCTTTGAGCACGGCGAGCGCTTCTATAACTTCAAAGGCCTACGGGCATTCAAATCCAAGTTTCATCCGCACTGGCAACCGCGCTATCTTGCGGTTTCCGGAGGAGGCAATCCGATGATCGCGTTGATGGACGCGACATTTCTGATCGGGGGCGGATTGAAAGGGGTAGTGAGAAAATGATCAAGACAATCCTTCTTGCCACGGCATGCGTCTGCATGCTCGCGGCCGCACCGGCTGATGCCGCCGAGGAAACCACGCAGAGCTTCGAAAGCGGGCTCATCCCGTCGCCGCACATCTTCCTGCCGGAAGGGGAGGTGAAGGGCACCGTGATGCTGATCTCGAATGCCGCCGGCTGGGGCGATTATGAGAAAGCCGAGGCCGACAGGCTGGTCGCCGAAGGCGCCGTCGTCATCGGCGTCGACTTTCCCTCTTATGTCCAGGCGCTCAGCGGCTATGACGTCAGTCTCAACGACGGCTGCATCTATATGGTCTCGGACATCGAATCGCTGAGCCAACAGGTGCAGCGCGCGACCGGCAACAATGCCTATCATTTGCCGATCGTCGCGGGCATTGGCGAGGGCGGGGCCCTGGCGCTGGCGATCGCAGCGCAGACGCCCGATGCCACGATCGGCCAGACGCTTGCCGTCGATCCGCTGGCCGGCATTCCGTTGACCAAGGAGCTTTGCACGCCGGCTTCCAAGAAGGTAATTGGCGAACGCACGGTCTACGGCCTCAGCGACGGCGCCCTGCCGGACCCGATCATAACGGTCTTCACGCCCAAAGCTGACAAGGACGGCCGGGCGCATGCCGAGGCGCTGCAGAAAGCCCATTCCGAGATCGAGATCCGCGATTCCACAGACGATGCACAGACGGTATTCGGCGATACCCTCGACGACCTCGTCACCGCTTCCGGCGCCTTCGGCAATCCGCTCGGCCTGCCGCTGGCGGTGCTCGAGGCAACCCCTGCCTTCGATACGATGGCGGTGATCTATTCCGGCGACGGCGGTTGGCGCGACATCGACAAGGAGGTCGGCGGCACGCTGCAGAAGGAAGGCATTCCCGTCGTCGGCGTTGATTCACTTCATTATTTCTGGTCGGAGCGCAAGCCGGAGGAGACGGCCAGCGATCTTTCGAAGATCATCGATTTCTATCGTAAGCAGTGGAAGGTGAAGCATGTTCTGCTCGTCGGCTACTCTTTCGGCGCCGATGTCGTGCCCGCAACCTATCAGTTGCTCAAACCGGCCGAGAAGTCCTCGGTGGTGCAGTTGTCTCTGCTGTCGCTCTCGCACCAAGTGGACTACGTCATCTCCGTTCTAGGTTGGCTCGGCCAGAAGACGGAAGGGGCGGGGGGCGATCCCGTCGCCGATCTGAAGAACGTCGATCCGAAGCTCGTGCAGTGCGTCTATGGCAAGGAGGACGACGACGATGTCGCCTGTCCGGCGCTGAAGGATAGTGGTGCCGAAGTCGTTGAACTGCCTGGCGACCATCACTTCGACGAGAATTACGACCTTCTCACCAAGACGATCATCGACGCGCTGAAGAGACGTCTGCAGGATTAATCGCTGCAGCCTTGCGGTATGCTTTGACGGTGATTGGCGCATAACCCGAAAATCGATTTCGATTTCGGGTTATGCGTTCAATGCATCAGCTTTTCTTCGCGCCAGCCGAGTTCGGCGAGTTCCTTGCCGCGAAATCGCGCATCGTCGGCGACGATGAATTCGTCGAGCTGCGGCGGGGCAACGCTGGTGCCGGCAAGCATCGCATGGACCTGGCCGCGATGATGGGTCTGATGCTGGAAAAGGTGGGCGAGCACGTCGTCCATCCGCTCCTGCTGAATCCGATTGCCGCGATGGAGACTGACGGTCGAGATCAGCCTTTCCGGCGTCAGTGCTTCGCAAAGGTCGATCAGGCGCTGATCGACCTTTGCCTGCGCTTGCGTCAGTGACTCGACATCATCGAAGGGTTCGTCCACCTCGAAGGCCTGGAAGCCGAGCGTGCCACCTTCCATGCCGTCGACATAGAACCAGTCGACCGTGATGATGTGATTCAGCGTCTCCTTGATCGACGGAAAGAAGCTCGTGCCCGGCGCTTCGAATTCGCCCGGCTTCAATACCGCGCAGGCGTGAAGCAGCCGGTGGTTGGCAAGGGCGTTGTTATAGGCAAGCTTGCGAAAGGTCCTGGCGGGATCGAAGGTCGACATCGGCGGCTTTCCTCTTTCAGCACTCCGGAATGTTTGCGTCAGGCATCGAGATTACCGTCGCGCCAGACGAGATGACGTGGTGCCCCGGGCAGCTTCTCGATCATCAGCGATGAAATAGGGCGGGATGTCGAGCGCGGTCAGGGCCGCGCCCGTTGCCGGCAACCCATTTGAATTCGAGATGGTTGTCGCCATCTTCGACGCGTCCTCCGATTTCCGCCCGACCGCCGGGAAAGGTCCAGAAGGGCTCGTGCACAGGGCGATGAACAAGCACGTGCCCATCGCGAAAGCCGAGGCCGGCAATGCGGTAGTTGAAACGCTCAGCGCTTTCAGTCAGGCGAATGGCAGTGCGCTTGCTCATGTCATTCTTATCCAAGATCGATTACGACGATTTCCGGCGGCACGCCGAAGCGGACCGGGGCAATGGAGCAGCCGAGCCCTCCGGAAACGATGATATTACGCCCCTCCTCGACGATATGGCCGTAGGCGTAGCGATCGCCGTAACGCGAGGGGACGATTGGTGAACGGCCGAAGAAGCGGATCTGTCCGCCGTGGGTGTGACCCGAGAGCGTCAGCGAGACACGCTCGGGCACGCGGGGAAAGATATCGGGCTCATGGGCAAGCAGGATGACGGGCGCGTCATCAGTGACCTGAGCCATCGTTCCATCGAGATCGTCGAGACCGGTCATGCGCGTGCGACCCCATTTCCTGCCGGGGAGCAGCGCCAGCTGATCTTCGAGGCCTGCGAGCCAGAAGCCGTAGCCATCCTTTTCGAGCCGAACGGCGCGGTTGCCGTAGACCGGGATGCAGACGTTGGCAAGCGCCCGGTGTCCGAATGTTTCCATCCCGCCGTCCTTCTGGGCAGTCCTGTCCTCCCACCAGTCATGATTGCCCATGATCGCATGGACGCCGAGACGGGCTTTCAGAGTGGCCAGCGCCTTCGACCACTGGCTCGAATGCACGTATTGCGTCACCATGTTCATGCCGGAGGCATAATCGCCGAGCAAAACGGTGACATCGCCTTCGAGTTCATTCGCCCTGCGGCAGATCGCTGTGATGCGGCTTGCCGACATCCAGGGTTCGCAGGCATGGATATCGGCGAGGGCGACGACGCGGAGCTTCAGCCCCGGCGTCCATCCCGGCGGTGTCAGTTGGTAGCGGGTGATTCTGAGCCGGGCGAGCGATTCATAGGCGAAGGCGTAACCGCCGAGCGACATGACGCCTGCGATACCGCCGCCAAGAACCTTGAAAAATCCGCGGCGGGTGATCACTCAGTCGTCCTCCTGGAACAGCCGGAACTGCGCAGCCTCCATTTCCTTGGGCGGTTGCATTCCCAGATGTTTCCACGCGATTGCGGTCAGAACACGGCCGCGCGGAGTGCGCTGAATGAAACCCTGCTGGATCATATAGGGCTCGATGATGTCCTCGATCGCGTCGCGCGGCTCGGAAAGGCCGGCGGCGATGGTTTCGATGCCGACGGGGCCGCCGCCGAAATTGACGGCGATCATGTTGAGGTAACGTTTGTCGAGCTGGTCAAAACCGACATTGTCGACCAGCAGGCGGGTCAGCGCTTCGTCGGCGATCTCGCGGGTGACCGCCTCGGCCCTTGCCACTTCGGCGAAATCACGCACGCGCCGCAGCAGCCGGCCGGCAATGCGCGGCGTACCGCGGGCGCGCCTGGCGATCTCGCGGGCGCCCTCTTCGGTCATCGGCAGGTTCATCAGCCGCGCGCCGCGGCGCACGATCAGCTCCAGTTCCTCGACGGTATAGAAGGTGAGCCGCACCGGGATGCCGAAACGATCGCGCAGCGGCGTCGTCAGCAGGCCGAGGCGGGTGGTAGCGGCGACAAGCGTGAATTTCGAGAGGTCAATCTTCACCGAGCGCGCGGCAGGGCCTTCCCCGATGATGAGGTCAAGCTGGTAATCCTCCATGGCGGGATAGAGGATTTCCTCAACGGCCGGGTTGAGGCGGTGGATCTCATCAATGAAGAGCACGTCGCGCTCCTCGAGATTGGTCAGCAGCGCGGCAAGGTCGCCGGCCTTGGCGATGACAGGGCCTGACGTCGAGCGAAAATTGACGCCGAGTTCCTTCGCCATGATCTGCGCCAGCGTCGTCTTGCCGAGACCGGGCGGGCCGACGAAGAGCACATGGTCCAGCGCCTCGCCGCGGTTCTTCGCCGCCTCGATGAAGACCTTGAGATTGGCGCGCGCTTCCGCCTGGCCGGTGAATTCGTCCAGCGATTGCGGGCGCAGGGTAATGTCGAGATCTTCGCCCCGCTTTTCCGGCGATATCAGGCGGGCGGGTTCGCTCATGCTCTTATTCCGTTTTGAAACCTGTCACAGCAATACACCAAAAATCGGACCACTCGACATTCAATCATCGGTTTTCCGGCCCTCACCGCGCGAGTTCCTTCAATCCCAGTCGGATCAGCTTGGCGCTGTCGGCTCCTTCGCCGGCCGTCTTCATCGCGGCGGCAACGGCATTTGCGGCTTGATCTCTACTGTAGCCGAGGTTGGTCAGCGCGGACACCGCATCGGCGACCGGCGCGGCCGCCACACCTTCGCCGAGCTCCCGCTTGAGGGCGATGTTGATCGCCTCTCCGGCATAGGCCGGCGCACGGTTCTTCAGTTCGGTGACGAGACGCATCGCCACTTTCGGGCCGACGCCCGGCGCGCGGGAAACGGCTGCGCGGTCCTGCAGGGCGATCGCATTGGCGAGCTCGCCCGGCGTCAGCGTCGAGAGCACGGCGAGCGCCACCTTGGCGCCGACGCCCTGGACGCTTTGCAGCAAGTTGAACCATTCCCGCTCCAACGCGGTCATGAAGCCGAAGAGCTTCAGCTGATCCTCGCGAACATAAGTCTCTATGAACAGTACGCAGGCCTCGCCGGCCGAGCCGAGCTTCGACAGGGTGCGGGCCGAGCAATAGGCGACGTAGCAGACGCCCTGCACATCGACGAGCACGTAGTCTTCGCCGATCTCGTCAATGGTGCCTTTCAGCTTGCCGATCATGGGTCGCGGTCTCTCAAGGGTGCGTTTCGGGAGAAATGATGTCCAATTCCGGGAAATAAGAGCGGTAGCGCGCGCCATCGCGTGTCAGAAGACGATGCGATCGAACAACGGCGTGCGCACCGATGAAAAAATCCGGCAGGGTGCGCTCGCGCAGGCCGCCGCTCCTCCGATACCGTGCGTGCGCCATGCCGGCCCGGTAAGCGGCGGAAAACGGCAGGGCCTCGCGGATCAGGTTTAACCGCGACAGGAGAAACGCAAGCGTTTCCTCGCGCGGGGTCATGCTTGCCAGCTCCGCCCAGACGACGGGTGTCATGATGAATTGTGAATCCGGACGCAATGCGCTCAAGGCGCGTGCGGACCATTCCCTGAAAGGATTGTCCGGGCCGAAGATATCGACGAAGATGTTCGTATCAACGAGGACCGAGGTCATCGCGTGGTCCCCTCAGCCATTCCATGAATTCATCGGTCGTCATGCCGTTGGTGTCGAAAGTGCCGCTCATGCTGCCGAGCCAGGATTCAAAATCGTCCTGCGATGGTTCCGTGCGGTTGGACAGAACGACGAGCCGGGCGCCCTTTTCATCAGCAATGAAATCGACCTCGGATCCCGGGCCGATCTTCAAGCGATCCCTGATGTCCTTGGGGATAGTCACCTGGCCTTTTTCGGTCACGCGCATGGTAATACCTCTGCGGTATTACTTATCATGGGAAAAGAACAAGTCAAGAACGGATTATCCGGCCAGCGCTTGGCGCATCCGGTGGCCGCCGCGATTGTGGGCATGACAAATTGCGATCGCCAAGGCGTCGGCGGCGTCATCGCCCTTGAACTCGGCCTTCGGCATCAGGATCTTCAACATCATGTGAATCTGCTGCTTTTCGCCGTGACCGACGCCGATGACCGCCTTCTTCACGGCGTTGGGCGCATATTCGGAGACCGGCAGTCCGGCGCGTGCCGGTACCAGCATGGCGATGCCGCGAGCCTGGCCGAGCTTCAGGGTCGCCACGGCGTCCTTGTTGACGAAGGTCTGTTCGACAGCGGCTTCATCGGGCTTGTGAGCGTGGACGATATCGGCGAGTCCGTCATGCAGCTGGCAGAGGCGGGAGGCGAGGTCCATCTCGCCGTCGGAGGTCACCGTTCCCGATGCCACGAATTTCAGGGAATTGCCTAACGTGTCGATGATTCCCCAGCCGGTGCGACGGAGACCGGGATCGATGCCAATGATGCGAATCGTATTTTGCATTGGTTCAACCTATAGCGATGGCGAATTATGTGCCATCGATATGTGAACAAAACAAAAACACCCTTGGTTTTAAGGCGCGCCATTTACCGCGAATTAAAAGAGATGCCTGAAATCTAGTTCATCGAATGTGCGAGGGCTTCATTTCATAAGAATAAGCCCCCGATGTTCTGTTGACAGGTCAGCCGGCCGGGGATGCACCGCGTGCCTGGGCTGGCAGGCGCCGTTCAGAGGGTTCGTCGTATATGGCTCAGAGATTTCAGTCCCTGTCCTTCAAGGTCATTGCCACATTCATCCTGATGACCGTGCTATCGATTGCCGTCATCAATGTGCTTGCCTATTTCGCCAGCAGCCGGATATCCGACGAGCAGGCGCTGAAAGCCAAGGAAAGCGTGCTGATCTTCCGCGGCGATATGTTGCAGGATCAGCTGGCGCAGCTTGAGAACCAGGCCAATTCCATCGCGCGCATCGAGGCGCTGCAGATGTCGATCACCAGCTTGAAGAGCGGCTGGAAAACAATCCAGAAGACTTCGGGGGATGCACGCGCCGAGCTGAAGAAGGTTTTTATCACGGGCAATCCCAACCCGCCCGACCGGCGTGAGAAGCTGATGAAGCCGGAAGGGCCGAGCGGGTTCTATTATTCAAATCATGAGCAGACGCAGGGCGAAGTTGCCCGCGACCTCGAAAACACCGCTTTCAGCGATCTGCTGATCGCCGATCTCGACGGTAGCGTGCTCTATTCCTACAAGAAGGACGACGACTTCGCGGAGAATCTGAAGTCGGATGCCTGGAAAACAGCCGGCGCCGGCGTCGCTTTCGCCAAGGCGATCGAGAATACCGCCAAGGCGACGGATGACGCCGCACCGACGGGCTTCTCCGGCCTCCGTGTCGATGCGGCAAGCGGCAAGCCCGCGATCTTCTATGCCGTGCCGATCGTCAAGCTCGGAGCAGCCAAGGGCATCATCCTGTTCAAGGTGCGCGACGACATCATCTCGAGCATCCTTTCCAAAGGCATCGTCCAGGGCAGCACCGCGCGGGCTGCGATCGTCTCCAGCGATGGCTCCGCTATCGCCCTCGATGGCGGCGGCAAGCTTGCGATGCTCGATGCCACCCCCTTCACTTTTATCAAGGACGCGCTCTCCAGCTCCGCGATGATCGTGGCCGATTTCGACCGGGCGGATGGCGCGGCCCGCGCCTATGTCCGTGGCATCGACTATCGCGGCGACCGCTTCCTGGTGGTCGAGAGCGTGCTGCTCAGCGAGCTCAATGCCGGCTCGATCGAGATCGCCACTTTGCTGACGATGATCGGCATCGGCGTGCTCGTCGTCATGGCCATCGCGACCGGGCTGGTCACCAATCTCCTGTTTTCGCCGCTGGCGCGGCTTGCCGGTGTGACTCGCGACGTCGCCGACGGCAAGCTCGACAGCGAGATCGGCAGCCTGAACCGCAAGGATGAGATAGGCACGATGGCCAACGCGCTTGCCCGCTTCCGCCAATCGCTGATCGAAAGCCGCGAACTCGAAGCCGCCAGCGAAGAGACGCGCCTGCAGGCCGAGCACGACCGTCAGCAGAACCTCGCCGAGCGCGAGGCCGAAGCGAAGACGCTGCAGCAGGTGGTCGAGGCCATTGACGAAGGGCTGCATCATCTGGCTAGCGGCGATCTCGCCTATCAGATCGACAGCCGCTTTCCGAACGAACTCGAAAGTCTGCGTGTCAATTTCAACGAGGCGCTCGCCACACTCAGCGAAACCATGACGGCGATCGGCGGCAACTCGATGGCGGTGCGTGCCGGCTCCGAGGAGATGCGCACGGGCGCCGACGAGCTTGCCGGGCGCACCGAACGTCAGGCTGGCTCGATCACCGAGACGGCGAATGCGATCAGCGCCATTACCCAGTCCGTTCGCCGCCAGATCGAGCGGGCAGAACAGGCCGAGCGCATCGCCCGCGACGCCAAAAAGGAGACGACCGGCTCCGGCCAGATCATGCGCGAGACGATCGCGGCGATGGAGGCGATCCAGACCTCCTCGCGCCAGATCAACACGATCATCTCTGTCATCGACGACATTGCCTTCCAGACCAACCTCCTGGCGCTCAACGCCGGTGTCGAGGCGGCGCGCGCCGGTGAATCGGGCAAGGGCTTTGCCGTGGTCGCCATGGAAGTCCGGGAGCTTGCCCAGCGCTCGTCGAGTGCGGCCAAGGAAATTTCCAGCCTGCTGCAGAAGTCGACGCATGAGGTCGAAAGCGGCGTCGCGCTCGTCGAAAAAGCGGGCGTCGCGTTGACGGGCATCGGCGCCCATGTCGAGGCGATCAACGGGCAGATCAACGAGATCATGGAATCGACCCGCGAGGAAGCAACTACGCTGCGCGAGATCAACAACGCCGTGGCCGAACTCGACGCGATGACGCAGCAGAACGCGTCAATGGTCGAGGAGACGACGGCGGCGATCCACCGGCTGGCGACGGAAGCTTTGGAAATGGACCGCCAGCTCGGCAATTTCACGCTGCCGCAGGGGCATCACCGGCCGAGCGCCGAGTTGCATGTATTGCGCCGTCGTCAGTGAGGCGTCGCTTGCGATATTCGACAAGGGCCGCCATCGCGCGGCCCTTTTGTTTGCGTGCACGGTTTGGAATGGGCGGGCGCCAACCTACATAGACGGCATCGTTCAACTGCCCGGCAGGTTTCCATGGTTCCCTTCTCCATACTTGACCTTTCTCCCGTTGCCGAAGGCAGCACCGTGCGCCAGTCGCTCGAAAGCTCGGCGCGAATGGCTCAGAAGGCTGAAGAATTCGGCTACAAGCGCTTCTGGCTTGCCGAGCATCACGGCATGCCTGGCATTGCCAGTGCGGCGACCGCCGTTGTCATCGGACATGTCGGGGCTGCGACAAAACGCATCCGCATCGGTTCCGGCGGCATCATGCTGCCCAACCATTCGCCGCTCGTCATCGCCGAACAGTTCGGCACGCTGGAGGCGCTCTTTCCCGGCCGTATCGATCTTGGTCTCGGGCGGGCGCCGGGAACGGACATGCGCACGGCACAGGCGCTGCGGCGCAACCTCGAGGCCGGCGCGAACAGTTTCCCGAACGACGTGGTGGAATTGCAGCAGCTTCTCGGCACCCCGGTCGAGAACCAGGCGATCCTTGCGGTGCCCGGCAATGGTTCGCATATTCCGATCTGGCTGCTCGGCTCCAGCCTCTACAGCGCCCAGCTTGCGGCGATGCTCGGGCTTCCCTATGCCTTCGCCTCGCATTTTGCCCCTGATATGCTGCTCGACGCCATCGCGATCTATCGCAACCGCTTCCGGCCCTCGGCGGTGCTCGACAAGCCCTATGTGATAGTCGGCGTCATGGGCGCGATGGCGGCGACGGACGAGGAGGCGCGCTACCATTTCACTTCCGCCCAGCAGCAGTTCGTCAACCTGCGCCGCAATGTCCGCGGTCCGTTCCCGCGCCCAGTCACCGATATGGAGAGCTTCTGGTCGCCGATGGAGAAGATGAACGTCGAACACACACTGCGCTACGCCGTGGTGGGATCGCCGAAGACTGCGGACGCGAAGCTGACGGAGTTCCTCGGGGAAACGCAGGCCGACGAGGTGATCATCTCGATGCCGATCCATGACATCGAGGCGCGGCTGAGGTCGGTGGAATTGTTTGCGGGTCTTGGGAACTTCATGCGGGCCGCCGCCTAAGATTTTCCGAGCAGTCGCCAGAGATGGAAAAACCCGGCGCGAAAGCCGGACTCCGATTGTTGACAACATCTCCGCCGTCAGCTTCCAACCACGGCAATTGCTTGACAGGAAAATATTTATTTTCCGATATTTAATCAGACCGTCGCAGATCCTCGGCACTAGGCTGCACTAGGCCGAGGATGACGTCGCGGGTTTTGCCGATGCTTGTCTGAGCGACTCAGGCTGAAAGCTTCGCCAGAACCTCTTCCGAGACTTCGAAGTTGGAATAGACGTTCTGCACGTCGTCGTCGTCTTCGAGCGAGTCGATGAGCTTCATCAGCGACTGGGCCTTTTCCTCGTCCACCGGCACGTTGTTCTGGGCGCGCCAGACGGCCTTGACGGTTTCAGCTTCGCCGAGGCTTGCCTCCAGGGCTTTCGACACTTCGCCAAGGGCTTCGAAAGCGCAGGTGATGTAATGGCCCTCTTCGTCGGTCTCGACGTCATCCGCGCCAGCTTCGATCGCGGCTTCCATTACCTTGTCGGCGTCGCCTGCGGCAAGCTTGTAGGTGATTTCGCCAACATGATCGAACGAGAAGGAAACGGAACCGGTTTCGCCAAGAGCGCCGCCTGCCTTGGTGAAGATCGAGCGGACGTTGGAGGCGGTGCGGTTGCGATTATCGGTCAGGGCCTCGACGATGATCGCCGTGCCGCCAGGACCATAGCCCTCGTAGCGGACTTCGTCATAGTTTTCGCCGTCGGCGCCGGCTGCCTTCTTGATGGCGCGGTCGATGTTGTCCTTCGGCATGGACTGGGCCTTGGCATTCTGGATCGCCAGGCGAAGACGGGCGTTCATCGTCGGGTCGGGCAGGCCGGCCTTGGCGGCAACGGTGATTTCGCGCGCAAGCTTGGAGAACATTTTCGACCGCACGGCATCCTGACGGCCCTTGCGGTGCATGATGTTTTTAAACTGTGAATGACCAGCCATGGCACCCCTGTTCACGTCTCATTGTTCGGAATGGGCCGCCTTATAAGAGCGAAACGGCAGCCGTTCAAGGGGAAAGCAGTTCGGAACAAAGGCGAGGGGATGACGTTTCAACCGAACTCCATTCAATGGAAAGGAACGGTCATGGCAAGTCTCAGCGAGGCGCGGGAGCAACCAGCACGTCAGCTTTGGGATCAGGTCAACGGTGTTCATGCCGGCATGCTCGGTATTTCCGGGCTTGATATGCACATGCAGCCGATGGCGCCGCATGCCGACCCGACCACCAACACCATCTGGTTTTACACCAAGACCGACGCCGACATCGTTCGCGCCATCAAGCCCGGCAGCCGCGCGCATTTCTGCGTCATCGGCAAGGATCACGACTATCACGCCTGCCTTTCCGGCGTGATCGAGGTGCGTAACGACCCTTCCAAGATCGAGGAATATTGGAGTTCGATGGTGGCGGCCTGGTATGACGGCGGCAAGAAAGATCCGAAACTCACCATGCTTTCGCTGCATGTCGACGATGCCGAGATCTGGGTTTCGACAGGCAGCACGCTGAAATTCGGCTGGGAAATCGCCAAGGCCAATCTCGACGACGACAAAATGCCCGACGTCGGCGTCAAACGCCACCTGCAATTTGCTTGATCAGCAAGGTTTGGAGGGACCCGCCGGGCTTTACTGCACGCCCTTCATCACATAGATCAGCGGCTTCTTTGGAAGCGTGCGCATGGAGACGGTCAGGCTGTCATCAGGCGCATAAGTGATATCGAAGTCCTTTCCGAACATGGAGACGAAGGCATTGACCGGCGGGCCACGGCGATGCATCGGCAGGATCAGCGACGAGCGCAGCCGCTTGATGACGCGGCTCATGCTGTCGGCGCCCATGGTCAGGCCGCCGTCGACGGGCACCATCACGACGTCAAGGCGGCCGATTTCGGTATAATGGCTATCCGTCAGCTCGTAATGCAGATGGCCGAGATGGCCGATACAGAGACCGGCAATTTCGAAGATGAAAATGGAGTTTCCATCCTCCTGCGAGCCGCCAAGGCCGTAGCTGAAGCGGATATCCGTCGTGACGTTGCGGATATAGGCATCGCCGACGACGAGATTGATGCTGGCCTTCTCGCCCGGCACGTCGCTCCAGCCGTGGAGCACATGCTTGATGTCGGGCTCAGGCGTCAGGGTGAAGTGGGTCGTATGAGCCTTGTTCATCGTGACGACATCGGGGGTCGTGGCCGGCCTGTACCAGCCATTATAATCTGTCGCGATGATGATGCCGCCGGGTGTCTCGATTTCGAAGGTGGAATGGCCGAGATAGGTGAATTTCACATCCTCGCCCTCGGATGCGGCCCGCATCGGCGCCGGGGCACCGGAAAAACTGGCGAAGGTCGCCTTGGGCATATTCTCAGCGATTGCCTGGCACTGGCTGGCTGGCGGGTGCTGCTCCTGTGCCTGGGCCGGATGTGATGCGGCGAAGGCCGGCAGGCATGTGATAGCGAGGATAAGATAATGCGGCTTCATGCCACCCCCTCCGGCGCTTTCATATAGCGGCGGAGGATGCGTCATGAGGTCGCAGCGGTCCAGATCAGCGATGCTCACAATTGCGTGTTGGAGCGGCTGGATTACCGCCAAAACTCCGGCACCGTTTCGGCCAAACGCGGCCCGAGCCGCAGCGGGGCGATCTTTTCGGCCAGTCCGGTGGCATCGGAAATCTCTACGCCGACGCCGCAGATCGTCGCCGGGCCGCTTGCCGCTTCCATGCGGCCCTTCGGCATCTTGGAGATGAAGCGGTTGAGTGGCTCCTCCTTGTCCATGCCGAGGGAGGAGTCGTAATCGCCGCACATGCCGGCATCCGACATATAGGCGGTGCCGCCGTTCAGGATCTGCGCATCGGCGGTCGGCACATGGGTATGGGTGCCGACGACAAAACTGGCGCGGCCGTCGACGAAATGGCCGAAGCATTGCTTTTCGCTGGTCGCTTCTGCGTGGAAATCGAAAATGATCGCATCGGCCTGCTCCTTCAGCGGGCACGCGTCGAGGATCGCTTCCGCCGATTTGAAGGGATCGTCGAGCTCCGGATGCATGAAGACGCGGCCCATGACATTGGCGACGAGCACGCGCGCGCCGTTCCGGGCATAGAAGAGGCCGGAGCCGCGGCCGGGCGTGCCTTGCGGATAATTGGCCGGCCGCAGGAACTGATCATGCCGTCCGGCAAAGACGACGGCTTCCTTCTGGTCCCAGACGTGATTGCCCGTCGTCACCACATCGGCGCCGGCATTGATCGTTTCCAGAAAGATATCCTCGGTGATGCCAAAACCGCCGGCGGCATTCTCGCCATTGACGACGACAAAATCGAGCCCGAGGTCGGAGATCAGGCCGGGGAGGCGGTCCCAGACCGCCGTGCGTCCCGTCTTGCCGACCATGTCACCCAAAAAAAGCAGCCGCATTCCCTATCCAATCCAAGAGGCAAAAAAGCGAAGGCCGCTTTCTGTCAGGATGGCATCCAGGCTTATGTCATGCGGCTCGTCGGGCACATGTGCCACTTCCTGGCAGTCGAATGCAATGCCGATCAGCTTGGGATGCAGGCCTTTCTCTCTGAGCCGGCTGATGGCGCGGTCGTAGTAGCCGGCGCCGTAGCCGATGCGATGGCCTCTGATATCGAAGGCCGAAAGGGGCACCAGCATGATCTCGGGGTCAAGGATAACGACGTGCTCGGCGGGGCCGACAGTGCCGAAACCGGTAGCGACAAGCGGTGCGTCTTCCGCCAGCTCACGAAAGACGATGGTCTTCTTGTCGAGAATCGCCGGAACGCAGAGCCGCGCGCCGCGTGCTGCAAAGCGCGCCATCAGCGGCCTGAGATCGGCCTCCGACCGGATCGGCAGGAAGCCGGAGATGATGGTGCCTGGCTCGAAGGCGACCGCCTCGCCGGCGTGATCGGCCATCGCGAGGCTTTTGGAGATGCGCTCTTCAGGAGCGATGGCGTCTCGGGCGGACAGCCGTTCGTTGCGCAACTGCGCTTTCAGTTCTTTTGCGGTCATACGATTTGCCGGATTGAGAGGTTCGGCCGAGCATAGCCGGCTGGAGACCCGATGCAAATGCCGGCTGCGACAGGGCTGCGCCCGTTTCACGTCGTACCGGTCTGCGGTTGCCGACCGCCAGACGAGGATGCCTGTCGATCCTGCGCGGATCTGTGTCGCGGCGACACCGGCAGCGCGGCGGCCAGCCGCCGCATTGTTTCCTCGAACAGCGGAGTTCCACCTGGCATCCAGCCGAGCGCGCGGATTTTCGCCGTGCTCATCGGATTGAGGGCAGCCTTGTCGGCGGGGGGCGGCAAGGCGTGAGGACCGCTCGTTTCACGGCGGATAGGCGCGAGAATGTCCTGCGTATCGACTGTTATGTCCGATATGTTGAAGACCTCGCCCGAGATGCGGGTGCTTTCCGTCTCCAGCATCAGCCGCACCGCGCGGCCGAGGTCGCGGCCATGAACCTCCGTCCCAGCGCGAGCAGCGACAGGCCGGCCGGCGAGATAATCGGCGATGAGATCATCCCATTTGCCCGGCGTGAGATCGCCATAGACACCGGTCGCCCTCAGGCTTACGCCGGCAAAACCCGGTGCCGAGAGATGGGTGAGCGCACCTTCCGCGTCGAGTTTGATCTGGCCATAGAGCGTCTCGGGCTTTGGCAGCATCGTTTCGACAAGCTCGATTCCCGGCGGGTAGTCGCCATAGGCAGCGCGGCTGGACAGGAAGACGCAACGGCGCGTGCCGGCGCGTTTGGCCGCTTCGAAAAGCCGGACCGTGCCGTCCAGGTTCAATCTGTGGAAGCTCTTGGGATCGTCGCCCTCGCCGCCGCGATATTTGCCGGGAACATGGCTGAAGGCGGCGTGGACGAAGAAATAGGCGTCGTCGAAGACGTCGATCGGATCCTTTTCGGGATCGAGGGAGAGTGCTGCGAACTCGACCGGGCGTGAGAAGAAGCGGGGTAGCGGCGCTCGGCGCCCACCGACAATCACCTGATAGCCGGCGGCCAGCAGCTCCTCGACGACGTACCGGCCGACGAGACCCGTTCCCCCGGATACCAATACTTTCATGCCGTCCCTTCCGGTTTTTTCAGCGCCGTGATCTCGGGCATATCGCCGCTCTCGTGCAAACGGTGCCATAGATCGATCAAGGGTTGTAGCTGTTTTGCTCTAGGATGATCCTTTTCCCACGGTTTTTCATACTGGTAGTGCACGATCGAAATGCTCTTCCAGTCCCAAAGCTCCGGCATGGTGAACCATACATATTGCAGCATGTTGAAATAGACTGGTAGGCCGTGCCATTCCGGGAAGAACGTTTCGAGAAACGTCTGGTCTGTCCGTCGCCAGAAGGCGTCCGGCCCGTCGAGGCTTTCGAGCATTTTTCGGAATGTGTCATGCGAGGGCTTGGCGACGAAGACGCCGGAGTTCATCCGGTGAAAATCGGCGAGGCTTTCGTAGACGTTGGGAGCGGCGGAAAACTCCGGATAGAGGAAGAGCTTGTCGACGTTCTTCAGTACAAGGGCGTCGGCATCGATGAAGACGCAGCGCTCGTATTCGACGAGCTGCCAGAGCCTGAGCTTGCAGAAATTGTCGAGCGGCGAATGGAATTCCGGCTTGCGGCCTTTGGTGAATGGGGCGGCGGAATGGAGATGGCCGCGGGCGTGGCGGTCGTTGAAGGCATCGGAGAGCGGCAGGTGCTCGACCTGCATCAGGCGGCAGTCGAGGGTCTTGAGCGGGGCGAGAGCGGCTGCGTCAACGCCGCCGGTGTGGAGGACGACAACGTCGGCGCTGGTGCCGGTGCGGCGCAGAGACCGGGCGAGGGCGGTGGCGCCTATCGCGTAGTCAGCGTTGGTGATGAGGGTGACGTAGGCGAAGGCGGGCGACAGATTCATCGGACTCGACTGCCCCGGCCTAAACCCTCATTCCTGTGCTTGTCACAGGAATCCAGCCACGGCGCGTCCGCGTCGTGAATGACTCTCGTTCTCATGGGTATGATTCTCCCGCGCCCAAGGACTTGGGCGCACTGGATTCCTGTGACAAGCACAGGAATGAGCGAGTTTCCGTTGAGCCTTCCAACACACACGCGCTCATGACACCGACTTCAACCGCTTGCCTTCCGGATCGTGATCAATCGTCGCGGCGATGTCCTTGGTCCAGGCGGACACGGCCGGCACGCGGGAGCGGTCGACGCGGTAGGCGAATTTCTTCGCCACGTCGACGATCTCGCCCAGCAGGCCGGCTTCCAGCGTGGTCGGTTCGAGGCCAAGGTCGAGAAACTTTTCGTTCCGGACGATCAGCTCGTTTTCGGCGGCCTCCTTGCGCGGGTTGGGCAGCCAGGCGATCTTGGCGCCGCTCATCCTGGCGATCATCTCGGCCAGGTCGCGCACCCGGTGGGTTTCCGTCATTTGATTGAAGATCTCGACGCGAGCGCCGCGGGCGGGCGGGTTGTTTAGCGCCAGCTCGATACAGCGCACTGAATCCTGGATGTGGATGAAGGCGCGGGTCTGGCCGCCGGTGCCATGCACAGTCAGCGGATAACCGATTGCTGCCTGAATGAGGAAACGGTTCAGCACAGTGCCGTAATCGCCGTCATAATCGAAACGGTTGATCAGCTGCGCGTGGCGGCGTGTCTGTTCGGTATGCGTGCCCCACACGATGCCCTGATGCAGGTCGGTGATCCTCAGGCCGTCATTCTTTGCGTAGAACTGGAAGAGCAGCTGATCCAGGCACTTGGTCATGTGGTAGATCGAGCCCGGATTGGAGGGGTAGAGTATCTCCTGGCTGAACGTTTCGCCGTCCGCAGTCTCGATGCCGACCGGCAGATAACCTTCGGGAATAGCAGCTCCGACCGTCGAATAGCCATAGACGCCCATGGTGCCGAGATGGATCAGATGAGCGTCGAGGTTCAGCTCCGTCAGCGCGTTCAGCAGGTTGTGCGTGGCGCTGACATTGTTGTTGACTGTGTAGTTCTTGTGGCGGTCGCTCTTCATCGAATAGGGCGCGGCGCGCTGTTCGGCGAAATGGATGATGGCATCCGGCCGGTGTTCCGAAAGCCATTTCTTCAGAAGTTCGTAATCCTTGGCGAGATCGATCAGATTGAAGTGGATGCGGCGTCCTGTTTCGGCATGCCAGATGCGCGTGCGCTCCTGGATCGAATCCATCGGGGTGAGCGACTGAACGCCGAGTTCGGTGTCGATCCAGCGGCGCGAGAGATTGTCGAGGATATGGACGTCGTGACCGGCATCGGAAAGGTGGAGCGAGGTGGGCCAACCAATGAAACCGTCTCCGCCCATAACCGCAATCTTCATCGCATCGTCTCCTGATCGGTCGCTTATTATCGGGAATAGTTAGGAATTGTGACAATCATTCAATGCCTGACTGCGGCGCATTCAATGCCCGCCGGCCGGGCATTCAATGCTTGCCTGCCGCGAAGCGTTGCGCCAAAGAGGGCACCTCACTTTGGAGAAAATTATGACGGAACGCCCTTTTTCCATTTCGGGAGAGCTGACGGAGGCAGGACACCGCCTCATCCAGCGGGTCTATTATGAAGATACGGATTTCTCCGGCCTGGTCTATCACGCCCGCTACCTGCACTTCCTCGAGCGCGGCCGTACCGACTATCTGCGCTGCCTCGGAGTGGAACAGCGCGAGCTCGTCAGCGCCGACGAGGAGGGGCTTGTCTTCGTCGTCCACCGCATGGAGATCGACTTCAAGAGCCCGGCGCGCATGGACGACGTGCTGACGATCCTGACGCATACGGAAAGGGCCGGAGGCGCCAAGATGGTGCTCAACCAGCAGATCCGTTCCGGTGAAACCCTGCTGATTGCGGCCAAGGTGATCATTGCCGTCATCAACGCCAAGGGGCGGCCGCGGCGGTTGCCGGAAACGCTGGCGGCAAAATTCCTGGAAGGAAGCCGGCCTCTGTAGTTCCGAATCGGGCCTTGTCAAAACTTGAACTTTATGTGAAGGAATTCCCGCGCCGCAGGATGAGCGCTCTTTCGGCAGCCGGACCATGTCCCGGTCAAGTAATCCATGGAACAAAATCTTCCGAACGCAGGCTTGCTGTCATAGTCCGGCACTAACGATCTATTAACCATAATAGTGTCTTACTGGGAAAGTCGGAGTTTGTGCGGTGCACGCCTTCCTTTGACCAAATTTGACGGCAAGAAGGCGGAAGAAGAGCTTGGAAGCTTGACCAGGGCTTTGGGCGGCGGTCGCCGGACACTTCTTGCGAGATCATTTTGTGCCGCCCGGTCCAGCGCCGGGCGTTTGGATTCGGGGATTTTGGATCAATGGAACAAGTAGGATTGGCAGCAGCCACGACGGACGTCAGCCTCTGGTCGCTTTTCATGCAGGCCGGCATCGTCGTCAAGCTCGTCATGCTCGGGCTCATCGCGGCCTCGGTCTGGACGTGGGCGATCGTCATCGACAAATACCTGGCCTATGGCCGCGCACGGCGCCAGTTCGACAAATTCGAGCAGGTTTTCTGGTCGGGCCAGTCGCTGGAAGAGCTTTACCGCTCGCTGTCGGAACGCAACAACACCGGCCTGGCGTCGATTTTCGTCGCGGCCATGCGCGAGTGGAAGAAATCCTTCGAACGCGGTGCGCGCTCGCCGATCGGCCTGCAGATGCGTATCGACCGCGCCATGGACGTGACGCTTGCCCGTGAAACCGAATATCTCGGCGCCCGTTTGGGATCGCTTGCGACCATCGGTTCGGCCGGTCCGTTCATCGGCCTGTTCGGCACGGTCGTCGGTATCATGACCTCGTTCCAGGCGATCGCCGGCTCGAAGTCGACGAACCTCGCGGTCGTCGCACCCGGTATCGCCGAGGCGCTGCTCGCCACCGCGATCGGCCTCGTCGCCGCTATTCCGGCGGTCATCGCCTACAACAAATTCTCTGCCGATGCCGGCAAGCTCTCGGCCCGCATGGAAGGTTTCGCGGACGAATTCTCCGCCATACTTTCGCGCCAGATCGACGAAAAGCTGCAGCCGCGCGCTGCCGCTCAGTAACCAACGGAGTATTCTCAGATGGGTATGGCTGTTGGAGGCAATGGCGGCGGAGGCGGCGGGCGCCGCCGTCGCGGCGGTCGGAACAAGGCCGTCATTTCCGAAATCAACGTGACGCCGCTCGTCGACGTCATGCTCGTGCTTCTGATCATCTTCATGGTCGCGGCTCCGATGATGACGGTCGGCGTGCCGATCGACCTGCCGGAAACGCAGGCCAAGGCGCTGAATTCCGAGACGCAGCCGATCACGATCTCGGTCAAGAATAGCGGCGAAGTCTATCTGCAGGAAACGCCGATCCCGGCCGCCGAGATCGCCGCCAAGCTCGAGGCGATCGCCACCACCGGCTACAATGAACGCATCTTCGTGCGGGGCGACGCGACGGCGCCCTATGGTGTCATCGCCGACGTGATGGCTCGCATCCAGGGGGCCGGTTTCAAGAATATTGGCCTCGTGACGCAGCAGAAGAAGGACCAATAGCGCTCAAAATGAAGGCCAGCGTCGTCACATCTGCTGTTCTGCATTGCCTGGTGCTGACCTGGGCGATGGTGTCTTTGAGCGCGCCGGAATCCTTCAAGGTCGAGGATTTCGAGGCGATGCCGGTCGATCTCGTGCCGGTGGAATCCATCACCCAGATGCAGCAGGGAGAAAAGACGGCTCCGAAGAAGGAAACGTCCGCGCCCGTGCCGACGACTCGGCCGCCGATCCCGCAGCTGGCGGAGAACGCCGGCGACAACAATATCGACCTGAAGACGCCCCCGGTTCCGAACGCAAAGCCGAGCAATACCGAGGCTGCGGCAGCGAATTCGAGCGAAAAACCGCTGCCGACGACTGATCCGAAGCCGAACGACGTCAAGGAAGTCAACAAGGAAGAGACCGAGGTCGAGCAGCCGAAGGAGGTCGCCTCCATTCCGCCGCCGAAGCCAGTCGAAGTGACGCCGCCGAAGCCGGAGGAAAAGCCGCCGGAAGAACAGGCCAAGCCTGAAGAACCGCCGAAGCCCGATGCGGAAGCATTGCCGGACAAGGTGCCGACGCCCGTCGTCAAGCCGCAGGTAAAGCCCCCGGAGCCCCGAAAAGCTGCCGAGAAGCCGCCTGAAAAGCCGGCGGATGAGCCAAAGGCCGCTGAAAAACCGACGGACAAGAAGAAGGCCGACAAGAAGCAGGAAGTGGCGAAATCGGCTTCGACGATGAAGAGCGATTTCAACGCCGACGAGATTTCGGCTCTGCTGAACAAGACCGATCCATCCGCTGGCGGCGCCAAGCGCTCAACGCAGGAGGCTTCGCTGGGGAATAAAAAGAGCAACAGCGGAGCCAAACTCAGCCAGAGCGAGGAGGATGCTGTACGTAGCCAGATTTCCAGCAACTGGAGTGTTGTTTCAGGGCTAGCAGGCGCTAGCGAAGTGCAGCTTCAGGTTCGTTTTCAACTCGATCAAGCTGGGAATGTAGTTGGCGATCCAGAGGTCATTGCGACAGGTGGGCCGGAATCGACACGTCAAGCTCTTAAGAGCAGCGTTTATCGCGCTGTCATGAAATCATCTCCTCTCAAGAATTTGCCAGCAGATAAGTATGAAGGCGAGAACGGCTGGAACGAAATGCGACTTACCTTCGACGCAAGCGATTTGGGAATCTAGATGCTGCGAAGCTTATGCCATCTCGCGAAGGCCGTCGGAATCCTGACGATGTTCATGGCCACTTTTGCGTTTCCGCTCAGCGTGTATGCGGAGAGGAAAAGCCGCGAAGACAGCGATCAAAAAGCACCGGTTTTAACCGAGGCAGCTATCAATGCGATGCGAAATGCCATTCAAGATCGCTTCTTCCTGCCCGGCGACTTAAAGGATGCGGGAAGCGTTCATCTAATGTTCCATGTGCGTCTTGATAAGGACGGTCGCGTTATAGGCTCTCCTGAGGCGGAGGTCAGTGGCGGTAGCGAGCGCACACGGAAAATCATTACCGACGCCGCTCGTCGCGCAATCATCCGTGCAGCTCCTTACACGATGTTTCCAAAAGACAAATACGATGCCTGGAAGGAAGTGATTTTGAACTTCGACGCCAGCCAACTGAACCTATAAAGTGCTGAAAGGCTTGTTTGACATGGTCAAGTGTTCCCTCATCCGCGCCCTGATGGTCGTCGCCGGTCTGGTCGGTGCCGCAGCCTTTACGACTCCGGCGAACGCTCTTGTCGAGCTCAATATCAACAAGGGTAATATCCAGCCGCTACCAATCGCGGTGACGGACTTCCTGCAGGGCGATATGGGCGCGCAGGTCTCGCAGGTCATCGCTGCCGACCTGCAACGTTCCGGTCTGTTTGCGCCAATCAACAAGACCGCCTTCATCGAGAAGATCTCCAATCCGGATGCTGCGCCGCGCTTCGAGGACTGGAAGGTCATCAACGCCCAGGCGCTGGTAACCGGCCGTGTCACGCAGGAAGCGGATGGGCGTCTTCGCGCCGAATTCCGTCTCTGGGATACCTTCGCTGGGCAGCAGATGACTGGTCAGCAGTTTTATACGCAGCCGGAGAACTGGCGGCGTGTCGCCCATATCATCGCCGACGCAATTTACAAGCAGATCACTGGTGAAGAGGGGTACTTCGACACCCGCGTCGTCTTCGTCTCCGAATCCGGCACCAAGCAGCAGCGCAAGCGCCAGCTGGCGATCATGGACCAGGACGGTTTCAACGTGCGGACGCTGACCGATGGCAGCGACCTCGTGTTGACCCCGCGCTTCTCTCCGAGCCGGCAGGAAGTCACCTACATGTCTTTCGCCAACCAGCAGCCGCGCGTCTATCTGCTGCAGCTCGAAACCGGGCAGCGCGAGGTCGTCGGCAACTTCCCCGGCATGACCTTCTCGCCCCGTTTTTCACCGGATGGGCAGAAGGTGATCATGAGCCTTCAGCAGGAAGGCAATTCCAACATCTATACGATGGACCTGCGCTCGCGCACGACAACGCGGCTGACCTCGACGGCGGCGATCGACACGTCGCCTTCCTATTCGCCGGATGGCGCGCGCGTCAGCTTCGAAAGCGACCGCGGTGGCAAGCCGCAGATCTATGTGATGAACGCCGACGGCTCGGGCCAAACCCGTATTTCCTTCGGCGACGGCTCCTATTCGACGCCGGTCTGGTCGCCGCGTGGCGATCTCATCGCCTTCACCAAACAGTCCGGCGGCAAGTTCTCGATCGGCGTAATGAAGCCGGATGGCTCGGGCGAGCGCATCCTGACATCCGGCTTCCACAATGAGGGCCCGACGTGGGCGCCGAACGGCCGCGTGCTGATGTTCTTCCGCCAGGCGGCGGGCGCAGGCGGTCCGCAGCTCTACTCGATCGATCTGACCGGTTATAACGAGCAGCTGGTCAAGACGCCGAGCTATGCTTCCGACCCGGCCTGGTCACCGCTGCTGGAGTAGCGGGGTGCAGAAATGCCTTCATGTCGCCTTAAAGTCGTGGAAACCCGGCGATACGGGACAAATCAGTAAATTGTTAACCATAATCTTTGAGGGGCGGTTAACCGAGTGCGGTTACTGTCCGGAAACCCTGAAATCGCAAGGAGACCCGGCCATGAGCCGAATTCACACCCCGGCAATGAGCCGCATGCAGAATTTCGCCCGCAACCCCGTCATGATCGCGCTTCTGGCCGGTCTCGCGCTTGCAAGCTGCGCGAACAAGAAGAACGGCGGCATGCCGAACAGCGCCGGCGACATGGGTCTCGGCGCAGGCGCCGCGACGCCGGGCTCGACCCAGGACTTCACGGTCAATGTCGGCGACCGAATCTTCTTCGATACCGACTCCACGTCGATCCGCGCCGATGCCGCCCAGACGCTCGACCGTCAGGCACAGTGGCTCGGTCGTTACCCGAACTACCAGATCACCGTTGAAGGCCATGCCGACGAACGCGGCACCCGCGAATACAACTTGGCACTCGGGGCCCGTCGTGCTGCTGCTACCAAGGACTACCTCGCTTCGCGCGGCGTTCCGGCGCAGCGCATGAAGACGATCTCCTACGGCAAGGAACGGCCGGTCGCCGTCTGTGACGATATTTCCTGCTGGTCGCAGAACCGCCGCGCGGTCACCGTGCTCGGCGGCGCCGGCATGTAATTTCCAGCTATAATTGGTTTTACCGAGGCGGTCCCATCAGGGGCCGCCTTTCTTTTTGACCACACTTTGGCCAGACTCCGTTGCTTTTTGACAGCAATTGGAAAAATCTCCTGTTCGTGCCTCAAGGCGCGAAGAATCACCTGGGACAGGACGATACATATGAAGAAACTTGTCGTGGCAGGCATGCTGTGCCTGGCGGCTATGACCGGGAGCGAACGAGCGGCGTATTCGGCCTCGTTCTTCGGGCTGCACCTCGGCGGCCGATCGGCGGAAAACCAGGCAGCGCCGCCTGTCGTCAAGGTGCAGAGCGGCGACGCTGAGATTCGTGTGCAGCAGCTCGAAGAGCAGATGCGGCAGCTGAACGGCCGAATCGAGGAGATGAGCTTTCAGCTCCTGCAGATGCAGGAGACGATCCGCAAGCAGCAGGAAGACAATGAATTCCGCTTCCAGCAGCTCGAAAAAACCGGCGCCGGCGGCGGTGGCGCCAAGGCTCCGGTCAAAAAGAGCGAGACAGATGCCGCTCCTGCCGCGTCGGGGAGCGATGATGTTGCAAGAGTGATCCAAGCACCGCAGGGAGCCGAAACGGCTCCCTCCACCGACGTGCCTGATAATACCGGCCTCGGCCAGCCGCCGAAGCAGCTCGGCTCGATCGAGTTCGACCAGAACGGCAATGCGATCGGCGGAAGCGTCGACGAAAATGCCACCATCGGTTCCGGCCCGATTCCCAGAGCCAACAGCGGCACGCCGCAGCAGACGGCCTCGCTCGGCAGCGAGGCGGATCAGTACAAGGCCGCTTATGGCCACGTGCTGTCAGGCGATTACGGCACGGCCGAGGAGGAATTCAACCAGTACATCGCCCGTTACCCGAGCAGTGCGCGGGCGGCGGACGCCAATTTCTGGCTCGGCGAAGCGCTCTATTCGCAGGGCAAATACAACGAGGCGGCCAAGACTTTCCTCAACGCGCATCAGAAATACGGCAGCTCGGAAAAAGCGCCGGAAATGCTCTTGAAGCTCGGCATGTCGCTTGCGGCCCTCGACAATAAGGAGACGGCCTGCGCGACCCTGCGTGAAGTCTCGAAGCGTTATCCGAAGGCGTCGCGCGCCGTCATAAGCAAGGTTGCGAGCGAACAGAAACGCCTCGCCTGCTGAGGGCTTCCGGAATGTCTTCGGAGGCCACATCGCCTCGAGAGGCGATTGTCCAGTTTCTTACGTCGCTTCAAAGCCCCGCGTGCATTCTCGTCGCGATCTCGGGCGGCAGCGATTCTACCGGCCTGCTTCTCCTCCTCGCCGAAGCCATGAAGGCCGCACCTGATCTTGAAATGTCTCTCTGTGCCGCCACCGTCGATCACGGGCTACGCGCCGGCTCCGCCGACGAAGCGCGAGAGGTCGCAGCCCTCTGTGCATCCCTCGGCATTCCCCATATGATCGCTAGATGGCAGGGCGAAAAGCCGAAAACCGGCATCATGGCCGCTGCCCGCGAGGCCCGTTACAGCCTTCTGGCTGACGCAGCGGAAGCGCTCGGCGCCAACCTGATCGTCACCGGCCATACGCTGGACGACCAGCGCGAAACGCTGCGGATGCGCGGGATGCGAACGGAGCAGCTTTCGAGCGGCATCGCCGACGCCGTGCTCTTCGACCGGCGCCTCTGGATCCTGCGGCCGCTTCTTTTTGCCACCCGGGCGGATATCCGCGCTTTCCTGCGGGCGCGGGGTGTGCGATGGATCGACGATCCGAGCAATGAAGATATCAGGTACGAGCGTGTGCGGACGCGCCGGCAGCTATCTGCGGGTCCTGCGATGCCGACGGATATTCGCGCAGTCTGGGAAGAGCGGCTCACTCTCTCGTCTCGCGCCGGCGAATGGCTGGATCGTCATTTCCAGCTTCACGGCGGCGTGCTTGGGCAGGTGATGCCCGAGGGGTTGCGGCAGGACCGTGCGGTCCTCGATTATACCCTCGGCCGTCTGACGGCGGTGTTCGGCGGGCAGCCGTTCGTGCCGGGCAGGGTGCAGATGGACCGTATTCTCGCATTCGCCTCCGGCAGCGGGCTGGGACGGATGACCGCCGGCAGGGTAGTGTTCGATCTCAGGCGCGACGGGCTTTATCTGGCACGGGAGAACCGGGGGATAATGCCGCTGGTATTGCGGCCGGGGGAGGCTGGAGTTTGGGATGGGAGGTTCCGCGTTGAAAACCGGTTAGGAACGACCATCAGCGTGGAAGCTCAGACCACGCGCTCCTCCCTCATTCCTGTGCCCGTCACAGGAATCCAGCCACCGCGCGTTGGCGCGGTGAATGACTCATCGATGCGTAACGAGTCTTGTGCGCCCAAGAACTTTGGCGCACTGAATTCCTGTGACAAGCACAGGAATGAGGGAGGGTGGGGCAAGCACCTGCCCAAGGCGGCGTGGAAACGCGCCATCGCCTCGGCGCCCGCCTTATCCTCAGATGGAGCCTATTTATCCTCAAAATCCGCTTTAACGGCTGAACTGACGCCCTATTTCGCCCCCTTCGACCGCTTTTTGACACGATTTGATTTCATCTTTGCCGACAGGCTTTCGGCGGTTTTCGCGATGGCGCCCTATGCGGGGCTGCCTTTAAGAAGTATTGACGGAAAAACCATCTGACTTGGGGGATTGCCTTGGCAATAGCGCGGCGCAACCCTATGTTAGAACCTAATAAGACGGTCGCCATGAGGCGGCTGTTGCAGTGCTGGGGAGTTCAATGAACCCTAACTTACGTAATTTCGCATTGTGGGCGATCATCGCGCTTCTGCTGATCGCCCTTTTCAGCATGTTTCAGACGGCGCCGGCGCAGACGGGCTCCCGCGATATCCCTTATTCGCAGTTTCTGCGTGAGGTCGATGCGGGCCGCGTGAAGGAGGTCGTGGTCACGGGCAACCGAGTCTCCGGAAGCTATGTTGAAAATGGCTCCACCTTCCAGACCTATTCGCCTGTCATCGACGACAGCCTGCTCGATCGCCTGCAGCAGAAGAATGTGCTGGTTTCCGCCCGTCCCGAAACGGATGGTTCTTCGGGTTTTTTGAGCTATCTCGGCACGCTGTTGCCGATGCTTCTCATTCTCGGCGTCTGGCTGTTTTTCATGCGGCAGATGCAGGGCGGCTCGCGCGGCGCGATGGGTTTCGGCAAGTCCAAGGCCAAGCTCCTGACGGAAGCGCATGGCCGGGTGACCTTTGATGACGTCGCCGGCGTCGACGAGGCCAAGCAGGACCTCGAGGAAATCGTCGAATTCCTGCGTGATCCGCAGAAGTTCCAGCGACTCGGCGGTAAAATTCCGCGTGGCGTGCTGCTCGTCGGTCCTCCGGGCACCGGTAAGACGCTGCTCGCCCGCTCGGTCGCCGGCGAAGCCAACGTGCCCTTCTTCACCATTTCCGGTTCCGACTTCGTCGAAATGTTCGTCGGCGTCGGTGCAAGCCGCGTGCGTGACATGTTCGAGCAGGCGAAGAAGAATGCGCCCTGCATCATCTTCATCGACGAAATCGATGCCGTCGGCCGTCATCGTGGCGCCGGTCTCGGCGGCGGCAATGACGAACGCGAGCAGACGCTGAACCAGTTGCTCGTCGAAATGGATGGCTTCGAGGCGAATGAAGGCGTGATCCTGATCGCCGCTACCAACCGCCCTGATGTTCTCGATCCCGCACTGCTGCGTCCCGGCCGTTTCGACCGCCAGGTCGTGGTGCCGAACCCAGATATTGTCGGCCGTGAGCGCATCCTCAAGGTGCATGCCCGCAACGTTCCGCTGGCGCCGAATGTCGATCTCAAGGTTCTCGCCCGCGGCACGCCGGGTTTTTCCGGTGCCGATCTGATGAACCTCGTCAACGAAGCGGCCCTCATGGCTGCCCGCCGCAACAAGCGCGTCGTCACCATGCAGGAGTTCGAGGACGCCAAGGACAAGATCATGATGGGCGCCGAGCGTCGTTCTTCGGCAATGACCGAAGCGGAGAAGAAGCTCACCGCGTATCATGAGGCCGGCCACGCCATCACCGCGCTCAACGTCGCCGTTGCCGATCCGCTGCACAAGGCGACGATCATTCCGCGTGGTCGTGCGCTCGGTATGGTTATGCAGCTTCCCGAGGGCGATCGCTACTCGATGAGCTACAAATGGATGGTCTCGCGCCTTTGCATCATGATGGGCGGCCGCGTCGCCGAGGAACTCACCTTTGGCAAGGAGAACATCACTTCGGGCGCGTCTTCCGATATCGAGCAGGCCACTAAGCTTGCCCGCGCCATGGTCACGCAGTGGGGCTTCTCCGATCAGCTCGGTCAGGTCGCCTATGGCGAGAACCAGCAGGAAGTCTTCCTCGGTCACTCGGTTTCGCAGTCGAAGAATGTTTCGGAAGCGACCGCGCAGAAGATCGACAATGAAGTGCGCCGCCTGATCGACGAAGCCTACACGCAGGCCCGAACGATCCTGACGGAAAAGCACGACGAGTTCGTCGCCCTTGCCGAAGGTCTGCTCGAATACGAGACTTTGACCGGGGATGAGATCAAGGCGCTGATCCGCGGTGAGAAGCCCTCCCGCGATCTCGGCGACGATTCGCCGCCGAGCCGTGGATCGGCCGTTCCGAAGGCCGGCGTGCGGCCTGCCACCAAGGGCGATGAGCCCGAAGCCGGTCTCGAACCGCAGCCGCATTGAGTTGCGACGCGATCTCGAAAACAGGCCGGATTTCCGCTATGGGAGATCCGGCCTTTTTCATTGGTAACGGGATATAATCATTTTTCTCGCTAATTTACGTGCCGATTGCCGCAATTTGTGGCATTCCGCTGAAGAGAAGCAAGCATGAATCACGCTCCTGGACTGACGACAATCCACTGAAGCCGGATTTGCTTGGAACGATGCGCTGCCTTGAATGGCGCGCCAAAGCGCAGGAGTGCAGATGAAAAGACGCTATTTCGGTACGGACGGTATTCGCGGTCAATCCAACGTCTTTCCGATGACGCCGGATCTCGCCATGCGGGTCGGCATCGCCGCCGGCACGATCTTCCGCCGGGGCAACCACCGTCATCGCGTCGTGATCGGCAAGGATACGCGCCTTTCCGGCTATATGCTTGAGAATGCCATGGTGGCGGGCTTCACGGCTGCGGGCCTCGACGCCTTCATTCTCGGCCCGATCCCGACGCCCGCCGTCGCCATGTTAACGCGTTCGTTGCGCTGCGATATCGGCGTGATGATCTCCGCTTCGCACAATCCTTATGAAGATAACGGCATCAAGCTTTTTGGGCCCGACGGCTACAAGCTTTCAGACGACATCGAGGCCGAGATCGAGGATCTGCTCGAAAAGGATCTGAACGCGCAGCTTGCTAAATCCGACGATATCGGCCGGGCCAAACGTGTCGACGGCGTGCATGACCGTTATATCGAACATGCCAAGCGCACGCTGCCGCGCGACGTGACGCTGCAGGGGCTGAGGGTCGCGATCGATTGCGCCAATGGTGCTGCCTACAAGGTCGCGCCGGCCGTGCTCTGGGAGCTCGGCGCCGATGTCGTTACCATCGGCAATGAACCGAACGGCACGAATATCAATCTCAATTGCGGTTCCACCAGCCCCGTCGCTTTGCAGAAGAAAGTCGACGAGGTGCGCGCCGATATCGGCATCGCGCTCGACGGCGACGCGGACCGCGTCATCATTATCGACGAGAACGGTTCAATCGTCGACGGCGACCAGCTGATGGCCGTCATCGCCGAGAGCTGGGCCGAGAGCCAGCAGCTGCGCGGCAATGGCATCGTCGCCACTGTCATGTCCAATCTCGGCCTCGAGCGTTTCCTCGATGAACGCGGCATGGCGCTTGCCCGCACGAAGGTCGGCGACCGCTACGTTGTCGAGCATATGCGCCAGCACAATTACAATGTCGGCGGCGAGCAATCGGGCCACATCGTGCTTTCCGACTACGGTACGACAGGCGACGGTCTGGTCGCGGCGCTGCAGATCCTTGCGGCGGTCAAGCGCACCGGCCGCACCGTCAGCGAAGTCTGCCGCCGCTTCGAGCCGGTGCCGCAGCTTCTGCGCAATGTCCGCATCAGCGGCGGCAAGCCGCTGGAGGATATTCAGGTACAGAAGGCAATTGCCGATGCCGAAGCCGAGCTCGCCAGAAACGGCCGCCTCGTCATCCGGCCTTCCGGCACCGAGCCGCTGATCCGCGTCATGGCCGAGGGTGACGACCGCGCCCAAATCGAGCGTATCGTCAACGAGCTGATCGGCACGATCTCGAATGTCCGGACCGCTGCCTGACCCTGCGAGAACAAACAATCAAAAGGCCGGTGCATGAGCGCCGGCTTTTTTTATTGCGCACATCGGTGGTGTCTATCTCCGCTCCAACCACTTCACGCGGCGGTCGATCTTCTGTTTCATGCGACCGAGATGCTTGAAATCAAAGTAAACAAGCGTGGTTAAGCAGCTTTTAACGTTTCCAATTCATTATCCATGCAAAGCGTATCAGATTGGCAGCGACTGAGCCTGCCGACGCAACGGGATTTTGGAGTGAAATCCATGAAAAGAAGCTTGTCCGGCGTGCTCGCCGCATTCTTGATAGCGACAAATGCCTATTCTGCGGATCTCGCCCCTGCCGAGCCCATTCCGGAGCAGCCGCCGGAGGTGACCGTCAGCGAAGCGACCGGCTGGTATCTGCGCGGCGATGTCGGTTATGCCTTCACAGACCTGCGCGGCGCGCGCTATTTCCAGGGCAGCAATGCCACGGAGGTCGATTTCGACGACGCCGATCTCGACGATGCATGGACAGTTGGCGGTGGTGTCGGTTATCAGATCAACAGCTATCTGCGCACCGATCTGACCTTCGACTATCTCACCGAGGCGGATTTCAAGGGCTCGACATCTGGGCAGTGCGGCTTCCCGCTGGTGGATTGCACCTCGCGCGACCGCTCTTCGCTGACAGCCTATACGCTGCTGGCCAACGCCTATGTCGATCTCGGCACCTACGGCTATGTGACGCCGTATGTCGGCGCCGGTATCGGCGGTTCCTACGTCAAGTGGAAAAACCTGCGCAACGTCGCCTGCGCCGATGACGGCAGCTTCTGCGACGATGAGGTCACCCATGGCGGCAGGGGCAACTGGCGCTTCACCTATGCGCTTATGGCCGGCGCCTCGATCGACGTGACCTGCAACATCAAGGCCGATGTCGGCTACCGCTACCTGCATATCGACGGCGGCAACATGTTCGGCTATGCCGAAAACGGTGGTCCGGGCCGCGACAGGGGCCTCAGCGCTCATGAAGCCCGCGTCGGGGCCCGCTACCTCTTCGGTGGCTGCGCCCAGCCGGTCGCCTACGAGCCGCCGCCGGAAATCCCGCTGCAGCAGCCGGTCTACAAGTAAGGCCGATCAAACCATCGCATCAGAAAGCCGCCCTTGCTCCGGGTGGCTTTTTCATTTTCGCCACCTTGTCTGCGTCAAAATATCTACAGCTTGCGACAATTCGATCTTGACTATGACGCTTCCGATCCATACACACGGCGGCGGGACACCCTTCCCCAACGAAGGGCTTTCTATCTGAGAGGATAGCATTATGGCGAAGACCGCAAAGCCGGACATCCGTCCGCACAATACCCATTTTTCTTCTGGCCCCTGCTCGAAGCGCCCCGGTTGGTCGCTCGAAGCCCTTTCCGACGCGGCCCTTGGCCGTTCGCATCGCGCGAAGGTCGGCAAGGCCAAGCTTAAGCAGGCTATCGACCTCACCCGTGAAATTCTCGCAGTGCCGGCGGACTACCGCATCGGCATCGTGCCGGCTTCCGACACCGGCGCTGTCGAAATGGCGCTCTGGTCGCTGCTCGGCGAACGCGGCGTCGACATGCTCGCCTGGGAAAGCTTCGGCGCCGGCTGGGTTACCGATGTGGTCAAGCAGCTGAAGCTCAGGGATGTGCGCAAGCTCGAAGCAGATTACGGCGAGCTTCCGGATCTTTCCGCCGTCGATTTCGACCGCGACGTCGTCTTCACCTGGAATGGCACGACCTCGGGCGTGCGCGTGCCGAATGCCGATTTCATTCCCGCCGACCGCAAGGGTCTGACGATCTGCGACGCCACCTCGGCCGCTTTTGCCCAGGAGCTCGATTTCGCCAAGCTCGACGTCGTCACCTTTTCCTGGCAGAAGGTGCTGGGCGGCGAGGGCGCCCACGGCGTCATCATTCTCTCGCCGCGTGCCGTCGAGCGTCTCACCACCTACACGCCAGCCTGGCCGTTGCCGAAGATCTTCCGCATGACCTCGGGCGGCAAGCTGACAGAAGGCATCTTCCAGGGCGAGACGATCAACACGCCGTCGATGCTCTGCGTCGAGGACTATATCGATGCGCTGCTCTGGGCCAAGGAGCTCGGCGGCCTCCAGACGCTGATCGCGCGTGCCGATGCCAATGCCAAGGTCATCCACGATTTCGTCGCGGCAAACGACTGGATCGCCAATCTCGCCGTCAAGGCGGAAACGGCGTCCAACACCTCCGTCTGCCTGAAGATCGTCGACAAGGACATCACGGCGCTCGATGACGATGGCCAGGCGAATTTCGCCAAGGGCCTCGTCGGCCTCCTGGAAAAGGAGGGTGTCGCTTATGACATCGGCCATTACCGCGACGCGCCGTCGGGCCTGCGCATCTGGGCCGGCGCCACGATCGAGGCATCCGACATGCAGAAGCTGATGCCTTGGCTTTCCTGGGCTTTCGAAACGCAGAAGGCGCAGCTCGCTCAGGCGGCCGCTTGACGTGATCGCATCCGGCTCCGCCACAAGCGGAGTCCAATATTTCGATTTCATCCATCGCTGAACATTTTTGAAGGAGGCCCGCATGGCACCTCGCGTTCTCGTATCCGACGAATTGTCGGAAACCGCCGTCCAGATCTTCCGCGACCGCGGCGTCGAAGTCGATTTCGAACCGCAGCTCGGCAAAGACAAGGACCGTCTACTCGAAGTCATCGGCAGATATGATGGTCTGGCCATCCGCTCCGCCACCAAGGTGACGGAGAAGATCATCGAAGGGGCGAAGAACCTCAAGGTCGTCGGCCGCGCCGGCATCGGCGTTGACAATGTTGATATCCCGGCCGCTTCGCGCCGCGGCATCATCGTCATGAACACGCCTTTCGGCAATTCGATCACGACCGCCGAACACGCGATCGCGCTGATGTTTGCGGTCGCTCGCCAGCTTCCGGCCGCCGATACCTCGACACAGGCCGGCAAGTGGGAAAAGTCGAAGTTCATGGGTGTCGAGATCACCGGCAAGACGCTCGGCGTCATCGGCGCCGGCAATATCGGCTCGATCGTCTGCGCCCGTGCCATCGGCCTCAAGATGCATGTCGTCGCCTATGATCCGTTCCTTTCCAAGGAGCGCGCAGAGGAGATGGGCGTCACCAAAGTCGAGCTGGAAGAGCTTCTCGCCCGCGCCGATTTCATAACGCTGCACGTGCCGATGACCGACAAGACGCGCGGCATCCTCAACAAGGAAGCGCTGGCCAAGACCAAGCCCGGCGTTCGCATCATCAATTGCGCCCGCGGCGGCCTGGTCGATGAGGCAGCCCTTGCCGAGGCTATCAAGTCCGGCCATGTCGCCGGTGCTGCCTTCGACGTCTTCGAAGTCGAGCCCGCGAGGGAAAGCCCGCTCTTCGGCCTGCCAAACGTCGTCTGCACGCCGCATCTCGGCGCTTCGACGACCGAGGCGCAGGAAAACGTCGCGCTGCAGGTCGCCGAACAGATGTCGGATTACCTTGTCAAGGGCGCGGTCTCCAACGCCATCAACATGCCGTCGATCACCGCGGAAGAGGCGCCGATCCTGAAGCCGTTCATTCGTCTTGCCGACGTTCTCGGCGCCTTTGTCGGCCAGGTCACCGAAGAGCCGATCAAGGAAATCGAAATCCTCTATGATGGTGTGACCGCCAATATGAACACGCGAGCACTGACGAGCGCGGTTCTTGCGGGCCTGATCCGCCCGCAGGTCGCCGACGTCAACATGGTTTCTGCGCCGATCATGATCAAGGAAAAGGGCATCGTGCTTTCCGAGGTCAAGCGCGACAAAACAGGCGTCTTCGACGGCTATATCAAGCTTACGGTGACGACCGAAAGCATGACACGCTCCGTCGCCGGCACGGTGTTTTCGGATGGCAAGCCGCGCTTCATCCAGATCAAGGGCATCAATCTCGATGCCGATGTCGGTTCGCACATGATCTACATCACCAATACCGACGTCCCCGGCATGATCGGCTTCATCGGCACGACGCTCGGCACCGCCGGCGTCAATATCGCCAACTTCCAGCTCGGCCGCGACAAGCAAGGTGGCGACGCCATTGCGCTGCTCTATGTCGACGGCGAGGTGGAGGATGGCGTGCTCACGCAGTTGACGGCGCACCAGGCGATCCGCCAGGCAAAGCTGCTGACCTTCAACATAGACTGAGATTTCCTCCTCCCAAGGAAACAGGGAAAACCCGGCGCCGGAAACGGCGCCGGGTTTTCTGCGTCAGCAATGGGTATATTTCAGTGAGGCAAGTGCTTGCGGCGGACGATCTTGGCGAAACGGGCTCTATCGTCGTCAGCCTTGGTGCGATGAAGGAAGGCCCGCCTGCTGCCGTCGAGACCATGGAAGAATTCGTCCCAGGAAATCTCCTCCTGCGTTTCCGAGGAAAAATCGACGCAGACGGTTTCGCTGTCGGTCGCGTCCTTGATACGGGCGGGATGGCCGCCTCGCTCTTCGATCCAGTGTCTGATCCTGTTGTAATCCGCCGTCGTGCCGAACCTGGCCATGAAACCCTCCGCAGCATTCGATTGCGACATTGATCACCCCAAACGCATGATCGAAAGAATAGTTCCATAGGGCGATAATTATTCGCTCAACGATTTCCGGTTGAACTGATGCTCAAGCATTCGTTATTTTGAGAACGGCGCCCGCAGCCGCATAATTCGCATGGCTGGAAGGAGGATGTATATGAAACGCTATTCATTCTCGATAATCGGACTGGCGCTCATGACCGCTGTCATCGGCAATCCAGGTATCGCATTCGCCTGCAACAAGCTGATCGGCACCTGAGCCGCACCCCCGCTTTCAAGGCGTGGCCTCGGCCGCGCCTTTCCTTTCTCACCGGCGAAACGATCGGCGGCCCGAAAGCCGCCCCTTGCGTCCAGATACAATCCTTTCTATATCGGTCGCTGATTGGAAGGCGGCCGATCCCGCCTGATACGGCAATCCGCCGCAATTGCAGCGCAAGGGCGGATTATGAGCGCGCAGAATTTGGCACCACCGTTGAACACACTGGATTTTGACAAGAAGCCGGAAGAGACCCGCGTCGTCGTCGCCATGTCGGGTGGCGTCGACTCCTCCGTCGTGGCCGGCCTTCTCAAACAGCAGGGTTACGACGTGCTCGGCATCACGCTGCAGCTTTACGATCATGGCGCCGCCGTTCATCGCGCCGGCTCCTGCTGCGCCGGCCAGGATATCGACGATGCCCGCCACGTCTGCGAGACGCTCGGCATTCCGCATTATGTGCTGGATTACGAGAAGCGTTTTCGCGAGACGGTGATCAATCCTTTCGCGGAAAGCTATGTGGCCGGCGAAACGCCGATCCCCTGCGTCTCCTGCAACCAGACCGTCAAGTTTGCCGATCTTCTGGCGACGGCCAAGGAGCTTGGTGCCGATGCGCTGGCGACCGGTCACTATATCCGTTCGCGGCCGAACCCCTCGTCTGAACATCCCGGCCGCCGCGCGCTTTTCCGCCCGGCCGACGCCGACCGTGACCAGAGCTATTTCCTGTTTGCTACGACGCAGGAGCAGATCGACTATCTCCGCTTTCCCTTAGGCGGCCTGCCGAAGGCCGAGACGCGCCGGCTCGCCGAGGAGATGGGCCTCGTCGTCGCCAAGAAGGCCGACAGCCAGGACATCTGCTTCGTGCCGCAGGGCAAATATTCCGACATCATCACCAAGCTGAAGCCGAATGCGGCGTTGGCCGGCGAGATCGTACATCTCGACGGCCGGGTATTGGGAAGCCATGAAGGCATCCTGCATTTCACCATCGGCCAGCGCCGAGGCATCGGCATCGCCACCGGCGAACCGCTCTACGTCGTCTATCTCGATGCCCGCTCGCGCCGCGTCATCGTCGGGCCGAAGGAGGCGCTGGAAACCCACCGCGTCTATCTGCGCGACGTCAACTGGCTGGGCGACGAGACGCTTGCGGAAGCAGCGTCCGGCGAAGGCTTTGCCTGCTACGCCAAGGTCCGCTCGACCAGGGCGCCGGCGCCGGCCGTGCTGCATGTCGATGCCACCGGCACCTATGTCGACCTGACGATCGGCGAGGCGGGAATCGCCCCTGGTCAGGCCTGCGCGCTTTATTCCGCACCCGGCGACGACGCCCGCGTCTTCGGCGGCGGTTTCATCGAGCGCTCCGAGCGCGAACCCTCGGCCGAGGCCTCGCTCAAGGCTCTCTTGGCTAGCCCCGTCGCCGCCTGAAACCGATGGGAGAGGGCGGCCGGCCAAGCCCAGCGTTTTTCTCTATCATGCGCTTGACACAAAGCCGAAGCGCACCTTATAAGCCGCTCATCCCACGAGCCCGCAGCGCTTCGCGAGCAGGTATCGTTTGGCCAGTGGCGGAGTAGCTCAGTAGGTCAGAGCAGAGGAATCATAATCCTTGTGTCGGGGGTTCAAATCCCTCCTCCGCTACCATTCTCCTTCATTGCAGAATTTGCGACTCTAGCGGCCATTTGAGCCTGTTCCGGCGGGCACCGTAGCATATTCTGCGCCAAACGTGGTGGCGAGAAGACAAAACAGTTCAGCCTCAGAATCTCCGCTACGCCGAGAACAGCTATCTGTAGAGTGCCAAATGCAATATAGGCATTTTCATCGCGTAAAGATGGGATGCGGCAGCGATAATAACAGCCCATACGGCTAGCGAGAACATGACCGCCGCTAACTTGATCCCGACTGACTGCATCATTTCCTCCATCCCAGCGTAATCGTGCTCCTCCGCACGATCGAAGGCTAGCAGGGTGTAGGTCGATCAGCTATCGCAAGAAATTGCTACCGGATAGCCGCTACGAGGCGCTGGGAAAGACGGAAAGCTTTCGGGGACACGACGCTTCTCCCTATTCCTCAAACGACAAAGTAAAAATTGTCGTATTGCGCGCCATAATAATCAGGCCCGCTCGTTTCGGTGATGACGGGCTCGGTGTCGAGCACGAGATAGTCGATCTGACCATAGGCGCTGAGATCAATCGCTTGCGGGTCATGAATGCTGTCGGCGGTCACGTTGACGGTAACCAAGAACACGGTATCGCCGTTCAGCCTACCTTCGATCGTCAGAACGTTGTCATAGTCCGATGTGCCATTAGCCACGCTGAATTGCTCGATCTGGAAGGTGCCGCCATCGGCGGCCTGGATGGGTGTCCAGAAGACGCCGCCCGACAGATAATGGTTGCCGTCGGCTTCCTTTTGTATCGCTGCATCGTCACCATCGTGCCAGGCGCCCCAATCGAAGCCCTTGTAGCCTGTGGGGAAATCATATTTGCCGACATCCTCGAAATTGACGAAGATGTCGCCACGCTCCGGCAGGTCGACAGCGATATTGAGCAAGCCGAAGTCGGTGGCGCCTTTGCCGTCCGAGATCTTGAAATTAAACTGGTCGAGGAGTTGATCTCCCGGGCCGAGCGCTGATACCACCGGATTGGAGTGATCGAGTTCATAGGTGTAGTAGCCGTTGGAATAGACGGTCAGCGTGCCGTACTTTCCCTCGATCGTCGTCGTCGTGGCCGGTCCGTCCGGATTGGCCGGTTGCGGAATTCGCTGCCCGTTCACGAAGTTAAGACGGACAAGATCTCCGTCGGCATCCGTGGAACCGTCCAGGATGTTGCCGTCAACCGGCTTGTCGATATCGAAAATGGGCTGGTATACGTCCGCTGCGACCGGCTTGTGGTTTGCCATTTCTACCTCCCGTCTGAAGTTCTGTTTAAGCATGCAACTCTATCGGGTGCTTGGCAACGGGATTTTGACGGGCGTCAGATCAGTTCAGCCTGCCAATCCGACAGACGCAATTTGTCTTCGCTCAAGATCCAGTAAAGGGACTGACGCCGGCGTCTATTTCCTTAGAAATGAATATTTATGACCTGTCTTACGCTGATGCCGCTTTGGGGAATGCGGTTTTTTCTGCCCGTTCAAGCTTTCGATCAATTTCGGCCAGCAGAAATATTTCAGGCAGCGAATAATGCCAGGCTCATGATGACGTCATCATGAGGATAACCGGCATTAATTGCTTCAATGCAGGCCGCCCACTCCGAGCAAGGTTTCGACGGCTTCGTGGTCCTTGGATAGGTCCGCCGGCGTTCCCGCCCAGGCCAGCCGCCCTCGTTCGAGAATGACGACCTGATCGGCGAAATCGAGCGCACTCTGGATGCGCTGCTCGACAAGAAGGATGGTCATGTCGCCTGACTTGGCGAGTCCGGCGAAGGCTGCCATCAGTTCCTCGCAGATAACGGGGGCGAGACCCTCGAGCGGTTCGTCGAGCAGCAGGACCGACGGGCGGCCGAGAATAGTGCGGGCCGTCGAAAGCATCTGCTGTTCGCCGCCGGAGAGCTGGTTGCCGAGATTGCGGCGGCGCTCCTTCAGGCGCGGGAACAGCGCATAGGCTTCCTCCAGCGCCGTCTTCGGCCGCGCCTTCAAGCCGACGAAAAGGTTCTCTTCGACGGTCAGCGTCGGGAAGACGCAACGTGTCTGGGGCACATAGCCGAGACCCTTGTGCGCGCGTGTTGCGCTTGGTGCTGTTGTGACGTCCGCATCGCCAAGGGTGATGCGGCCCTCGTAGCGTCTGGTCTGGCCGGCGAGCGTTGCCAGCAGCGTCGTCTTGCCCATGCCGTTGCGGCCGAGCACGGCGAGCCTTGCGCCTGCCGGCACGGCGAAAGAAATGTCTTCCAACACCCGCGTCGGCCCGTATCCGGCCGACAGATTTTCGACCTCAAGCGACAGGGCTGGCATTGGCATAACTCCCGAGATAGGCCTCGCGCACACGCGCATCCCTGGTGACGTCTTCAGGCCGGCCATTAAAGATGATCGCGCCGGCCGCCAGCACTATGACACGTTTGGCAAAACGAAAGACAAGATCCATGTCGTGTTCGATCATCAGCACGGCGAGATCGGCGGGCAGATCGGCTAGCGCTTGCTCGATGCGGCCGGTATCGCTTTGCGGGACGCCGGCTGCCGGCTCGTCGAGCAGCAGCACCTTCGGCTTCAGCGCCAGCGCGACGGCAAGTTCGAGAAGCCGCTGTTGCCCATAGGCAATCTCGCTGACCTTGCGATGCATCAGCGGCGTCAGTCCGAGCTTTCCCAGGAGGTCGTCGATCTCGGCCATGACGTCGGGCATCGAAAGGAAATTTCCGAACATGTTCCAGGTCTTTCCGTCCCGCTGAAGAACAGCGAGCCCGACATGTTCGGCCGGCGTCATGTCCTGGAAAAGCCGCGTCACCTGAAAGGATCGGACGAGGCCGCGTTTGACCCTGCCGATCGCATTGACCGCCGTCACCGTTTCGTCGCCGAGGCGGACCTCGCCGGAATCAGGGGGGAGATTGCCGGTGACGAGGTTGACGAAGGTAGTCTTGCCGGCGCCGTTCGGGCCAATCAGCGCGACGCGGTCGCCGGCCGCCATCGCCAGCGAAACGTCGTTGGTGACGGCAAGGCCCCCGAAGGCTTTCCGCAGATTTGCGACTTCGAAGACCGGTTTCATGAGCGCTGCTCCTTGCGGCGGCCAATGAAGGTTGCGGCTGTTCCGTAAAGCCCTTTCGGTGCGAAGAGCACGACGGCGATCAAGAGCGCACCGACCATGGTCAGCCAGTGGAAGGGATTGGCGGCCGAGACATAGTCCTCGAAGAGCATGAAGATGATCGTGCCGGACAGCGCCCCGAAGAGAGAGCCGGTGCCGCCGAGCACGAGTATGACGAGCGCTTCTGCCGACTGCGTGAAGGACAGGCTGTCCAGACCGACGACCTGCGTCGATATCGCGTTCAAGGCGCCGCCGACCCCGGCAACCGCGCCCGAGATGGTGTACATCCTGATGAGTGCGCCCTTCGGCGAACCACCCATGGCGCGGATACGCAATGGGTCCTGCTTGATGGCGCGGCAGAGCATGCCGAAGGGTGAACGCACCAGTAATCTCAGCAGCACGAAGACAACAAGCAGCAGCGCCGTTCCGAGAAAGAAGGCGGTGCGGCCATAAAGATCGAATTCAAAAAAGCCGAGGACCGGGTCGGGCGCGATGCCGGAAAGTCCATCACTGCCTCCTGTCCATGAGGAGGCCTTGTTGGCGAATTCGTGGAAGAGGTGGATGAGGGCAATCGACAGCACGAGCTGCGGCAGGCCATGCGCGCGCAGAATGATCGCGCCGCTGAGCAGCCCGGAAGCCACGCCGCCGGCAATGCCGGCAAGCAGCATCAGCAGCGGGTCATTGATGCCGTAATGCGCCGACAGGATGCCGGCGGCATAGGCGCCGGAGCCGAACAGGGCGGCATGGCCGAGCGTTGCAACGCCGCAATAACCGGTCACCAGATCGAGCGAGAGCGCGAGCAGCGCGATGGTGATCATCCGCGTCAGAAGCGCGAGATTATCAGGGAAGGCGAAATAGCCGATGGCGGCAACGGCGATGATCACGATAAGGCTGGCGAGATCGCGGCTGACATAACCGCGCCGATGCTGGAGACGTCCGTTTTCGTTGTTCAACACAAGCGCCATCTCACTTCGCCCTCCCGGCAAGGCCGCGCGGGAAGACGCAGATGATCGCGATCACGGCAAGATAGAAGAAGAATTCCCCGAACTCCGGCATCAGATAACGACCCGTCGTATCGATCGCGCCGAGCAGTAGGCAGGCGATCAACGCGCCGGGAATGGATCCGGCGCCGCCGACGGAGACGACAACCAGGAAGGTCACCATGTAGCGCAGCGCATAATAGGGCTCGACCGGCAAGAGTTCGGCACCGACCACGCCCCCGAAGGCGGCAAGCCCGACGGCGATGGCAAAGCTCACCGCATAGATGATCTCTGTGCGCACGCCGAGTGCCGCCGCCATCGCAGCGTCATCGACGGAGGCGCGCAGCTTGACGCCGAAGCTGGTCCTTTCGATCGCAAACCAGAGCGCCAGCGCCACGGCGAGGCCGCACAGGATGGCAAAAAGCCTGTGAACGGGAATGGTGCGAAAGCCGAGATCGGCCGAACCCTGCAGCGCCGCGGCAAGCGGTATGGTCTTCAGTGTTGGTCCCATCAGGTAATTAGCGATGCCGATGATGCAGAAGGTGATGCCGATCGTCATCAGCACCTGGATCAGTTCCGGCGCGCCATAGATCCGACGATAGAGGAAACGCTCGAGAGGAATTGCAATGATGATCGTAGCGACCACGGCGGCGATGACCGCCGCCGCATAACCAAGGCCGAGGTCACGTGCGACATAGGAGGCGACATAGCCTCCGATCATCGCGAAGGCGCCGTGAGCGAGGTTGACGACACGCATCAGCCCCATGGTGACGGAAAGGCCGATTGATATCACGAAGAGCACCATGCCATAGGCTAGGGCGTCGACGGATATGCTGAAGACTGTCTGCATGGAACTACCTGATTGAATGCGACGGGCCTGGGGTTGCAAGTCCGCCGCATGTTCTGACGCCCGATGTTACTTGGCCGCTGCCAGGCCCGGATCGCCCTGCTTCTCGAAGGTCTGGACCTCCTTGTTGATGTAGGTCCCGTCGTCGGCCTTGGCGACTTCGCGCAGATAGATGTTCTGCGTGATGTGGCGGCTTTCCGGATCGATCGAAACCGGGCCGCGCGGGCTCACCCAGGCAAGGCCCTTCACCGCATCGACAGCCTTTTCAGCATCCTGCTTGCCGCCCGTCGCCTCGATCATCTTGTAGATGACATACATGCCGTCATAGGCGCTGACTGCGGGGAAGGAGAGTTCGGCCTTGTTGCCGATCGCCTTGGTGGCCGCCTCGACGAAAGCCTTGTTCTCGGGAGAATCGTGCGACACGGCATAGTGGAAGGTCGTCTGAATGCCGAGCGCGGCGTCACCGAGCGCCGGCAGGTCGGATTCCTGCGTCAGGTCGCCCGGTGCGAAGAACTTGATGCCGGCGGCCTTCAGACCGTTTTCGTTGTAAGCCTTGACGAAGCCGAGGGTCGTCGGTCCGGATGGCAGGAAGGCGAAGACGCCCTCGGCGCCGGAATCCTTGATGCGCTGCATGATCGGGCTGAAATCGTTGGTCGCAAGCGGCATGCGGATCGCCTCAACCACCTGGCCGCCGGCCTTTTCGAAGCCGGTCTTGAAGGCATTCTCGGCGTCGATGCCGGGGCCGTAGTCGCTGACAACCGAGATCGCCTTCTTGACGCCGGCGTCGAAGGCGACCTTGGCGATCGGCGTCGAGGTCTGCCAGGTCGTGAACGAGGTGCGCACAACAAGCGGGCTCTTGGTGACGATCGCCGAGGTGGCGGCGTTCATGATAACCATCGGCACGTTGCCCTGCTTCAGGATCGGCGTCACCGCCATGGCGTCGGGGGTGAAATAGAAGCCGGCGAGATACTGGACCTTTTCCTTGACGATCAGTTCCTGCGCCAGCGCCTTGGATTGGGCCGGGTCGGCCTGCGGCACGTCGCGGTAGACGATCTCGACCGTGTCGCTGCCGACCTTGCTGCCGTTGACAGCCATATAGGCGTCGATGCCGGCCTTGAAGTTCTTGCCCTGGAGCGCGAAGGGACCGGAGAACGGCCCGATGACGCCGACCTTGATGGTGTCGGCATAGGCGCTGGTGCCCATAACAATTGCCGCAGCGGCGGCCAGAAACAGCTTCCTCATTCTTCTCTCTCCCTTTTCGGCGTACTCCAGCGCCTTATTGAATTTCAGGTTAGCTTGTCATGCGAAATGGTGATGTAAAATGAAATAAATCCCCAAACACATGATTTGCCGGTTATGGTTCTGTGCGTCATGACCTCTCGCTGTTCGCCGCGCGTATGCGCAGCTTTCATCCCTCAATCTTCCTGTCAGAACGGCAATCCCACGTAGTTTTCTGCGAGTACCATGGAGGCCGCACGGGAATGTGTGAGATAGTCGAGTTCGGCCTCCTGGATCTTCTGATCGAAGTCGCTGGTATCGGGAAACCGGTGCATCATCGTCGTCATCCACCAGGAAAATCGCACGGCTTTCCATACGCGCGTGAGCGCCGTCTGCGAATAGGCGTCGATGCCGCTGTCGGAGCCTTCGCGGTAATGCTCGAGGAGCCCGCCGAACAGGTAGTGGACATCGCTTGCTGCAAGGTTCAGCCCTTTGGCGCCGGTCGGCGGCACGATATGGGCGGCGTCACCGACGAGGAAGAGCCGGCCGAAACGCATGGGCTCAGTGACGAAGGAGCGCAAAGGAGCGATCGATTTTTCGAAGGATGGGGCGGTCGTTAATGCCTCGGCGTGATGGGCCGGCAGGCGCCGTCGCAACTCGTCCCAGAAGCGATCGTCGCTCCAGTCTTCGATCTTCGCGTCAAGCGGGCACTGGATATAGTAGCGGCTGCGGGTGGCCGAGCGCATCGAACAGAGCGCAAAGCCCCTCGGGTGGTTGGCGTAGATCAGTTCATTGCTGACCGGCGCCACGTCGGCAAGCAGGCCCAGCCAGCCGAAGGGATAGACCTTCTCGAAACTCCGGACCGCCCCTTCGGGAAGGGCTCGTCGACTTGTTCCATGAAAGCCGTCGCAGCCGGCGATGAAATCGCAATCGATGCGGTGGCCGATGCCATCCTTCGTGTAGGTAACGAAGGGCGAGCCACCGTCGACATCATGTGGGGCCACATCGGCGGCATCATAGATCGAAAGTGAGCCACAAGCTTCCCGTCGCTGCATGAGATCGCGCGTCACCTCAGTCTGCCCGTAGACGGTCACGCGCCTGCCGGTCAATTCGTGAAGATCGATGCGATGGTCGCGGCCGTCGAAGGCCAGCGAGAAGCCGTCGTGCGGCAAGCCTTCGGCATGCAATCTTGCTCCAGCTTTGGCCTCGTCCAACAGCCCGACAGTGCCTTCCTCTAGCACGCCGGCGCGGACGCGGCCGAGGATATAGTTCTTGCTCACGCGGTCGAGGATGACGTTGTCGACTCCAGCTTCGGTCAGAAGCTGACCGAGCAGCAGGCCGGATGGCCCCGAACCGATGATGGCGACCTGGGTTCGCAAATTCTTCCTCCCTTGCATTTTTGCGTTTTGTCAGATTCTGCCGCGCCGCCATTGCCGCAACAATGGACATTCCGCCCTAAAAATTGCATTTATCGAACATTGGTACGGGAGGAAGCCGATGAGCAGGCATATACCTACCTACGAGCTCTATGGCGAAAATACCGGTCGCTCGCCGGAATTTTGGCTGCATTGCGAGACAATCCGCTCCCGCAGCAGCCTGCATCATTGGGAGATTCGGCTTCACCGCCACGAGAGCTTCTTTCAGATATTATACATCGAAGCCGGCTCCGGCGATGCGATCTTCGGCAAGAGGAGCCATGCCATCCGTCCGCCGGCGGTCATAACGGTACCCCCTGGGCTCGATCACGGCTTTCGCTTCTCACGTGATATCGACGGCCTCGTGATCACTATATTGAGGTCCCATCTCAGCCACCCGCCCGGCGAGCGAAGCCATCTCGGCGAGTGGTTGGCGATGCCGCGTCTGACGCCGCTCGATCCCGATAATGCCGAGGCTGCCTATGTCATGCAGACGCTGAGGCGGCTCGGCGACGAGTTCGAAAACCGCCGCGGTGGCCGCAACGAAGTATTGGCTGCCTATGTCGGGCTGGCGTTGCGGCTGACGGCGCGGATTTCGCATGAAGGACATGCGCAGGAGCTTCCGTCAAACGAGAACGAGCGGCGGATGGTGATGCTGGACGAACTGATCCAGCAGCATTTCCGATCTCACAGACCGGCTTCCTTCTATGCCAAGGAACTTGGCGTTTCGTCGACGCATCTCACCCGTATCGTTCGCTCCATGACGGGAAACACCCCGCATGAGCTGATCGCCGGGAAACTGATCGAGGAGGCGAAGCGCCAGCTCGTCTTTACGATCGGCAGCGTTCAGGAGATCGGATTTCGCCTCGGCTTCGCTGATCCGGCCTATTTCTCGCGCTTCTTCCTGAAATATACCGGCGAAACGCCGCGGATCTGGCGGACAAACGAAAAAGCTCGGCTTGAACGGGCATAGGTTCCGGCATTCGGTCATCTGACATCGCATGCGTCAGTCGCAGATGTCTCACGCGGCCGGCCACGTCCAGTTCCGCACCTCCGGCATGTCCTCGCCGTATTCCCTGACATAGTCGTGATGTTCCGCGAGCTTGCCCTGGAAGGCGGCAAACGCGCCTTTCGCCTTCTCCTTCAGGCCCGGCACGCGCTCGATGGCTTCGATGGCGAGATGGTAGCGGTCGAGTTCGTTGAGGACGGTCATGTCGAAAGGCGTGGTCGTAGTACCTTCCTCGATAAAGCCGCGGACGTGGATGTTCTCGTGGTTGGTGCGCTTATAGGTCAGGCGGTGAATGAGATAGGGATAGCCGTGATAGGCGAAAATGACCGGCTTATCAGCGGTGAAGATCGCGTCGAAGGCCTCGTCGGAAAGGCCATGCGGATGCTGGTCCCTGGATTGCAGTGCCAGGAGGTCGACGACATTGACGGTGCGGATCTTCAGCTCGGGAATGGCCGTGCGCAGAAGATCGACGGCGGCGAGCGTTTCCATCGTCGGGACATCGCCGGCGCAGGCCATGACGAGATCGGGCGAGATCGTGTCCTCCTCGTTGCTTGCCCAGCGCCAGATGCCGATGCCGGCCTCGCAATGTTTCACCGCCTCCTCCATCGACAGCCATTGCGGCTCCGGCTGCTTGCCGGCGACGATGACGTTGACGCGATCATAGGTGCGCAGGCAATGATCGCCGACCCAGAGCAGGGTGTTGGCGTCCGGCGGCAGGTAGATGCGGACGATGTCGGCCTTTTTGTTGACGACGAGGTCGACGAAGCCCGGATCCTGGTGGCTGAAGCCGTTATGGTCCTGGCGCCAGACATGCGAGGTCAGCAGGTAGTTCAGCGATGAGATCGGCTTCCGCCATTCGAGCTCGCGTGTCACCTTCAGCCATTTGGCATGCTGGTTGAACATGGAATCGATGATGTGGATGAAGGCCTCATAACATGAAAAGAGGCCGTGCCGGCCGGTCAGCAGGTAACCCTCCAGCCATCCCTGGCAGAGATGTTCCGAAAGCACCTCCATGACGCGTCCATCGCGAGAGAGATGGACATCATATGGTTCGATATCCTCCATCCAGACACGGTTGGTGACGTCGAACACGCTGCCGAGGCGGTTCGATTCCGTCTCGTCGGGGCCGAAGATGCGAAAGTTTGCCGCCTTGGCGTTGAGCTTCATCGTGTCACGCAGGTAATGTCCGAGGATCTCCGTCGATTGGGCGACGACGCTGCCGCGCTTGCCGACGTCAACCGCATAGTCGCCTATATCGGGAACATCGAGCTCCCGGCGCAGCAACCCGCCGTTGGCATGTGGACTGGCGCCCATGCGGCGCTTGCCGACGGGCGCCAGCGCCCGCAGGTCGGCGTTCAGGCGGCCCTCGTCATCGAACAGATCTTCGGGATCGTAGCTTCGCATCCAGTCCTCGAGAATCTTGCGATGGCCTTCATTCTCGCGGCAGTTGGAGACCGGCACCTGGTGGGCGCGCCAGAAACCTTCCACCTTCTTGCCGTCGACTTCTTTCGGACCGGTCCAGCCCTTGAGGCTGCGCAGCACGATCATTGGCCATCGCGGGCAGCCCGCAGCAGCCTTGCTGCTGCGGGCTTGCTCCTGGATTTCGCGGATGCGGTCGAAGACCTGGTCCAGCGTCGCTGCCATCTGTTGATGCATGTCGCGAGGCTCATGGCCGTCGACGAAAAACGGCTCGTAGCCGTAGCCTTCGAAGAGACGTCGGAGGTCGTCGTCGTTGGCCCGGCCGAGAATGGTCGGATTGGCGATCTTGTAGCCGTTCAGATGCAGGATGGGCAGAACGGCGCCGTCGCGGGCGGGATTGAGGAACTTGTTGGAATGCCAGCTGGCGGCGAGCGGCCCGGTTTCGGCCTCGCCGTCACCGACGATGCAGGCGACGGTGAGGTCGGGATTGTCGAAGGCGGCGCCATAGGCATGGACGAGGGCGTAGCCGAGTTCGCCACCTTCATGGATCGATCCCGGTGTTTCCGGCGCCGCATGGCTCGGAATGCCGCCGGGAAAGGAAAATTGGCGGAAGAGCCTGCGCATCCCTTCGGTGTCTTCAGAAATATCGGGATAGATTTCGCTGTAGGTGCCTTCGAGATAGGTGTTGGCGACCATGCCCGGCCCGCCGTGACCGGGGCCGCATATGTAGATGATGTCGAGATCGCGGGCGCGGATGACGCGGTTCAGATGCGCATAAAGGAAGTTGAGGCCCGGTGTCGTGCCCCAGTGGCCGAGCAGGCGGGGCTTGATGTGCTCTGACTTCAGCGGCTCGCGCAGCAGCGGATTGGCAAGCAGGTAGATCTGGCCGACCGAGAGATAGTTGGCCGCCCGCCAATAGCGGTCGATCAGGGTGAGTTCAACATCGGTCAGGGCGGCGGCGGTCGAGACATGCTTTTCCATGGGCTTCTCCCGTTCGAAAACGCGTTCAACGTCAGTTCTAGCCATTAGCGCCAGCGCGCCATTGATCTGGATCAGCGGGCGCGAAGAACGGACAGCGCCTCGTCGGCGATCACCTGTTCTTCGTCCGTGGCAACGACATGGGCGGCGATGCGGCTTTCCCCGGTGCTGATCGTGAAACTGTCGGCGGCGTTGGCCGTTTCATCGATCGAAAGGCCGAGCCAGAACAGGCGTTTCGCCACGCCGGCGCGGATTTCCGGCTGATGCTCGCCAATGCCGGCGGTGAAAACGACGGCATCAAGGCCGCCGAGGGTTGCCGCCATACGGCCGATCTCGCCGGCAATGCGCAGCGTGAACAGATCGATCGCCTGGCGCGCTTCCGGCCGGCCGTCCGTCAACAGATCGCGCGTATCGGCGCTGATGCCGGAAACACCGAGCAGGCCTGAGCGGTGATAGAGCAGATCCTCGATCTCACCCAGGGATCGTTTTCTCTCTCCTGCCAGGTGCAGGATCACGCCGGGATCGAGGCAGCCCGGGCGTGTCGCCATCGGGATGCCGTCGAGGGTCGAAAAGCCCATGCTGCAATCGCGGCTGATGCCGTCTTCCATCGCACAAAGGCTGGCGCCGCTGCCGAGATGGGCGACCACAGCCTTTGCCGCATGCGGCGCCTTGCGCGCGAGTTCACTGGCGATGAACTTATAGGAAAGCCCGTGGAAGCCGTAACGCTTGATGCCCTCCTCATGCAGGGAACGGGGTATGGCGAGGCGGCGAACGAGATCGTCCTGCGTGGCGTGGAAGGCCGTGTCGAAGGAGGCTGTCTGAACAAGATGCGGCTTCAGGTGACGGAGCGCGCGGATGAAGCGCAGCGCTTGCGGTTGGTGCAGGGGCGCGAGCGGGATCAGCGCTTCGATCCCATCGGTGGCGGCGTCATCAAGCGCGACGGCGCTCGTGAAGCGCTCGCCGCCATGGACGACGCGGTGGCCGACAGCGACCGCGGCAGCCATGTCGAATTCATCGGCGAGAAGCGCGAAGGTCTCGTCGATGACGCCGTGCAGATCGTCCGTCACCTCCGCCTTCAGCGGCATGTCGAATGTCTGCGATCCCCTGGTCAGGCCAAGCGAGAGCGGCTCGGCGCGGAGATCGATGACGCCCCTTCCGAGGTGTCGTGCTACGGCGCCATCGATCGAGAAGACGCCGACCTTCACAGTCGATGAGCCGGCGTTGAAGGTCAGGAGGAGGTCGGTGGATGACATGTCTTCAGAGACTCCGCACAGTCGTCACGATGACCGAACTTAGCGCCGAAACTCCCGCTGGAAAGGCATGGCCGCCGGTGCGCAACATGCTGACGGTGCGTGGCGGCCGAGAGGACGCCAAAGCTTGGGGCAGTTTTGTTGAATTACGCTAGGGTCAGGCCGTCGACGCCAGATTGGCGTTGCGATCGCGGATGAAGATGCTTGCCTCGGCGGCGGATATCGCCTTGCCGAAAAGATAGCCCTGGCCTATGTCGCAGCCAAGCTGCAGCAGGAAGGAAAGCTGGCCATGCTCCTCGATACCTTCCGCAGTCGTCTTGATATTGAGGCTTCGGCCGAGGCCAAGCATGGCGCGGACGATTTTTTCCTGGCGTTCGTCATCGCGATAGGTGGCGATGAAGCTTTTGTCGATCTTGATCTTGTCGAAGCGGTAGCGGGCGAGCTGGGCAAGGCTCGAATAGCCTGTGCCGAAATCGTCGAGGGCGATCTGAATGCCGGCCGCATGCAGCTCTTCGAGAATGACGGCGGCGATAGCGGGATCCTGTATCAGCGCGTTTTCGGTGATCTCAACTTCCAGCCGTTGCGGCGGCAGCCGGCTTGCCGAAAGGACCTTGAGGATGCGGGATGTCAGCAGCTTGTCTTCCATCTGCACCGGCGAAACGTTGAAGGACAACATCACCTGCTCCGGCCAGGTCAGCGCATCGCTGCAGGCCTGAGCGAGAAGATCCTCGAACAATGCGGTGATCATGCCGGTTTCCTCAGCGATGCCGATGAAGACCGGCGGCGGGATGTGAATGCTATCCTCACCCGTCCAGCGCGCGAGCGCCTCGAAACCGCAGAGCTGACCGGTCTTCAGATCGATCAGCGGCTGATAGAAAGGTTTGATCGCCTTGTTGGCGATTGCGGCGCGCAGCCGGGTTTCCAACGAGGCGCGTTCGGTCACCCTGTCCTGCATCGAAGCTTCGAAGGCGAAATAGTGGTTGGGTCCCCGTGATTTCGCCTCGTACATTGCAAGGTCGGCGCGGTGGGCGGCGTCGTCCAGCGGCTCGGCTCCTTCGGCCCAGCGATCGTAGCCAACACTGGCGCCGACCTCGACGGCAAATCCATCAATATGGATGGGCCGGGTGACCGCCTGGATGAGTAGTCTGGCAAAACGCTCCTCGCGCTGCGCCGTCAGAGCGAAGGCGACGACGATGAATTCGTCGCCGCCGAAGCGGTAGACACAATCGGCATTGCCGAGGGCGCAGATGCGTCTGGCGACCTCGATCAGCAGGACATCGCCGCCCTTGTGACCGACGAGGTCGTTGACTTTCTTGAAGCCGTCAAGATCGACGGAGAAGATGGTGACGTTCTGGTCCCATTCCTCGACCTCGGCCCCGTCGTTTCTGGTCGGCCGCGGGAGGCTCTTGCGCTCGAAGGCGTAGCGATTCGGCAGCTTGGTCAGATGGTCGTGGGTCGCGGTCCAATCGGCTTTCGCCTGAGCTGCGTCGCGCACATCCATTTCCTTGCGCAGGTCGGCGATGCGCAGCACCGAATAGACGAAGCTCATGGCGCCGGCGATGCCAAGCCCCAGAACGAGCTTGTCGGCGCCGTAGTCGCCGAAGCCGGTCATGAATGAAACCAGGCCGTCGTCGAACCGCAACAGCGTAGCGAGGAGCCAGAGGGTAATACCCAAACCGACGATCGACATGCATTGCCTTCCGGCTCTGCTCTGGAAAAACACCGGCATTATGCCTTCTCCATCTCCACCCGCGTCGAGATATCACAAAAGTCTGAAATGTTCGTTGAAACCAGAAGGCGAATTTTCAGACGGTAGCAGCTAGTCGCTGCCGCCGGTGGAGGCGCATCGCTTTGTCAGCGAAAGGGGAGCGGGGTTATAAAAGACACGGAAGAAGACGAAGGCGAGCGTGCTGCCGCATGCTCGCCCTTTCTCGTGCTTCAGGCGGTGACGATCAGCAGCGGAACGCTGACGATGAGACCGGCCAAAACCATGAACGTGGCGAAGCGCATCAACCGCAGGCGCCGCGTCCGTTCTCCACTCCAATCATATGTCATTCTTCCATCTCCTTGGGACAAGGAAGTAGTCCCCGCAAGACCGGGTTCAACAGGGATGACGCGATTTGCTTGTGTAAGGCTGGATAAAATGAGGAATCGCTAATGCTGGAAGCGAAGAGCCCAGCGGCTTCCGCTGCTGGTCATGCGAAGGATGGCAAGTGGCTCGACGTCGCTCAGCCAGAAGGAGGAGGGTGGCGCCTGAAGCACATGCGCGACTGCAACCCGGATGACGGCCGCGTGGCTGATTGCGATCACGTGACCGCTTTGGGCGGACTGGGCATCCATCCAGCCAGCGACGCGCTTTCGCAGGTCGAGAAGACTCTCGCCGCCGTGCGGGGCCACCCCCGGCTCGGTCATCCAGGCCATGAGATTTTCCGGCTCTTCCGCCTCGATCGCCTCGATCGATCTGCCAGCCCAGCGGCCATGGTCGCAATCTCGAAGCCACGGATCAATTTGCGCTTTGAGACGGAGCGCCTCAGCCGTCTGGCGGGCGCGCAAGGCGGGGCTTGTGACAATACGATCGGCGTGGGGCAGGGCGGCGATTCTGCCTGCTTCTTCCACTGCCTTTTTTTCCAGCGGTTCGTCGAGCGGAAACAGGGCTTTGCGGTTCGCCGCCGTCGCGCCGTTACAGATCCAGGTGAGGCGCGTATTCACGGCGTTCTGATCTCCGAGGATGGGGTGGGGACGGGGTTGCCGGCTTCGTGAAGTTTCGTTGACAGTCCCTTCGGCGTGCAGATATAACCGTGCTGTTGCGGGTTTGGAAGCCGGTGGAAATCCGGCGCGGTCGCGCCACTGTGACCAGTGTGTCGAAAGCTCTTCACGCTGGAAGTCAGACCCTGCCGCACAACACTCTTTCGACTGAACGCGTCATTCCGGAGGAATACATGTCTGACACCACTTTCGCGCCCGTTGCGGCGCCGGCCCCGATCCCGGTTGGCGAGATCCTTCCCTGGGCGATCTTCGGCGGTCTGCTGATGCTCATCGTTCTTTATTTCGTCGGCACCGAGGAAGGCGCGATGGCGCTGTTCAACGGCATGTATGTGCACGAATTCGTGCATGACGGCCGCCATCTCCTCGGCTTTCCCTGCCACTGAGCGCATCGCGATCTTTCGGATTCGCTTCTCGCGCTTTAGGTCTTTGTTTTACGCATGTCGGTATCGCAAAAACCGCTGCATACTTTGCGCGACATGCTTAGGGGGAATACTGACATGGTTGGAAAGCTCCTGCTTCGCGGCATGCTCGCGGGCCTGATTGCTGGCATCCTCGTTTTCGCTTTTGCGCATATCTTCGGCGAGCCGCTGGTCGATGCGGCAATCGCCTTCGAGGAGGCGAGCGCCCAGGCGACGGGCGAAACTGCCGAACCTGAAATCGTCAGCCGGGCCACACAGGCCGGTCTCGGCCTTTTCACCGGCGTCATGGCCTACAGCATCGCCGTCGGCGGGCTTTTTTCGCTCGCCTTCGCCTTCGTCCACGGCCGCTTCAGCAGCCTTTCGCCGCGCGGCACCTCGGCCGTCATCGCCATTGCCGCTTTCGTGGCGGTCGTTCTGGTTCCCGGCATCAAATATCCGGCCAACCCGCCGGCGGTCGGCAATCCCGATACGATCGGCGTCAGGACCGAACTGTTCTTCCTGATGATCGCGGTTTCGCTCGCCTCGCTGGTTGCCGCGATCGCGCTGTCGCGCCGCCTTGGCGATCGCTTCGGTCTCTGGAACGGCGCGATCATTGCCGGCATCGCCTATCTCGTCTTCATCGGCTTCGTGCTTTATCTGCTGCCGCCGATCAACGAGGTGCCCGAGAATTTCTCGGCGATGGTGCTCTGGCGGTTCCGCAGCACCACGCTCGGCATGCACGCGATCCTTTGGACGACGCTCGGTCTTGTTTTCGGAGTGCTGGCAGAAAGGCCTCTTGCCGCCAAAAGCGGACTGCTGCCGACGTTCCGGTGATGCGGCATATCGGCAGGCTTGCTTTTCTCGGTCTCATCGCGAGCCTGTTGCCAGTGTTTATCGGAAATGCCCTCGCCCATGGGAGCAGCTCTGGCGGCTCCCATGCCGGGCTCGATATTCCGGCAATTTCCCACGGCGAGATGGCGGTCATTTCGGAGTATCGCAGCAGCATCAGCATGCTGGCGTCAAGGGCGGCCGATACGAACGAACCGTTCCGGCGTGTCCTGAACTACTCGGAAATCCAGTATTCCTATTGCCTCTGGGGACGGATGCCGGGCAGTGTGACGGACGAGGAGAGCCCGTTCAACGAATGCGCCCATGCTTATCTCGCGGCGACCAAAGCCTTGCTGATGGCGATGCGTGAGATGCCGCGGGAGGCAACTGCGGCGGGCCAAATCATCTCGGCCATCGACGCCGAGATGGCGGGCCGCGGACTTGCCTTCATTACCTGCCAGTTCAGCGGCGAGGCGTTCAATACCGCCAATATCGTCAAGCCGAATTGGAGCAAGGTGCCGCTTCATCCTGCCAGCATGGTCTCACTGACAGGGTTGGCCGCGCTGTTCGGTCTTGCCGTTCTTGCACTACGCCGCTTCCTTCGGCCGAAGGCTCAGTCGTCGGAATAGCGCTGCTCGCGCCACGGATCGCCATACATATGGTATCCGTTCTTTTCCCAGAAGCCGGCCTCGTCGGCGGCGATTAGCTCGATGCGGCGCAGCCACTTGGCGCTTTTCCAGAAATAGAGATGCGGCACGACGAGCCGCATCGGGCCCCCGTGCTCCGGTGTCAGCGGCAGGCCTTCCCATGATGTCGCGAGGATCGCATCATCGGCGGCGAAATCGGCAAGCGGCAGGTTGGTGGTGTAGCCGTCATAACTTGTCAGCATGACGTAGGCCGCTTGCGGTTTCGGCATGGCGCGATCCAGCAGATCCCGCGTCGAAACGCCTTTCCAGTTGTTATCGTAGCGCGACCAGGTGGTGACGCAGTGGATGTCGCTGACCCTGGTGCTCTGCCCGATCGCCTGAAAATCGCCCCAGGTGAGGGTGAGTGTCGTTTCGACGAGGCCGCGCACTTCAAGCCGCCAACTCTCGGTTGAGATGACCGGCTGCTGGCCGAGATCGAGCACCGGCCAGTTCTTGACCAGGTGCTGGCCGGGCGGCAGGCGCTCGGCTTCGGGCCTAGTGATGCGGCCGGTCAGGAACTTGCCCTCTGACGCCCAGCGGCGCTTGGAGCTGGTAAGCTTGCTGTCGACGGGCGTCTGGTCGTCGCTCATGAACGGGTCTCCTTGCAGCGCAACAATAGGACATCCGCCCCCGCCGAGTGTCAAGTTTCGGCGAGCCCTTGGAAATCTTCGCTTGCCTCATTAAACTGGGCCGGCGGGTATGCCTTGCTGGGGAGTGAAGGCAGAAGGGAGGAGCCGGATCTGTCTTCGAGATATCGTGCGATAGCGGCGCTGCTGCTGGTGCCGCTCGTCATTTTCGCCTTCTTCACCTATGGGAGCGCGATTGCGACGCGCGCCTATCTGCAGGAGGCTTCGGCCCAGGCGGGAACGGCGCTGCGCCTTGCCGTCTCAGCGCTCAGCGGTCACCTCAACCGCTATGAGGCGCTGCCGGCGCTGATCGCCGATCACGACGATATCAAGGAACTGGTTAGTGCGCCGGACGACATGGCGCTGCGTGATGCAGCCAATCTCTATCTCAAGGAGATCAACGGCCTTTTAAAATCCTCCGACATCTATGTGGTCAAGCCGGACGGGGAGACGATCGCGGCGAGCAATTACGATGGACCGGGGAGCTTCGTCGGCCAGAATTTCAATTACCGGCCATATTTCCAGGAAGCGATCGAAGGCCGCCAAGCGCGGTTTTATGCTCTCGGCACCACATCGCTAAAGCGCGGCTACTATTTCTCTGCTCCGATCAGGGTCGGCGCGGATATTCGCGGTGTCATCGTCTTCAAAGTCGATATCGACATGATCGAATCCTCCTGGAGCGGTGGCGAATACAAGATCTTCGTCTCCGATCCCGAGGGCATCATCTTCATGTCCGGCAGCCCGGAATGGCTCTATGGCGCGATCCTGCCGCTGACAGCGGATCGTATTGCCCGGACCGAGGCGTCGCGGCGCTATGCCAATGCGAAGCTGACGACGCTGCCGGTGACGCGCCATCGCTTCGAGCCGCATGATCTGATGACGCTGGCGAGCGATCGGGGCGCAAGCGAATATCTGGTGCTGTCGCATTACATGCCGGCCGAGGACTGGACGGTGAATGTGCTGATGGAAACGAGCTCCATCCGCGCCCAGGCGCGCACCGCGCTTGTCGCCGTCTTTCTCATCCTTTGCATCGCCGGCCTCGCTGTAGCGGTCATTCGCCAGCGGCGGGCGCGATTGGCCGAGCGCATGCAGATGCAGGCAGAAGCGCGGGGCGAGCTCGAGCGGCGGGTGGAGGAGCGCACGGCCGATCTTGCCCGGGTCAACAGCCGCATCGAGGAGGAAATCGCCGAGCGGCGTGTGACGGAGCAGCAGCTTCGCCAGACCCAGGCCGATCTCATCCAGGCAGGTAAACTCGCCGGGCTCGGCCAGATGTCGGCTGCCCTCTCGCATGAATTCAACCAGCCGCTCGCCGCTGCCAAGACTTATACGGACAGCGCCGCCGTCCTGATCGACCGCGGCCGGACGGAGGAGGCGCGGGATAATATAAGGCGGATCGGCGGGCTGATCGACCGCATGGCCGCGATCAGCCGGCACCTGCGCAACTTTGCCCGCAAGCCGAACGAGAAGCTCGGGCCGGTTTCGCTCGATGAGGCGATGCGCGATACGCTGGAGATCATCGCCTGGCGGCTGAAGGCGGCGGACGCCGAGCTCCGGCTCGATCTCGGAACCCGGCCGCCGGTGGTGCGCGCCGGTTCGGTCCGGCTGCAGCAGGTGCTGGTGAATGTGATCTCCAATGCCGCCGATGCGGTGGAAGGGCTGGATGACAGGCGCATCGAGGTTTCGGCCTTCGAAGAAGCCGGCAAGGTGGTGCTGACGGTGCGTGACCATGGGCCTGGCGTGCCGGCGGCAATCGCCGAGCGTATCTTCGATCCCTTCTTCACGACCAAGGGTGTCGGCAAGGGGCTCGGCCTCGGGCTTTCGATCTCCTATAACATCGTCAAGGATTTCGGCGGCAGCCTGACGGCTGCCAATCATCCCGAAGGGGGCGCGGAGTTCCGCATCGTACTGCAGTCGGCAGTAGGGATGCCGGAGGCGGCGGAATGAACGATGCGAAGATCCTGCTCGTCGACGACGAGGAAGAATTGCGCCGCTCGACTGCGCAGGCGCTGGAGCTCTCCGGCTTCAGCGTCGAGACTTTTTCGAACGGCGACCATGTGCTGGAGCTGATCGGCTACAGCTTTCCCGGCGTCGTCGTCAGCGATATCCGCATGCCCGGCATGGACGGCATGACCTTGATGCAGAAGATCCGTGAGATCGATCAGGAGGTGCCCGTTATCCTCGTCACCGGCCACGGCGACGTCCAGCTTGCGGTCAAGGCAATGCGTGAGGGCGCCTATGATTTCATTGAGAAGCCGTTCACGCCTGAAATGCTCGCCGGCGTTATCCGCCGGGCGATGGAGCGGCGCGGTCTCGTGCTCGAAAACCGGCTGCTGAAGGCGGTCGCCGGCAAACGCGACGATATCGAGGCGCGGCTGCCGGGGCGCACCCAGGTGATGGTGGATCTGCGCTACCGCATCCGCGCGATCGGCGCCAGCGATGCCGATACCCTCATCGTCGGCGAGACCGGGGCGGGCAAGGAGGTCGTGGCCCGCGCACTTCACGATATCAGCGCCCGGGCGAGCCGGCCGTTCATTGCGATCAATTGCGCCGCCCTGCCGGCAAATCTGATCGAGAGCGAGCTCTTCGGCCACGAGGCCGGCGCCTTTCCCGGCGCCGTCAGGCCGCGTTACGGCAAGTTCGAACATGGCCGCGGCGGCACCATCCTGCTCGACGAGATCGGCTCCATGCCCTTCGACCTGCAGGCGAAGTTCCTGCGGGTGCTTCAGGAGCGGGTGATCTCCAGGCTCGGATCGAACGAGGTCGTGCCGCTCGACGTGCGCTTCATCGCGACCAGCAAGGTCGATCTGGAGGCTGAAGTGGCCGCTGGCCGCTTCCGCGCCGATCTCCTCTACCGACTGAACGTCGCAACGCTGCATGTGCCGTCGCTATCGCAGCGGCGGGCGGACGTTCCGCTGCTCTTCCTGCAGCTGGTGCGGGAAGCGGCCGCCCGCTACGGCCGCGACGAGGTGGCCGTGCCGCCGGAGGTGATCTCCGACATCGCCCAACGCGACTGGCCCGGCAATGTGCGCGAGTTGAGGAATGCCGCCGATCGTCTGGTCCTTGGGCTCGACAATGGCGGACGGCAGGCCGAAGAGGCAACTGGGCTTGCGGAGCGGGTCGCCGAATTCGAGCGGGGGATTATCGCCAGCGCGCTGGTGGCGCATGGCGGCAGCCTCAGGCCGGTTTACGAATCCCTCGGCATCTCCCGCAAGACCCTTTACGAAAAGATGCAAAAATACGGCCTCGATAAGCGGATGCTGACTACCGAAAGCTGACTTTGGGTCTCTGGTGTATTCTCCGGGGCAATGGTGCTGTAGCCCTGGACCGTCGCGTGTTGGGTGGAAATCCACCCATCGCCTATGCCGTTTGTTTCCAAATCAACCCATGCTGCATTGCACTGCCGGAGAATCGTCTTGCGGAAGTGACGGTAATGATTGCGGCTCGATTTCTGCCGGCGGCAAATAGGTGATCGCCGGCGCGGAGTATGTGTCGGCGGGCTTGCTGTTTCATCAGGGAGGAAACGATGAAAATCCTGAAGGCCGTGCTCGGCCTGACCGCGGCTGCCGCGGTTTCTCTTCTCGCCGGTGTCGCTTCGGCGCAGACCTATCCTGAGCGCACCATCACCATGGTCGTCCCCTTTGCGGCGGGCGGCCCGACCGATACCGTCGCACGCCTGGTGGCTGAATCCATGTCGAAGGATCTCGGTCAGCAGATCGTGGTCGAAAATGTCGGCGGCGCCGGCGGCACGCTCGGCGCCGGCCGTGTGGCGAATGCCGATCCCGATGGCTACACGGTCCTGCTGCACCATATCGGCATGGCGACAAGCGCCACCCTCTATCGCAAGCTCGCCTATGACACGCTCGGCGCCTTCGAATATGTCGGCCTCGTCACCGAGGTGCCGATGACGATCGTCGCGCGCAAGGATTTCGAGCCGACCGATCTCAAGGGACTGATCGATTATGTCAAGGCCAACAAGGACAAGGTGACCGTCGCCAATGCCGGCATCGGTGCGGCTTCGCATCTCTGCGGCATGATGTTCATGAGCGCCATCCAGACGCCGCTCACAACCGTTCCCTATAAAGGGACCGGTCCGGCGATGACGGATCTGCTCGGCGGCCAGGTTGATATCATGTGCGACCAGACCACCAACACGACGAAGCAGATTAAGGGCGGCACGATCAAGGCCTATGCGGTGACCTCACCGAAGCGCCTCGACGTGCTGAAGGATGTACCGACGGCTGTCGAAGCTGGACTGCCGGGCTTCGAAGTCGGCATCTGGCACGGCATCTACACGCCGAAGGGTACGCCGGCCGCGATCAACGAGCGCCTGTCGAAGTCGCTGCAGCTGGCGTTGAAGGACCCGAATGTCGGCGCCCGCTTCGCCGAACTCGGCACGGCGCCGTCTTCCGATGCAGATGCAACGCCTGCTGCTTTGAAAGCCAAGCTCGAAAGCGAGATCGCCCGCTGGAAGCCGGTGATCGAGGCTGCCGGGGAATATGCCGACTAGTCGTGAGGGGGTACCAGCCCTCTCTCCCCGCTGGGAAGAGGGGGACGTCCCATGTGTAGGCTGCATCCGCCGCAATGTCGTGGCTGTCGAAAGACGGGAAGAGCGTGCCGCGAGTCTTCTTCTCCCCTGGGGGAGAAGGTGCCCGGCAGGGCGATGAGCGGGCGCCACGGTACGACATCAACCATCTCCAATTCCAGGAGACACCATGAAATCCATCAGTCTCGATAGTACCAATGCGATCTGTGGCGCGCTTTTCGTCGCGACCGGCGCCTTCTTTGCCTATCAGTCGGTCGGGCTCGACCTCGGCACGGCATTGCGCATGGGCCCCGGCTATTTTCCGTTCATCCTTGCCTGCGCGCTTATGCTTCTCGGCGCGATCATCTTCATTCAGGCGCTGCGTGTGGAGGGGGAGCCGGTCGATCCCTTCGCCTGGCGCGGCATGCTCTTCATTCTGCCGGCTCCAGTCTTCTTCGGATTGACAGTGCGCGGGCTTGGATTTGCGCCGGCGCTGTTCTTCACCGCCTTCATCGCCTGCTTTGCATCGCGCAAGATGAATATGGTGTTTGCGATCATCCTGTCGCTGCTGCTGACGATCTTTTCGGTCGCCGTCTTCAGCTATGGGCTCGGACTGCCGTTCGAGCGTTTCGGCCCCTGGGTCCGATTCTAGGAGGCAATGGTGGATCTTTTCAGCAATCTCGCGCTCGGCTTTGCCACGGCGGCAACGCTCGACAATCTTCTCTTCTGCCTGATCGGCGTGCTGCTCGGCACGCTGATCGGCGTGCTGCCCGGCATCGGCGCCACGGCGACGATCGCCATGCTTTTGCCGATCACCTTCCAGCTCGAGCCGGTCTCCTCGCTCATCATGCTCGCCGGCATCTATTACGGTGCGCAATATGGCGGCTCGACAACGGCGATCCTCATCAACATGCCGGGCGAATCCTCCTCTGCCGTCACCGCGATCGACGGCTATCAAATGGCGCGCAAGGGCAGGGCGGGGGCGGCGCTGGCGATCGCAGCGCTCGGCTCGTTCTTCGCCGGTACGGTCTCGACCTTTCTCGTTGCGATCTTCGCGCCGCCGCTGACCGACATCGCGCTGCAATTCGGATCGGCTGAATATTTCTCGCTGATGATCGTCGGCCTCGTGTCCTCGATCGCGCTGGCGCATGGTTCTGTCGTCAAGGCGCTGGCGATGGTGGCGCTCGGGCTGCTGCTCGGCCTAGTCGGCACCGATATCTATACCGGCACGCCGCGTTTCACCCTCGGCATCCGTGAATATGCGGACGGGCTGAATTTCGTGGCGCTCGCTGTCGGCGTCTTCGGCGTCGCTGAAATCCTGCGTAATCTCGAGGGAGAGTCGACACGCACGGTGCTGATGGCCAAGGTATCGGGGCTCTTGCCTTCGCGCCAGGAATTCAAAGAGATGATCGCGCCCATCATTCGAGGCACCGCGATCGGTTCGGCGCTCGGTATCCTGCCGGGCGGTGGGGCGATCCTCGCTTCCTTTGCCTCCTATACGGTGGAAAAGCGCTTGTCGAAAACGCCGAAGGAATTTGGCCAGGGCGCGGTCGCTGGCGTCGCAGGGCCGGAATCGGCCAATAACGCCGGCGCGCAGACCTCGTTCATTCCGCTGCTGACGCTCGGCATTCCGGCCAATCCCGTCATGGCGCTGATGATCGGCGCGATGATCATCCAGGGCATCGTGCCGGGACCGAACGTCGCCACCGAGCAGCCGGCGCTGTTCTGGGGCATCATCGCCTCGATGTGGATCGGCAATCTGATGCTCGTCATCCTCAACCTGCCGCTGATCGGGCTCTGGGTGAAGCTGTTGACTGTGCCTTATTACGTGCTCTTCCCCATCATCATGGCCTTCTGCTCGATCGGGGTCTACAGCGTCAATTCCAACGTCTACGACCTCTATGCAGTCGCCTTCTTCGGTCTCATCGGCTATGTGCTGGCCAAGCTCCGCTGCGAGCCGGCGCCGCTGCTGCTCGGCTTCGTGCTAGGGCCGCTGCTGGAGGAGAATCTCAGGCGCGCCATGATCCTGTCACGCGGTGACCCCAGTACCTTCATCACGCGGCCGATCAGCGCCACGCTTCTGGCAATCGCGGTCGCCGTACTGATTGTCGTTTTCTTGCCGAGTGTGAGAAAGAAGCGCGAAGAGGTATTCGTCGAAGAAGCATAGAGCATGGTGCCGAAAGTGTCAGCGGATTTCGGACGACATCATGGTCTAAGTCTTTAATTGAGAAGAGGATTCAGATCGTAGGCCCAGCCCGGAATCATCCTGTTCAGGGGTTGAACTTGCGGACTGTTTGATCAACAAAGGATGAACTGACGCGGGCGCCGATCGGGCGCCCGTTTCGCATGAAGGGGTATCCAGGCCCATGAGCATTCCCGCTCGGATCGAGGACGATCTGCCGTTCCTCTCCGCGTTGCGCCGCGATCTACACGCCCATCCTGAACTCGGTTTCGAGGAGGAGCGTACCGCCGCTATCGCCGCCAAGCTCCTCGAGGAGGCCGGCATCACCGTGCATCGCGGACTTGCCGGCACCGGCGTGGTCGGCACGCTGCAGGTCGGCAATGGCACGCGCAGGATTGGGCTCAGGGCCGATATGGATGCGCTCGCCATGCCTGAAATGGCGGAGCGGCCCTATAAATCGACAGTGCCAGGAAAGATGCATGCCTGCGGCCATGACGGCCATACGGCAATGTTGATCGGCGCCGCGCGGTATCTGGCGGCGACGCGGGATTTTTCCGGCACGGTGCATTTCATCTTTCAGCCGGCAGAGGAGGGCCGCGGCGGTGCAAAGCGCATGGTGGAGGAGGGGCTTTTCCGGCTTTTCCCCTGCGATGCCGTCTATGGTCTGCACAATATGCCGGGGCTTGCGGTCGACGAGATCGCCGTGGTCGAGGGACCGCAGCTTGCCTCCTCCGACAGCTGGCGCATCACCTTTCGCGGCATCGGCACGCACGGCGCAAAGCCGCATCTCGGCCGCGATCCGATCACGGCCGCCGGTACTTTCCTGTCGTCGCTGCAGACGATTGTCGGCCGCGTGGTCGATCCGCTGCAGCCGGCCGTCGTCAGCGCCTGCTTCGTCCAGGCGGGTGATTCCAAGGCACTGAATGTCATTCCTGACACGGTGGAGATCGGTGGAACGGCGCGGGCCTATTCGCCCGAGGTGCGTGAGCAGCTGGAAACCGAGATCGGACGATTGGCCAGCGGAACAGCCGCCATGTACGGCATATCAGCCGACTATCGTTTCGAACGGCGCATCCCGCCTGTCGTCAATGACGAGGACGCGACCGCCCGGGCGCTGGCCGCCGCCGGCTCCGTCTTTGGTGAAAAAGTGCGGACGAGTTTTCCGCCGTCGACAGCCGGAGATGACTTTGCCTTCTTCGCGCAGAACGCGCCGGGTTGTTATGTCTGGCTCGGCAATGGCCCGGCAATGGACGGGGCGCTGCATCACAATCCAGCCTATGATTTCAATGACGGGGCGCTTGGATATGGAGCGGCTTACTGGGTGACGTTGGTGGAGCAGGAATTGAAGGCTTAAGCGGTATCCCTGCTCCGTTTTCGCTATTTGCGGCGATGAGGCAATCACGTTCGACAAGCATGACTTCATAAGTGAGATGTCGTTCCCACACTACTTGACAGGCCAGACAAACAGCAGCGCCGGCACGCTAACGAGAATGATCAACGCCGACAGCGGCAAGCCGAGACGCGGATAATCGGAAAACTTGTAACCGCCCGGACCGAAGACGAGCGTGTTGCATTGATGGCCGACAGGCGTGAGGAAGTCGCAACCTGCGCCAATGGCAACCGCCATCAGGAAGGCTTCCGGTCTGAAGCCTAGACCCGTTGCAAAGCTGGCGGCGATCGGCGCCATGACAAGGACCGTCGCGGCGTTGTTGAGGAAGGGTGTGACCGCCATGGCGGTCACCAAGATCAGGCCGAGCGCACCCCAGGCCGGTAGATTCATCGCCGCCCCACTCAGCCAGCGGGCGATCAAGTCGCTGCCACCGGAGGTGCGCAACGAATCCGAGACGGGAATAAGGGCCGCGAGCATCACCAGTATCGGCCCATCTACCGATTTATAGACATCCGCGAGCGGGATCGCCCTGAAAACAACCATGCCAAGGGCAGCTGTGAAGAAAGCCACCGGAACCGGAGCCAGACCGACCGCGGTCGTTGCCATCGCGAGGGTCAGGATGAGAAGCGGAATGAAGGCGCGGCGGCGGGTCCCGAGCAACACCTCACGCTGGGCGAGTGGCAGCAGGCCAAAATCCTGCAGTACGGCTCTCAGGCTTGCCCGGTTGCCTTGCAGGAGGAGGACATCGCCGGTGCTGAGTGTCAAGCTTCCCAGCCGTTCCTTGAGGCGTTCACCGCGCCGGCTGATCGCCAGCAGGTTGACACCGCGCGTGTAGGAAAGCGCCAGTTCTTTGGCTGAAAGGCCAGCGAGTGATGATTCCTGACTGACGATTGCCTCAAGCGAAATGATATCCGCTTCCGGATGGACGCCTTCTGCCAGAGGCTTGCCGGAAAGTTTCAATTTCCCCTGGGACACGATGCGGTCTATCGATGCCGAGGGACCTTCCAGCATAACGATATCGTCGGAGCGGAGCGTGAGATCGGGGAACGCAGCCATTCTGGTACCGCCGCGCAGCACGGCTGTGGCTATGACCTCACCGTCACCGAGCTTCAGCAGGTCGCTCAGTGCCTGGTCAAGCAGCGTTGACTGGTTCGTGATTGCGACTTCGCTGGTGTAATTTTTAATTTCGATTGCATCTTCGATCGAGTTGTTCTGCATGGTGCGGCTTGGCACCAACCAGTGGAAGAACAAGAGGAAGGTGATGCCGACAACCGTGAGAACACCGCCTATCGGCGTGAAGTCGAACATGGTGAAGGCGGCTCCCGTCATCTCCTCCCGCAGCCGCGACACGACGATATTGGGTGAGGTGCCGATCTGCGTCATCAATCCGCCAAGTAAAGCAGCAAACGACATCGGCATCAGATATTTTGAGGGAGAGGCACCGGATTTTTTCGCGAACTTGAAGGCGACCGGCATCATGATAGCAAGCGCGCCGATATTTTTGATGAAAGCAGAAAGCATCGCCACCGCAATCATCAAGAGCGCAAGCTGCGTGTAAAGCGTGTTCAGATTCGGGAAGAATCTCTTGATGGCCGAATCCACAATGCCTGACCGCGCTACGCCCGCGCTGACGACAAGCGCGCTGCCAACGATGATGACGATGTCATCTGAAAACCCGGAAAACGCTTTCTCCGGTGGCACGATGCCGGTTGCGACCGCCAATACAAGCGCACAACACGCGACAACATCATAGCGGAAGCGATCCCACATAAAGGCTGCCATCATGAACGCGATGACAGAAAATGCGATTATCTGTTGCGTTGTCATACGGACCTGGGACCGGGCTGGGATGTCGCCCGGCAGCCGAGCGGAAGAGGATATGCAGAAACGCTGTAATGTTGCGCAAGTTCCTGGGCACCACACTTCAGGGGCTTCGAACTTCGGATCCGGCATCTGCGGGTAGCCTCGACAGACCTGCTGCCTGAAGTCGCATCATCCCACCTCTGAGCTCTCCAAGGATGATGGCTGAAATCTCGCCTTCGCGTGAAAATTTGGCGGGCGCAAACACGGCATCGGTGGCATGGTCGGCGAGAGTACAATTTCTCCGAGAATGTTCTCCCGGCTGCGTCGAAAAACTCAACCTTTGATAACCTTTTTGCAGACGGCAGCACCTCACCCATTTTGATGATGGAACCAAACTGCTTAGCCGTGGTTCGGCGGGCTTTCACGGTTTCGAAGCATAAGGGAAATCCTTTGAACGAGCTGCATCATGAATTCCAGCTGCGAAGAGATTTTCTGCCGAGAGCCGAGGAGGACAAGTGGCCTCAACCTGGACCCGCGGCTTTGCCGGTGGACAGTCCACCGGACCTGCAGATATCGCTGTCGCCCCGCCCGTTAGTGGTTGATCTCGACGGCACCCTCGTTCGATCGGACCTGCTGATCGAAACGGCCTTCTCGGAGCTTAGCCGTCGGCCCCTTTCCATCGTCGATTTCGTCAGGTCGCTCTCCGCCGGAAAAGCATGTCTAAAGCACCATCTTTCTCAACCAGAGGATTTCGATCCGGCTATCCTTCCTTACGACGCGGAAGTGCTGAAGGTTATCAAGGCCGCACGGGAGGAGGGACGATCGGTTTATCTCGCTTCTGCAAGCCACGAACGCCTGGTTTGCACGGTTGCCGACCACCTCGGCCTTTTCACAGGCTGGTTTGCAACGAACGAGACGATGAACTGTGTCGCCGAGGTGAAGGCGGCAAAGCTCGTCGCCGCCTTCGGGGAGGGAGGCTTCGACTATATCGGCAATGACCCGGCCGACCTGTCAGTCTGGCGCCACGCCGCGAAGTCTTATGCCATAAGGACATCGGCGGCAGTTGCGCGAGAGCTTTCGCGCCAATGCGACAACGTCGAGCATCTCAGGCACGACAAACCGACATGGCGGATTTGGGCGCGCTCGTTGCGGGTGCATCAATATGTCAAGAACGGGTTGGTCTTTATCCCGCTACTGACAAACCAACTCTTTGACCTCCATAGCCTTGCGAATGCCGGCTTGGCTCTGGTGGCCTTTTCGCTTTGTGCCTCGGGCGTTTATCTCCTGAACGATCTGATCGATCTGCAGGACGACCGGCGCCATAAAACCAAATGCCGCAGACCCCTTGCCTGTGGCGAGATCCCGCTGTTGCACGCTCTGTTGGCAATCCCGATCCTGCTTTTTCTGTCGCTCACCGTGGCCGCCATGGTGTCACCCGTCTTCGTGCTCGTCCTCGCGGGCTATTTCGCCTTGACCACCGCCTATTCTTTCTTCCTCAAGCGGAAGATGATCCTGGACGTGGTGGCTCTCGCCTCTCTTTACACCACGCGGGTGATCGGCGGCGCTGCCGCTGTCTCCGTGTGGCCGTCTCCCTGGCTGCTTGCCTTCATGATGAGTTGGTTCCTCTCGCTGGCTCTGGTGAAGCGATACACCGAGCTCATTTCACGCCGCGCCGCGCATCTGCCGGACTCCAGGAGCCGCGACTACAGGAAGGCCGATATCGGTATGGTGGGTGCCCTGGCAGCTGGAGCGGGAATGAATGCGCTGACGTTATTTGCCCTCTATGCCGCAAGCGACAGTGCCCAAGACATCTACGCTCGGCCAGCTATGCTGTGGTTGGCCGGGCCGATCCTTGCCTGCTGGATTGCCCGCATCCTCATGCTTGCCCACCGGGGGCAGATGCATGACGATCCAGTGGTCTTCGCAATCAAGGACAAGGTCAGCCTCGCTACGCTCGGCATCGCCGGCGTACTTGTCATTGCCGCAATGTGAGGTGGCCGAATGGCTCGTCAGTCCTTAGAGCGAAGCATTTCAGCGGGCCTCGCAACCCGCTACCTTGCCTTCGCCATGCTCTCCACCGCCGCCAACTTTACCGTCCAGGCTGCTGTCATGCAGGTGGCGCCCTCGCCGAACCTTATGCCATCGATGCTTGCAGGTACCGCTGCCGGCTTCGGCTTGAAATACGTCCTCGACAAAAAATGGATCTTCTTCGACGGCTACACGTCGCACGGCGACGAGATGCTCAAGGTGGCGCTTTACGGCCTGTTCAGCGTCCTGACGACGCTCATATTCTGGGGGTTTGAAATTGCTTTTTGGACGGTGTGGAAGACGGATCTCGCTAAATACACCGGCGGGGCGCTCGGCTTGGCGATCGGCTACATCTCCAAATACGCATTGGACCGGAAATTCGTCTTCAAAACGGAGGAGGCGTAACAAACTCATGGAGGGCTGGGGACGCTATCCTCGCCATGAGAGCCAGGCAATCGACTGCCGGCTCCCGGGAGCGCTTGCAGGCACCGTCGCCGCTCGCGCGGGGCTGATCGGGCGCGGAAATGGGCGCTCATACGGTGACGCGGCGATTGGCGAGCACGCCACCCTGATGTGTCGAGGACTGAGCCGGATGCGGAGCTTCGATCCCGCCAATGCCACACTGACCGTGGAAGGGGGCGTAATGCTATCGGACATTCTGCGCTCGTTCGTCCCGAGAGGCTATTTTCCGCCTGTAGTACCGGGCACGAAATTTGTCACAGTCGGCGGGATGATTGCCTCTGACGTGCACGGCAAGAACCACCATCGTGATGGCGGGTTCGGTGACCATGTCAGCGAGCTCAAGCTGGTGATGGCCGGCGGAGAGACCCTCACCTGTAGCCCCACGCGCAACTCCGAGCTTTTCTTCGCGACGGTCGGCGGTATGGGCATGACCGGGATCATTGCGGAAGCGACTTTCCGCTTGCGGCCGATCGAATCCGGCTGGATCGCGCAAAAGACGATGGTTGCCGAGAACCTGGCCGACGCTTTGAAGGCGTTGCAGCAGACCGAGGATGCTACCTATTCGGTCGCCTGGATCGATAGCCTTTCGCAAGGCTCATCCCTTGGACGCTCGCTGATCTTTGCCGGTGAACATGCGACGCTGGACCAGGCCGGCGGCATGCCGGACGCCGGTCGCTTTGCAGCAAAACACGCGGGGAGTTTTTCACTGCCCTTCGATCTGCCGCAATGGGTGCTCAGCAAAACAAGCGTAGCAGCCTTCAACGAGCTCTATTTCAGGGCGGGAGTGCGAAAGGCGGCCAAGACGTCCCTGGTTCACTGGGATAAATATTTCTTTCCACTCGACAGCATCCTTGAATGGAACCGGCTTTATGGCAGGCGGGGCTTTTTGCAGCATCAGTGCGTGGTTCCTGCCGAGGACGCGCTGGCAGTGCTGAGCGGCATTCTCGAGCGCTTCGCGCGCTCGGGAAAAGGTTCCTTTCTTGCCGTTCTGAAGAAGCTCGGGGGCGGGAGCGGGCTGCTGTCCTTTCCTGCGCCGGGCTACACGCTCGCACTCGACCTTCCCGTCACGCAGGAGGTGTTCCGGCTGCTCGACGAAATCGACGAGCTGGTTGTCAAGGCAGGGGGGCGGCTCTATCTCGCCAAGGATGCACGACAGTCACGTCACACATTCGAGGCTGGCTACCCCCGGCTGGCTGCGTTCAAAGAGCTACGCAAGGTAACGGGCGCCGATCGTCACTTTAGTTCCCGCTTGGCAAAGAGGCTCGGCATATGAAGGCGATCGGCAAGACACTGCTCCTGATAGGCGGGACATCGGATATCGGTCGCGCGACGGCGCTGATCTATGCCGAGGCGGGATGGGACGTGCTTCTCACCGGACGAAAGCGCTCCGCCGTACAACGCGAGGCCGACGACATCAGCGCGCGAACCGGCGCTAATGTTCTGGTTCACGAACTCGACATCCTCCTTACAAGCCGCTTCGAAGATTTCCTGGGCGTCGTTTCGCCTCTGCCCGACACGGTAGTCTGTGTCGTTGGCGAACTGGGCGAGCAGTCTCGCGCGGAACGGGAACTCGAGCACGCCGCCATGATCATGCGGACGAACTTCGAAGGACCGGCTTTGCTTCTTGGCCTTCTGGCGGAACGTTTTGCGGCGAGAGGATCAGGTTCCATCGTCGGCATAAGCTCCGTCGCCGGCGACCGCGGACGCGCGTCCAACTATGTCTATGGCGCCGCCAAAGCCGGGCTGACCGCCTTTTTGTCCGGCCTGAGGAACCGGCTGTCCGGGTCCGGGGTGCGCGTGCTCACCGTGAAGCCGGGTTTCGTTCGGACACGCATGACGCATGGCATGAAGCTCCCGCCGCTTCTCACTGCCGAACCTCGGGAGGTTGCGCAGACGATCTTTGCTGTCGCCGAGGGAAGCAGAGGCGGGGACGTCGTCTATGTCAGACGAATATGGCGACCGCTCATGACGGCGATCCGGTCAATCCCGGAGCCGATCTTCAAGAGGTTGCGGCTGTGACGGAACCAGGCAATCACGCCGCTTACGCGGCCATCGGAACGGGAACAGGTGCCAGCAAGCGACCGGCGGCGAGGATACGGCGGTTGCTGTCGGCGGAAGGCGCGATCATTCTAACAGCATTGGCCTGTGCGGCCATGCTTGCCTTGCCCGGAAGGACCATCAACGCCGCCTTTATCAATGACGTGCTGGTCTTTATCGACGGTGCGCACCGCATCACGTTCGGTCAGGTGCCGAACCGCGATTTCCACACGGCGCTCGGGCCACTCGTCTTTTATCTTCCGGCGGCTGGATACCAACTGACGGGGAATTTCGGCGCTGCCATACCGGTCGGAATGGCTATCGTTGTCGTCGCCTTCATCCCGGCGATGATCCGCATTCTTGTGTCTCGCCTCAAGCCGTCATTGGCGGCCGCGCTCGGCATATTCCTCATTCTTATCCTCGCGGCGCCGATCAATCTCGGCAGTTCCATCTGGTATCCTTCCTTTGCGATGTTCTATAACCGCATCGGTTGGGTCGCGCTCGGCCTGCTGCTGGTGATGTATCTGACGCCGCAGCCTGGGCGCGGGCGCAATGATGCCGCCGACGCTCTTGCCGCCGTCTTTCTTCTGCTTGTCTCGTTCTACACCAAGGCGACCTACGGGCTCGCCGGGACCACCTTTCTCGTCGTCATCCTATTGGATCGACAGCAGCGCCGCTGGATCATGGCCGCCCTGCTGCTGACAGGCTTGGCCATGATCGCCATCGAGTTCTTCTGGCGCGGAACGGTTCAGCACATCGAGGATCTGCGGGCGGCGGCGCGTGTCAGCGGCGGCCATGATGTCGCCAGCATCCTGAAGAACCTGCGTGAAAACCTTTCCGACCTCATCGTGTTCGCGGCCTTCGCCTTAGCCGCCATCTGGCAAACCCGCAGCTTCCGAGATTTTCTCTTCTCTGGGTTTTGCATGGGCGCTGGCTTGGCGATCATCAATCAGAATGCTCACAGCTGGGGCATCATCACGCTCTACTGCGGCGCAGTCGTTCTGACGCAGAAAGCCGCCTGGCTTCAGCAAGGCGATGAAGGCAGAACGGCGGGAGGCTTGCCTCTCCCTGCCGGCGCTCTTTCGCTGCTCGCGGCCTTATACCTGTCGCCGCCGATCGTACATCACGCCGCGGCCCTCATTCTGCATACATCGCTTGCGGCGGACAAAGCTGGTCAGTCGCTCGGGCTGCCACGTTTTGACGATGTTCGGGAAATCGATCCGCCCGGCGGCGAACCTGACTTCATAAGGCGCTATCTCGACGATATCATAAGCGGGGGAGCGCTGCTGCAGGCGTTGCCCGTACCAGCCGAGCGCGTTTTCGTTCTTGATTTCGTCAATCCCTTTTCAGCCGGGCTCGGCATTCGCCCGCCTACCGGTGACACCGCCTGGTTTCACTGGAACCGCAATATCAACGAGAGAGCCTATATCCCACCGGAAGTGCTCTTTGCAGATGTAAAGATCGTCATGGTGCCTAAAACAGGAATCAACAGCCTGCCGCTGCAGGCGCTGTATGGCCCGTTTCTTTCGGCCCGGTTCGAGATCGTTCAGAAGACATCGGAGTGGACGATCTATCAGTGGCGTCAGGCGAAGGCGCAAAGCGAGGTGCAGTGACTGAGACAGAAAGGTCGGTGCAAGCGGGAAACGGCGCATCGCTCCCGGCTTCACGGTTGAATTGGTCGCAGGCTGTCATCTTCGGCATGGGCTTCATTCTCGCTTGCCTTCTCGCTCTCCCCGGCCGAACGGCGACGACCAAATACGTCAACGACCTCTTTGTGTTCCTGGATGGTGCTCACCGGATCGCACGTGGCCAGGTGCCGAATGTCGACTTCCATTCGCCACTCGGGCCGCTGACATTTTACATTCCCGCTGCAGGCTATGGCTTGTCGGGCAATATGGGCGGTGCGATGCCGGTTGGAATGGCGATGGTGGTTTTCCTACTCGCGATCATTGCCGCGGAAATCGTGGGCAGCCGGATGCATGAGGCGTTCGGACTGCCGCTTGCGATCTTCCTGCTCTTGATAGTTGCGGCTCCCGCGAATCCGGGCGAGCGGATAGGGGAGTTGAGCTTTGCCATGTTCTACAACCGGATCGGATGGGCGTCTCTTGGCTTTCTTATGGTGATGTATCTGCCTCGGTTGCGGGCCGCCGGGAGTAGCAATGCCGTCGATGCCATATGCGCCAGTTTCCTCGTGTTGCTGATGCTCTATACCAAGATCACCTACGGCGTCGTCGGGCTTGCCTTTCTGCTGTTCATGCTTGCCGATCGTCGCCAGATCGGTTGGGTGACGCTGGCGCTCGGGATGGTTAGCGTCAGTATTGTCGGGGTCGAAATCACCTGGCGCGGCGGGTTCAACTACCTTGCTGACCTCGGCCTTTCGGCCAAAAACAGCGGCAGCCTTCTGGCGTTGGCGGCCCTCGGTCACTTGGTGAGGAACAATCTCGCCGACCTTCTTGTCTATCTGGCGGTCGCGCTCACCGTTCTCAGCCTGGCGCCGAGTTATCGGCATCTTCTCTTCATCGCCTTCTGCGGCACAACCGGAATCCTTTTGATCGGGCAGAATTTCCAGACCGTCGGCATTCTGACGCTGGGTGCAGGCGCTGCCATCATCACGGAAAGCCTCTTTCGCGCCAAACTGCTCTCCCGATACGGGAAGGCGCGGTTCGCCCTGCCGCTACTCCTAGGGTTCCTGTTATTGCCTGCCGCCGTCGGCAACGCCGCATCGCTCGCAATTCATGCCTATTACTCTGCCGGAGGCCGAGGCAAGCCGATCCCGCTGCCGGCCTTTTCCGAGATCAGGCTCGTTGAGATGTGGAGTGCCGGCCAATACGAATATTTCGAGGGATACAACAGGACATTGGCTGATGCTTCGGCCGCCCTGTCGCAACTGATGTCCGCTGACGAGCGCGTCGCGGTTCTCGATTTCGTCAATCCCTTCTCCGCCGGCCTGGGGCTGACGCCGCCGGTAGGCGACAGCGTGTGGTATCATTGGGGGCGAACTCTTGGACCGGATGATCATCCGGCCGCGGAAGAGATGTTCGCTGACGTTGACCTTATCCTCGATCCGAAATGGCCGATCGAAATCTGGACGGGTAACGGGCTGCGCGACCTCTATGCCCACTATATCGCCCGCCACTATGTGCTGGTACGGGAGACGGCTGATTGGCGCATTTATCGCAGAAAGGCTTCCTGAGCCGGTGCGGTCTGTTGTTTCAGCTCCGCGGTGATCAGGCCGATGAGCATTAGCACGAGCGCCCAGGCGTAAATGGATCCTGCCGTCAGCTGGTTCAAGCGGGAAGCCCCAAAGTAACCGAGTATCACGGGGACGGGGATTGCCAGTGCTGCTGCCGCCAGCCATGCCCACGGGCGCTGCCAATGATGTAACAGCACGGGTAGCAGGAAGAGCGTGTAGTGGATCCATCCGAGAGGCGAAGCCAGCAGCGATGCCAACAGCGCGAAGCCACTCACTGCGACGACCAGCGGACGACGAAAAAAGGCCCACCCTGCTAGTCCAAGCAACAACAGAGCGGCAAGGACCGTGCCTGCGGCCGGAACTCCGGCGCGGGCAGCAAGGCCCGCAAACGACGCGTTGGTCAGAAAAACAGCCCGGTCGCCGTCTGACGCGACGAGGCGCAGCCAATCGACGTAGATTTGCGGACCGAAGACGACCAGCGGGATGGTGGCTATGACTGCCGCAATAGCCACCGACACCAGGCCCGTAACGCGATGGCCGGCAAGAAAGAGCAGCACCGGCCACACTGCGAAATTGGGCTTCATCGACATCAGCAAACCGATCATGATGCCGGCGAGTACGCCATCGTCCTTTTCCAGGCTGAGCCAGGCCACGACCGCGATCAGCACAAACGGCATATAGACTTGACCAAGATAGAGCGTGTCCCAGAAGCCAGCCAGTGCAAACGCCCAGATTGCCAGCAGCGGGAGCTCCAAGCCGCCGCTATAGCGTCGCAGCAGCAAAGCGACCGCGGCGATGTAGCTGGCGATCGAAATCATCCACCAGATACGAAGCGATTGCACCGGCTCGAGTAGGCCGAAGGTCTGGAACAGGAGTGCCGAAATCGGTGGATTGAGATTTGGATTCCATGATTCAAATCCGGGAAAGACGACATGAGGCGTAAGCGGCGGGTAAATGCCATAGGGATCCAATCCTGCAGCGGCCGCGTGACCCGACGCGACGAAGGCGCCGAAATCCCACAGGCCATGATCTGAAACGACACGCGGAATTTCTCCCGTGATGATCCACAAGGACATGAGGGCAAGACCTGCGGTCGCGGCCAGCTTGAGCAGCCTCCATGGCGGCCGATTGGTGGCATCATTGTCCATTTGACGCCCCTCTCGATGTCCCCGATCATGACGAGCGGTGGCGTCATACGCTCTGGGTGCTCGCTGCGGCCTCGTCACCAACTATCACCATTTGTCGTGCACGTTGCGGAATGGCCCTGCTGCGTCATCGCAATCCGATTGCTCCGTCTATCTTCGACGCTTGCTAACTCTCTCTTGATGCGGATGTTCCCGGCCGGTCCGCGGCAGCGCGGCCGGGCACGGCCGTCGCGACTTACGACAGTTTCCTGATGGTGCTGTAAATGATGTTGCGCTTGCATTTCCATGCAAGTCTGGCTCGACGACTTGGCACAGGGTTCGCGGGGCTCTCGTGGCTTCGCTTTTTGAGCTGGGCGCCCCGGCCTAGAAAATTTCCAAGACGGGACTTTCCAGCACCTTTCCTGTCGTCACATCCGCAATCCCCCGGTCCGTCTGGTGCGGACCGGCATTGCAGGCCAGCGTTGCGCCGAAGCAGGCCTTGAAGACGCGGTAGGGCGGTTTCCAGTCGACGATTTTGTCCATGGCCTTGCGGATATCGGAAAAGGCCGAAGCCGTGTCTTTCAGCGATGCGTCGGTGACCAAGCCGGAGAGCGGCAGCGGCAGGATCGCCTGGATTGCGCCGTCCTTGGCGACCGCCAGGCCGCCGCCGGCTTTGATGACGGCGTTGGCGGCGAGCGCCATGTCGCGCGCATCGCCGCCGAAGACGGTGAGGTTGTGGCTATCATGCGAGACGGTGGTGCAGAAGGCGCCGCGCCATTCGCCCCAGCCGGTGAGAAAGCCGATGCGCGGAGTGCCCCCGGCCTTTCCGTGGCGATGGGCGACGGCGATCATGGCGCTCCCGGCCGGCGGCACGACGAAGCCGTCTCGGATCTCGGTTTCGGCTTCGCCCCATTGCGTGAAGCGCGGGCGGTCGATGGTGGCGATGCGGACGCGTGCGCCCTTCGCAGGGACGCGGAAATCACTCTCCGTCAGCGGCGGTAGCTTGGTGGAGTTGATGAGCGGTGCCGTATCGAGCGGTTGAACGGCCGCCTCCATGCTGCCGTTGCGGGCGACGATGCGGCCGTCTGATATGACGAGGCGTGCTCGCAATTCCGTGAGATCCTCGAAGAGAACGAGATCGGCGCGGCGGCCGGAGGCGACAAGGCCGAGATCGGACCGTTTCAGCCGCTGAGCGGCGTTGAAGGTCGCGGCGCGCAGGGCCCATTCCGGTTTCATGCCGTAGCGCACCAAGCGGCGGGCGACCTCATCGAGGCCGCCGCTTTGGTAGAGTTCATCGGGAAAGACGTCGTCTGTGCAAAGCGTAACGGTGGCGGGCAGGTGGCCGAGACCGTTCAGCACCTCGACGAATTCCTGCAAGAGATGATCGTGAGAGCCGCGCAGCTCGATCGTCAGGCCAGCGGAAAGCTTGGCGGCGAGATCGGCGCCGGAGGTGAGTTCGTGGTCGGAGGTGACGCCCGCTGCCATGAAGGCGTTGAGGTCCGCGCCGGTGAGGCCGCGGGCATGGCCACAGACGAGCTTGCCGGAGGCAAGGCCTGAGTTGACGATGGCGCTCATGCGCGGATCGCCGTCGATGACGCCGCGCATGTTCATGACTTCGGCAACGCCGCCGACGGCAGGCGAACGCAGCATTTCGGCGATGACGGCGGCATCGAAATCGGCGCCGGCAAGTTCCAGGCCCGGCGCCGAAGGTACACAGGAGGGAGCGAGCAGGATCATGCGCAGAGGCAGGGTGCGCGCCGCCTCGATCGCCCAGCGTACGCCGTCGAGGCCCTGGACGTTGCCGAATTCATGCGGATCCCAGACGACCGTCGTGACGCCGTGCGGCAGCACGGCGCTTGCATATTCCGCCGGCGTCACCATCGAGCTTTCGACATGCATATGCATGTCGATCAGGCCCGGCGTCAGGATGCCGCCGGTCGCATCGATGATTTCGACCGCGTCCGTGCGGCTCGCCGGGGCATGGACGCTGGCGATGAGCGCGCCGACGAGGCCGATGTCGGCTTCTCGGATCAAACCCGTCACCGCATCGAGCAGCCGGCCGCCGGTGATGAGCATATCGAATGGGGCATCGCCGCGGGCGGCGGCAACGGCCCGGGCGCGCAAGGCTGGATCGTTGAGATCGAAAGGTTCTTGACGAGCAATGGCGTTCATCTGCGGGCCTCATTGATCAGGGCGGCGAGAATGATGGTACGCGCCTTCCCGACGTCGATATCGGCGGCGAATTGGGCGTTGAAGGTCGCATGCGTGGCGCGGACCTCGACGACGGTGCGGCCACGGGTGAGGGCGCCCTGCAGTTCGACGTCGATGCGCGCGGGGCGGAAGCTGACGATATCGGGGGCGACGAAGGCCACGGCGGCGGAGGGATCATAGATCGCCATGCCGGGACGGCCGCGGCTGGTGCCGATGCTGATATAACCGGCGAACATGTCGGCGATCAGTTCGGCATTATTGCCGCCGGCATTGCGCACCGGCTCGACATCTTCGGGCCGCGCCAGCACCTTGCGGCAGAGGTCTAGATCGACCATGCGCAGTGGCAGGTCATGGGCGATGACGATTGCCAGCGCCTCGGGATCGGCGAGTGCGTTGAACTCGGCAGAGGCCGTGTGGTTGCCTGATGTGACGCCGCCGCCCATCCAGACGAGGTCGGTGATGCGGGCGGCAAGATCGGGGCGGGCGAGCGCCACGGCGGCGATATTGGTGAGTGGGCCAAGCGCCAGGATGCGGTGGGGTCCGTCGCCTTCGAGCCAGCGGCAGAGCGCGGTGAAGGCATCGCTCTCGGCAAGGGCAGGAGCTTTCGGCAGGCTCTTGCCTGACGTCGGGATGCCGGTTTCGCCGAGGATCGCCAGGGCGGTTTCGAGCTTGCCGAGAACAGGTGCTGCACGACCGGTATGGATCGGGAACGCCCAGCCGAAGGCGCTGGCGGTGCCGGCGGCATTCGCCAGCACCTGCGGCAGCGGCGCATTACCGAAGACCAGCGAGACGCCGTCGATTGCATATTCCGACTGCGCCACCACCAGAATGGCGGCGATGTCGTCGAAGCCCATGTCGGTATCGATCCACACACCCATGATGTCACCCGAAGCGCTTGAGGTTGGCCGCGCCGGCGACCGGCAGATCGAAGGCGAGCGTACTGCCGATCTCGTGCGGCGGCAGGTTCGCGTCGATCTCAGCCTTGATCGGCCCAAGCGGCGTTTGGAGGAGGTATTCGCGTGTATTGCCGGCGAAAGACGTGCCGTGCACCGTACCTTGGAATGGACCGGAGCCGAGGGTCACCGTGCGCGGGCGCCAGGCCATGCCGGCTGCAGCTTGCGGCGGCGGCTCGGAGAGTGCTGCCGGGCCGTTCGGCGTCACAAGCTTCCCATCTTTCAGTGCGAAGATATTCTCGAAGCCGACGAAATCGGCGACGAAGGCGGAGACCGGATTGTTATAGATCTCTTCCGGCGTGCCGATCTGTTCGATGCCGCCGTTCAGCATGACGACGATGCGGTCGGCGAGCGCCAAGGCCTCAACCTGGTCATGGGTGACGAAGATCATGGTGACGCCGGTCTCCTTCTGCACGCGCTGCAATTCCGCGCGCATTTCCAGGCGAAGCCGGGCGTCGAGGTTGGAGAGCGGTTCGTCGAGCAGCAGCACCTTCGGCTCCATCACCATGGATCGCGCCAGTGCGACGCGCTGCTGCTGGCCGCCGGAGAGTTCGGCGGGCTTGCGGCCGGCGAAGCTGGTGAGGCCGACGGATTTCAGGCCGGCGCCGACGCGGGCATCGAGGTCCGCGCCGGAAATGCCCTTGAGACGCAGGCCGAAGGCAACGTTCTCGTAGACCGTCAGATGCGGGAAAAGCGCGTAGGACTGGAAGACGAGGCCGACGGCGCGTTTGTTGGCGGAGACGCGGGTTATATCGGCGCCGTCGAGACCGATGCGGCCGGAAGCCGGCTTCAGCAGGCCGGCAATGGCGCGCATCGTTGTCGTCTTGCCGCAGCCGGAGGGGCCGAGAAGAGCGACGAGCTCGCCCTTGGCGATCGCAAGGTCGAGATCCCTCACGGCGACCGTATCACCATAGCGAAGCGTCAGCTTGTCGAGCTGGAGATAGGAATCAAACATAACGCGAGAATCCCAGGAAACGTTCGGCGAGGAAGACGATGCCGATCGAGAGGAAAGCGAGAAGGGCGGAGAGCGCCGCAATGGATGGGTCGTAGGTGGTTTCCATATAGCCCAGCATGTCGATCGGCAGGGTTCGGACACCTGGGCCGGAAAGGAAGAGCGAGACCGGCACTTGATTGAAACTGGTGACGAAGCCGAGGATGAAGGCGGCCAGGATGCCGCCGCGGATATTCGGCATCACCACGCGGAAGAAGGCGCCGAGCCTGGAGGAGCCGAGTAGGACGGCCGCCTCCTCGATATCCGAGCGCAGATTGTCGAGGCTCGCCGAAACGACGCGCACCGCATAAGGCAGCACGAGGGCCGCATGGGCGAAGAAGAGCGTGAGCGTGATGTTGAAGCCAAAGGGCACGACGAGATAACGCAGCAATGCCAGGCCGACGATGATGCCGGGAACGATGATCGGCAGCGAGACGATGGTGCGGACGGTCTCCGCCGCAGGCAGCCGGTAGCGCGACAGGGCGTAGGCGGCGGGGATGCCGAGGACGAGTGCTGCGAGCGTTCCGAAGACGGCAAGGAACATCGACATGGCGAAACTGTCGCGGAAGCTTTCGATGGTGAAGACCTTCATCACCCAGCGCAGCGACAGGCCCTGCGGCGGAAAGGCCAGCGTATCGCCCGCGGAAAGCGAGGCGGCGATGATGATCAGGAACGGACCGATCAGGAAGACGAGCAGCAGGAAGAGCACGACAGGCGAAAAGAGACGGATGCTCATCTGCGGCTCCTCGCGGTCGCTAGCCGTTTCAGCAGGATATTGGCGGCAAAGCTCATGACGATCAGAATGAAGGCGATGACGCTTGCCGAGACGAAATCATTGGCGACGGAAACCTGCTGGTACATCAGCGTTTCGAGCATCAGCACCTTGGAACCGCCAAGTACGGCGGGTGTGATATAAGCCGTCAATGAGCCGGTGAAGACGAGGGTACCGCCGACGACGAGCCCTTCACGCGTCAGCGGCAGGACGACCTTCCAGAAGACCTGGAACCAGTTGGCGCCAAGCACACGGGCGGCGGGGATCGCATCCTTCGGCATGTTTTCCAGCGCGCTGATCAGCGACAGGATCATCAGCGGCAGGAAGAGTTGCAGCAGGCCGATGAAGACGGCGGTTTCGGTGAAAAGCAGGCGCAGCGGGTCGGCGCTGAAACCGAGACCCGTTATTGCCTGGTTGACGATGCCGGTGCGGCCGAGAATGACGATCCACGCATAGGTGCGCGCCACCGGCGAGATCATCAGCGGCAGGGTGACCAAGCCGACCATGCGGCCTTTGCCGTTCGCCGGCAGGTTGACGATGGCAAAGGCTGCGGCGTAGCCGATGACGGCCGAGACGGCGGTGACTTCGATGGCGAGCCGAAAGGAGCGCAGGAAAACGGTGCGGTTCAGCGTCTCGGAAAAGAAGCCCGTGTAGGCCGACAGCGTCCAGGCGCCGCCGGCACGAAAACCCTCCGACAGCAGGATTGCGACGGGCAGCAGGAAGACCACTGTCGCAAAGACGGCTGCCGGCAGGGCAAGCGCCAGGGCTTCCGCGCGGTTCTGGAACATGATGTGCCTTTCCGGGAGAGGAGATGGCCCCGGCGAGCGGCCGGGGCGGGTTCATGCGGGCTCTACTGGCCGACCTTCTCGTTCCAGGTCTTCAGCCAACCGGCGCGGTTGTCGAGGGCGATGGCGGAAGGGATCAGCTTGAGGCTCTTGGCCGTTTCCTCGCCATAGGTGAGGTTGCCGGCGGCAGCTTCGGAAAGCTTGACCTCGCTATTGGCGGGGCTATCGATCAGCTTTTCGGCGAGCTTGGTCTGGATCTCGGTCGAAAGCCAGAAATCCATGAACTGCATGGCGAGATCCTGGTTTTTCGAACCCTTGGTCAACACCAGCACGTTCATGCCGCCCGTCTGTCCCTCCTTCGGCGTTGCCCAGGCGACGGGAAGGTCGAGCTTGGTGAAGCCGGCCCAAGAGAAACGGCCGATGGGGGCTGCCCAGATTTCCTCCTGCTGCATGAGCTGCACGAGCTGCGAGGACTTTTCGTAGAAAGTGACGATGTCGTCCTTCTTCTCGCCCAGCGCCGCGATCGGGCCTTGCAGATCAGGCGTATCTTTGCCGAGCGACAGGCCCAGCATATACAGCGCCGGCGGGCCCTGATTGGTGGTGACATTCGGGAAGGCGACATGGCCGACATATTCCGGCTTCAGAAGATCGGCCCAGGACTCGATCTTCATCTTGTCGGAACGATAGGCGATCGACGTGGCATAGAAAGTATAGCCGACGCTCATGCCGTCGCCGTTGGGATCCTTGGCGACGTCGTAGAGCTTGTCGAAATTGGCAAGTTTCGTCGTATCGATCTTGTCGGTCAGGCCGGCGCGCGATGCCGCAAGCGCATCCGCCATCGAAACGGCGGCGAGATCGACCACGGGATTGGCCTTGTTCGCCTCCATCTTGGCCAGCCGCTCGACGCTGTTGCCGGTCTCGACCACCAGCTTGCAGCCGCATTGGGCTTCGAACGGATCATAGACCAGCGTCTTGAAGTCGTCCTGGGCGAAGGCATAGACGGAAATAGTCAGTGTCCGTTCGGCTGCGGAGGCGGCAAACGGCCACAGTGCGGCGAGCGCCGCCGACACCATGAGAGCTTTTTTCATCTTACATGTTCTCCATCTCTGAGGTTTTTGGTGCCGGACTCGCAGGCCCGGATGATTGGCGGACAATCAGCTGCATTGCGACGCGTTCGATTTCCGCGGTAACGAGCACGCCTTCCCGGGCGTGGCTTTTTCTGATGGTATCGGCCAACGCCGACACGGCAATCCCGGCAATTCTATCCATGTCCATTCTGACCGTCGTCAGCGACGGTGTGACAACAGGCGACCAGATGAGGTCGTCAAAGCCCGTGACGCTGACATCGCCGGGAACGCTGATGCCGGCCTGCTGCAGCTCGGTCAGCGCGCGTAATGCCTGCAGATCGGAAAGAGCCGCGAAAGCGGTGAAACCCTCCCTCACCTTCTCGGCGAGGCCGAGCGGACAGCCGCTGCCGCCATCCTGCTCCACCTTCCCGATCCACAGCGTTTCGGAATGCATACCCGCGTCCATACCGGCGCGAATCCCGTCGGCACGGTCGTTCTGAACGCTGGATTCCTGGTTGTTGCCGATGATGAGGATGCGCTGGTGGCCGAGGTCCGCGAGATGGACACCTATTTCGCGGCCGCCCTGCCAATGGTCGGCGGAAACGGTGTTGCCTGGCGTCGAGGGGGTGTCGATGAGAGCGACTGGGCAAGCGGCGGACGAAATGCGGGTGGCGCGGCGGGGAATAATGACCATGCCGTCGACGCCTCGTTCGACGAGACGATTGATCGCATCGGTCTGGGCGGCAGCATCGCCGCGGGAGTCGGCGATCAGCACGCCGTAACCGGCGGTGGAGGCGGCAAATTCGATCGCCTGTGCGATCTTCGGGAACAGAGGATTGGCGATATCGGCCAGTACCAGGCCGAGAACGCCACTGCGGCCGGTCCTGAGCGCGCGGCCGGCCTGGCTCGGGACATAACCTAGTTCGGCGGCATGTTCGCGGATCCGTTCGACCAACTGGCCGGAGACCCGGCCTTTACCGGAAAGCGCATTGGAGACTGTGGCAATGGAGACGCCGAGCGAAGTCGCTATCCTGCTGAGGTTCGGTCCGGAGCGCGATGAAGCCATGTCTGGAGCATTCTGATTAATCGTTTAATCAGTCCTATAGCAGCTCTTTCTGCTTGTCGAATCCAAATTCGCCCGGTGCGCGATTATTCGGGGATTTTGTCCGGCGTGAAAAAACCCCGCGAGGCGATCGCGGGGTTCGTATTCCGGAAAGGCGAAATGCCGATCAGCTCTTGGCCTTTGCCGGCGCAGGCGTCACCGGTGCTGTGGTCTTGCCGCCGGGCGCGTAGCCGCCGCCGACCGCAATATTCAGCGAGACATAGTCCTTGGCCATCTGCTGGACTGCCTGGGCAAGGCTCGCCTGGGCAAGCGAAACCTGGCGCTGCGCATCGAGAACGTCGAGCAGCGAGGAGGCGCCGTCCTTGTAGGATGCGGTCGACAGTTCGAGCGTTTCCTGAGTGGTCTTCACTTGGGCCTGTAGGGCTGCGACCGTGCGAGCGTCGCGGCGGACAGCCGCGAGTGCGTTCTCGACCTGTTCGACCGCAGTCAGCACGGTCGACTTCCAGTTGAGGTAGGCGGTCGCGGCAGTGGACTGCGCCGACTTAACGTTGGCGCGCAGACGGCCGCCATCAAAGATCGGCAGGTTGAGGGTCGGACCGAAGGACCAAGGGGTCAAGTCGCCATGGATGCCGCGCTGATTGATGTAGGACGGCGAAATCGAGCCGCTGAGCGAGATGCTCGGATAGAGCTGCGCCTCGGCAACACCGATATTGGCCGTTGCGGCGGCGAGATCACGCTCGGCGACGCGAATGTCGGGACGGTTGCGGATCAGGTCTGCCGGAATGCCCGAGTTGATGCCGCCACGGAAGACCGGCTGGCCGCGACCCTTCAGCAGCTCGTCGACCAGGGCCGAGGCCGGCAGGCCGAGCAACGTGGCGATGTGATGGGCTGATACCCGGATGTTGGTTTCGAGGCCGGGAATTTCGGCGAGCGTCGACTGTACGAGGCCTTCGGCCTGAACGACGTCGAGACGCGAGGCGGCGCCGGCTTCAAGCTGGAACTTGGTCAGTTCGTAGGTTTCTTGACGCGACTTCAGGTTTGCCTTCGAAAGCGCCAGGCGCTGCTGATAGTAGCGAACGTCGATGTAACTGGAAACGAGATCCTGCACGAGGGTCAGCTTGGCGACATCGGCAGATGCGTAAGCGGAATCGAGCGAGGCAAGCGCGCTCTCGGTGCTGCGCTTATAGAGGCCGAAAAGATCGAGCAGCCAGCTCAGCTGGACGTCGCCGGCAGTGGTGTTGCGCGTGTCGAACTGCGTGCGCAGCTCGCCCCTCTGGCCGCTGACCGTGTGCGAGCCGCCGACCGTCAGGTTCGGGAGGCCGCCGGCACCGGCGGTGGTGACGTTGGCGGAGGCCGCATTGATGCGTTCGATCGCCTGCTGGACGCTCAGGTTCTGGTCGAGCCCAGCCTGGACATAGCCATTCAGTTTTGGGTCGTTGAAGGCGGTCCACCAGGCAGCGGTAGCAACGTCGCCTACACTCTTTGTCCCGCCTTCTCCGAACTTGGCGGGCAGCGGCATTTCAGGAGGAGCATGATCCGGGCCTACAACACAGCCCGACAGTAATAACAATAATGCCGGTGTGGCAAAACGAAGAGATACCATTCATTTCTTCCTGTACTCGAGCAAGTCAATTCTTGTCCGAAGCTTCATGCTTCACTATCGGCCGCCGCGCCTCGTTCTACCAATAACACCCACTCCGAAGCAGTCGGGCGCAATGTAGCAATCGGAACAGCATTATCACAGTGCATTTATATCACACTGATGCCGCATTTTTGCCGCGTGTGGCAAAGATGCGTCGGATCACAACGAAAAAGGACGGCACAAAGAAAATTCCGAGCATCGTCGCCGCGAGCATGCCGCCGAGAACGCCGATGCCGATGGCATTCTGCGCCGCTGAGCCCGCGCCTGTCGCGACCGCCAGTGGCACGACGCCCAGAATGAAGGCGAGCGAGGTCATGATGATCGGCCGCAGGCGCAGTCTCGCAGCCTCCAGCGTCGCCTCATAGAGTCCCAGTCCGCTTTCCATCCGGTCCTTGGCGAATTCGACGATCAGGATCGCGTTCTTCGCCGCGAGTCCGATTGTGGTCAGCAGGCCAACCTTGAAATAGACGTCGTTCGCCTGGCCAAAGAGCGTTGCCGCCGCCAGCGCGCCGAGAATGCCGACAGGCACCGCCATGATCACCGAGAAGGGAATCGACCAGCTTTCATAAAGCGCTGCCAGGCAGAGGAAGACGACGAGAACGGAAATCGCATAGAGTATCGGCGCTTGTGAGCCGGAAAGGCGCTCCTGATAGGAAATGCCTTGCCAGGCGACCGTGTAGCCGCCGCCGAGCTGTTCGGTCAGCGCTTCCATTTCATTCATCGCATCGCCGGAGGATACGCCGGGAGCGGAGGCGCCATCGAGCGGGATGGCGCTGACGGCGTTGAAACGGGCAAGCGAGGGCGCGCCCTTGACCCATTCGGTTTTGGTAAAGGCGGAGAAGGGCACCATCTCGCCTGAATTGTTGCGGGCGTACCAATGGTTCAGATCGTCCGGCTGCATGCGGAAGGGTGCGTCGCCCTGGACATAGACCGGCTTGATCTCGCCGTTCAGCGTGAAGTCGTTGACATCGCGGCCGGTGAAGATGATCGACAGCATCGAATTGACCGAGGCGATGTCGACGCCCATGGCGCCGATCTTTTCCTGATCGAGCACGATGCGCATTTGCGGCTCGACTTCTTTGTTGCTGCTGCGCAGCGCCACGATCTTACCCGAGCTGTTGCCCATCTGGATCAGCCGCTTGGAAGCAGCCGTCAGCGCGTCGTTGCCGTGGCCGCCGGTATCGACGAGATACATGGAAAAGCCGCTCGACACGCCGAGGCCCTGAATCGCCGGCGGCAGGAGCGCGAAGACCTGTGCCTCGCGCATCGCAAAGAAGCTGCGCAGCGCCCGGTTGACAACCGACTGGGCGCTCAGATTTGGATCAGTGCGCAGCGAAAAATCCTTGAGCTTGGTGAAAACGATGGCGCTGTTCTGGCCGGAGCCGTTGAAGCCAAAGCCGAGTGCGCCGAAGACGGATTCGACTGCATCCTTCTCATTCTCGCGATAATAGTTTTCCACTTTCTCGACGACGGCCTGAGTCTGCTGCGTCGTCGAGCCTGGCGGCGTGGTGACGATGGTCAGCAGCACGCCCTGATCTTCCTGCGGCAGGAAAGAACTCGGCAGCCGGGTGAAGAGGTAGGCGCAACCGGCGCCGACGAGAAGGAAGACCAACATGACGCGGATCGGCCGCTTCAGGAGATAGCCGATGGTCCTGACATAGCCCTTGGTCGAGCGCGTAAAGTTGCGGTTGAACCAGTCGCCGACGCGGTGTTTTCTGTGTTCACTGACCGGCTTCAGCATCGTGGCGCAGAGTGCGGGTGTCAGCACGATCGCGACGAGCGCCGACAGCAGCATGGCCGAGACGATGGTGATCGAGAACTGGCGGTAGATGATGCCCGTCGAACCGCCGAAGAAGGCCATCGGAATGAAGACGGCGGTGAGCACGAGCGCAATGCCGACGATGGCCCCCGTGATCTCGCCCATCGATTTCTCCGTCGCTTCGAGCGGCGAAAGCTTCTCTTCAGACATGATGCGCTCGACATTTTCGACGACGACGATCGCGTCGTCGACGAGCAGGCCGATCGCCAGCACCATGGCGAACATTGTCAGCGTATTGATGGAATAACCTGTCGCCGCCAGCACTCCGAAAGTGCCGAGCAGCACCACGGGAACGGCAATGGTCGGGATCAGCGTGGCGCGCAAATTCTGCAGGAAGACGAGCAGCACCACGAAAACGAGCACGATTGCCTCGATCAGCGTATGCACGACCTTCTCGATAGACAATTCCACGAAGGGTGTCGTGTCATAGGGATAGGTGATCTTCACGCCTTCCGGCAGAGTGCGGCCGATGACGTCGAGTGCGGACCGCACGCGGGCGGCAGTATCGATCGCGTTGGCGCCGATGGCGAGGTTGACGGCAAAACCACTCGAAGGCAGGCCGTTGTAGCGCGAACTGCCGCCGTAGCTTTCCTGGCCGATCTCGATGCGCGAGACATCGCTCAGGCGCACGGTCGCACCGTCCTTTTCGACCTTCAGGATGATGTGCTCGAAGTCGGCGACGGTGGTGAGCTGGCTTTGCGCGGTGATGGTGACGTTGAGCTGCTGACCGGGGGTGGTCGGCTGGGCGCCGAGCGAACCGACAGAGACCTGAGTGTTCTGCGCCTGGATCGCCGCGGTGACGTCGCTCGGCGTCAGCTGGTATTTCACCAGCTTGAAGGGGTCGAGCCAGATGCGCATGGCGTATCCAGAGCCGAAGACGTTGATGCTGCCGACGCCTTCCAGGCGCTGAATCTGGTCCTCAATGGAGGTCGACATGATGTTGCCGAGATCGACCGAATTGCGCTTGCCATCGGTCGAAACGAGTGAGCCGACGAGGAGGATGCTCGAGGTCGAGCGCGTCACGCTGATACCGGCATCGATAACGTCGCCCGGAAGCTGCGACTGGACCAGCTGCAGCTTATTCTGCACCTGGACTTGGGCGATATCGGGATCGATGCTGGTTCCGAAGGTGAGCTGGATGCTGGCCGATCCGGTCGACGAGGTCGAGGTCATGTAGGTGAGGTCGTCGAGGCCGGTCATGCCGTCCTCGATGATCGTCGTGACCGATTTTTCAACGGTCTCGGCACTGGCGCCGCGATAGGTGGCGTTGATGCGCACCGTGGTCGGGGCGATGTCGGGATATTGCGAAATCGACAGCGTGAAGATCGCCAGCAGGCCGGCGAGCATGATGGTGATCGCAATGACCCAAGCGAAAATCGGACGTCGGATGAAAAACTTGGCCATCGGTTGTTCCTGTGCGGCTGAGACGGTGACGATGCGGCTCGCAGCGATTATTTCGCTGCGGGCTTCTCAGCGTCACCGGCCGCGGCCTGCTCGGCAGGCACGACCACGCCGTTGTCGTTGATCTTCATCGGGACTGGTTTCACCGGCATGCCCGCTGTTACCGATTGCAGGCCGGTGACGATCAGCTGATCGCCGTCCTTGATGCCGTCAGTCACCAGCCATGAATTGTTGGAGGGCGAGCTGTTCTCAAAGGCGCGGGTTTCGACCTTGCCGTCGGCGGAAACGAACTGCGCCGTCAGTCGGCCGTTGGCGTCGCGGCTCGTTGCCAGCTGCGGCAGCGCATAACCGGTTTCGGCGCCGAGCTCGACCGTGGCGCGGACATACATTCCGGGCAGCACGATACGATCGGGATTGGGAAAGAGCACACGGATGATGAAGGTACCTGTGGTCTCGCTGACCACCTGCTTCGACATGTCGAGCTTGCCTTGCTGGTTATATTCCTTGCCGTCTTCAAGAATCAGATGGAAAGCGACGCTCTCCGCGCCCTTGATATCGCCGGCGGCCATCGCATCGCGCAGCCTCAGGAGGTTGGTGCTCGATTCCGTCAGGGAGATATAGATCGGATCGAGCTGGCGGATCGTCGTCAGCGCTGTCGTCTGGTTGGCCGAGACGACGTTTCCGACATTATAGGCGGTCTGGTCGATGACGCCGTCGAAGGGAGCGACGATCTTCGTGTGGTCAAGGTCGATCTGCGCGGCGGAAAGGGCTGCCTTTGCCGACTCGACCTCGGCCTTCGCCTGAAGAAGCGTCGTCCTGGCTGTCTCGTATTCGATCTGCGTGGCGCCGCTGCCGACGAGGCGCTGGTAGCGTTCGAGATTGCTCTCAGCGCTCGGCACGCTCGCCTCGGCCTTGGAGATGGCCGCCTTGGCCTGCTCGACGGCGGCGATGTAGGGCGCGTCCTCGATCTGATAGAGAAGGTCGCCCTTCTTGATCTCGCCGCCTTCCCTGAACGCGATCTCGCGGATGATGCCGCTCACCTGCGGCCGGATATCGGCCGTCTGGAAGGATTCGGCGCGGCCGGGAAGGATCGTGGTGATAGGGAAACTACCCTTCTTCAGCGTGACCACGCCGACCGGCGCTGCCTGCTGCGCAGCGCCCGCACCGCCACTGCCGGCGGGCTTGCCGGCGTTATCGCTGCAGGCGCCAAGCAAAGCGCCGGCCACCAGGGCCGAGGAGATGAACAGGGCACGCCTTATCATTCTGAATTCCTCATGCGATGGCATTCGCCTGCGATCCACGCGCTCGGCCGAGCCGAGCTCAGGCTTATAGAAGCGTCAGGATTATTTGGCTTGAAATGCCATTAACCGAGTCTAAGAAAAGCTTTACGAAGTGACGTAAGTCAGCATTCGTCACTTAGCAAGCGTTATTTTGCAGTGCGGCATCGACGAAGCCGACGATTTCCCCGGCCCGGCGCACCAGTGTCTCCTTGTCGTCCCGGACGATGAGGATAGGGTGCAGCACGCAGGCCAACACATCGGCGACCGTATGGGCCGCGCGCTCGGGATCGCGACAATGGTAGCGTCCCTCCGTCATGCCTTTGCGGATGATCTCGCGGAGTTTTTCCTCGATGCGGGCGCGATAGCGCTTGCCGGCTTCGAGTTTGGCCTCGATGGTCGAAACCACCATTTCGAAGATGTACGGGCTCTTCTGGATGTCCTGCAGATGGCCCTCGAGCAGGCGCAGGACGAAGCGCAGCAATTGCTCTTCCGCAGGAATGTCCTGGTCGAGGGGGACGAAACGCTCTGCGGCATTGTCGAGATGGCGTCCGGCGATGGCGTCGACCAGTGCGACCTTGGAACGGAAATGCTTGAAGACATTCGCGGGCGACATGTCAAGCGCGCCGGCGATATCGGCGATCGACACTGCTGCGAAGCCACGTTCGCGAAACAGCATCTCCGCCATGGAGAGGATGTCCTGTCGCGTTTCCTCGGCCTTGCGTCTCGGCCTTCTTACCATCCGTCCCCCGCCGGGCCGCGCCCGGTATACCCCTTTTGCCGATGCTAGCGCTATTCAGCGAAAACTGCCAAGCCGATACAAGGCCGGGAGGCCTTCGCGCGTCTCCTTTTCAGGGGAAAAAGAGGGCGAGGTTGTTGCGGACACGGGCAAGCGGCGTCTCGCCGCTGTTGTCGGCAACAAAGCGCTCACCGGTTATCGCCTCGTAGGCTCTGATATAGACGGCCGAGGTCTGCTCGATCAGTTCGGTGGGGATTTCTGGAATCTCGTCCTTATAAGGGTCGCAGCGCTCCGCCACCCACGCACGGACGAAGTCCTTGTCGAAACTATCCGGACGCTTGCCAGCGGCAAAACTTGCCGGATAGGTTTCGGCAAGCCAGTAGCGGCTGCTGTCGGGCGTGTGAATCTCGTCGGCGAGAATGATGTTGCCGTCACGGTCGGTGCCGAATTCATATTTTGTATCGACCAGAATAAGGCCGCGTCTGGTCGCCATCTCCTGGCCGCGGGCAAAGAGCGCAAGTGCATATTTCGACAAGCTTTCCCACTGCTGGCTGGTCAGAAGGCCTCGCGTGACGATTTCGGCAGGCGTCAGCGGTTCGTCATGGCCTCCGTCGAATTCTTTGCTCGTCGGCGTGATGACGGGTTCCGGGAGGATCTGATTGTCGCGCATGCCATCCGGCAGACGCATGCCGTACATTTCCCGCTGACCCTTCTTATAGAGCGTCAGGATCGAGGTGCCGGTGGTGCCGGCGAGATAACCGCGCACGACGATTTCAACCGGCAGGATGTCGAGCCGCTTGCCGATGACCACATTCGGATCGGGATAGTCGAGCACGTGGTTCGGGCAAATGTCCTTCGTTGCCTCGAACCAGTAACGCGCCGTCTGCGTCAGCACCTGGCCCTTGTAGGGAATACAGGTGAGAATGCGGTCGAAAGCGCTCAGCCGATCTGTGCTGATGATGATGCGGCGTCCGTCGGGAAGGTCGTAGTTCTCGCGCACCTTGCCGCGATAGTAGTTCGGCAGTTCCGGGAAATGGGCTTCGGAGAGGATTCGCACGGCGCTCGACTGTCCTTGTATTTGGCTGATGGCTTCCTGCTCTAGTTTCATTACCGGCGAAGTCAAGCCGAGCCGAAGTATCGCATCACAGCCAGAACAGAGCCAGAAGAAACAGAGAGAGGCCGTAAGTTGCTACGGCAAGCAGCCAGCCGGCCCGCAGGAAGTCGCTGAAGCGGTAGCCGCCGATGCCCATCGCCAGCGTGTTGTTGTGATGGCCGAAGGGCGTCAGAAAATCGAGCGAGGCTCCGACGGCGACCGCGATCAGATAGGCGTCCGGTGCGTGCCGCCCGATCTTTGCAAATTCGAGTGCGATCGGGGCGAGCACGATTGCGACCGTCGCGTTGTTGACGAAGGGCGTCAGCGCCATCGCGAGGAAGAGCATGAGGGCGATGCCGGAAAGTGGATGGTTAACCGGCACGATGAGGCTCAGCCAGCCGGCAATCGCTTCGGCCGCCCCGGTGTTAGCCACGGCCCGACCGATCGGAATCATCGCCGCGAGCATGATGATGATCGGCCAGTTGAGGTCGGCCATCGCCTGGCGGATATTGAGATGATTGAGCAAAGCGAGGACGAGGACGACACCCGCAAAAGCAACCTCGGGATGCAGGCCCGCCGCCGACGCCGCGACGCCGCAGGCAAATAATGCGAAAGGCCGCCAGGTGAGGAGGGCCGGTTCGGCTGAAGCTGTCGGAGCAAGCGGCAGGCACTCGCTTTCCTCCAGCGCTTCGGCGATTGCCGTACGTGGCCCTTCCAGCGTCAATATATCGCCGATCGACAGTTGCAGATCGAGAAAGCGGCCTTCGATGCGCGGTGTGCGCATGGAAAGAGCAGTGACTGCGATGCCGCGATGGTGGAAGACTTCGAGCGAGCTGACGCGCGAACCCACCAGCGTGCTTTCGGGCATGACGACAGTTTCAACCCGGGTAAAATCTGGCGGCTGACCATGCAGATGGGCATCGGCCACCAGGGCCTGTGCGGCGGCAAGGCCGGCAAAGATGTCATCGGCGCCTTCGGCAAGCAGCACGTCGCCCGCGCTGATCATCGACTGGTCGAGCGGGCCAAACACGAAATTGCCGTCACGGATCAGCGCGTGCGGTTTTATAGCGAAGCGGGCTAGACACTCGGAAAGCCGTGTGCCGATCAGCGGCGAAGCATTGGGAATGCTACGTTCGACGACGACGCGACGCGAGCCCTGGGCGAGCGTTGCCGGCACTGCGTCAGGTTCCGGAAACAGGTATCGGACTCGAACGGCGATGAGCAGAATGCCTGCGATTGCGACGGGCAGCCCGACATAGCTGAAATCGAAGAAATGAAAACCCGCACCGGACGTCCTGGCAAGCGCGTCGCTGACGAGCAGGTTGGCCGGCGTGCCGATCAGCGAGACGAGGCCGCCGAGCAGGGCGGCAAACGAGATGGGCATGACGAGCTGACGGCGGGGGACTGACAGCGCCACGCCGAGCCGCAGCGCCACCGGCAGGGTGATCGCGAAGGCACCGATATTGTTCATGAAGATGGAAAGAAAGGCGGCAAGCGAGGAAGCGCCTGATATGACCTTGAAGTTCGATGGTCGTGCGGCCGCGACACGCGCAGCGAGGTTGTCGAAGAGCTTGGCGCGTGCCAGCACCTGGACGATCAGCAGAATTTCGACGACGGTGATAACGACGGGGCTGGCGAAGCCCGCGAAGATGTGGTCGGCAGGATAAAGTCCGAGCGCATAGCCGGCGAGCAGGCCGGCAATGGCAGTCACCTCGATGCGTATGCGCTCGAGCGAGAAGAGAACGAGCATCGCCAGCAGAAGGATCAGCAGGGATGCTTGCTCGAACGACATGGGCGGATCCGGTGTTTCATCGACGGAGGCATGTCGCTTTACCGGAACCGCTGCAGATTTCCGGCTGACAGGCCTTGGGCGGACTGTAGTCGTTCCTCATCTGCTGTACAGAGGCACAGCCGGCAAAGACCGGACAATCTCATGTCTTCGGTCGGACCGAAACCTGCCAGCGGCCCTCGGCATTCCGCTCCAGCACGGGTGTTGCAACGACACCGCGGATGCGCGCGATCCATTGCGGCCCGGCGGCTGCTAGGCTGTCGCGCCAGCGCTCCGATTGCAGCATGGCCGCGCCGATGACGACGGGTTCGATGCCGCAGGTCGTCAGCAGATCAAGGCCCGAGACGATCGAGGCGCCGCTGGAAATGACGTCGTCAATCAGGGCGACGCGCCGTCCGATCAGCAGCGGCAACATGCGCGGATCGATATAGAGGCGCTTGTCCTGTGTCGGCGTGGTGATCGAAGACAGAGGAACCGAGAGTTCGTCGCGGTACCAGAACTTGCGCGAGGTGCCGAGCGGGACGTAGCGGCCGTGACCGAGCTTCTGCGCGACGGCGGCTGCAAGCGTCAAGCCGAGCGTCGGCAGGCCGGCAATGACATCGACGCCCATGGGTCTGATCTTTTCGGCGAGGCCGTCGGCCAACGCGTCGAGGACGGCGAAGCTCGCCTGGTTGACGATCAGCGAAGCGAGAGCGTGATCGCCATCTGCCAACACGCGTATCGGCAGGCGAAGCTGGCGGTCGTCCTCCAGCGTGGCGACATAGAAGGTGGTGAATTCCCGATCCTCGGGAAAGGTGCCGGGCGGATGGATCTCCTGCCAGAAGTCATGCGGCGCCATCTCCGACACATCGGTCAACGTCTCGCCCTTTCCATGCCGGCTCTTCGGCGCAACCCCTGCAATTCTCCCTCGGTCAGCGCACGCACGGCGCCTTTTGGGAGTTCGCCGAGTTCGAGCCCGCCGATTGCGACCCGCACAAGGCGCAAGCATTCGGCCCCGAGCGCCTCCAGCATACGACGGATCTGGCG